>CAZVCS010000049.1:0-13200 GCA_964625765.1 uncultured Dehalococcoidales bacterium | reverse complement strand
TCTCGCCCCCACCCGCGCCACCCGCCCCCCCTCCGCACAAAGAAGGGGGCGGTCTCCGGACCGCCCCTCTGAGTTCCGTGTCGCGCGGTCGCTAGCGCTTGAACACCACCACCAGCGCTGCGATGAGGGCTGCCATCACGGCCCCTATCGCGATGATGCCCGCAGTGCCGATGCCGATGTCCTGCGTCGATGGCACGGTTGCCTGCACCGTCCGCGGCGCGAGCACGACCAACTGCGCGTGCTGGCCGTTGACGGCGATGTCGTAGGCGCCCGGCACAGCCTTCACCACGTTGAAGACGGCGGTCTTGCAGGAGCCGCCGGAGACGCTGACCGTTTGCGACTGCTCGGCGACGCCGTTGACCGAGAGCACCACGCTCTGGTTGCCCTTGAGCTCGCCGCCGTTGCAGACGTTGACGGAGACCTGTACCGCCTGGCCCGGCAGCGCCTGGTAGGCGCTGAGCGCCATGTAGCAGGTGTTCATGCTCGCGGGAGTGAGCGGCCTTTCCCGGTCGGGCCGCTTCCGCGGCTCTTCCTCTTCTTCATCCTCCTCTTCCTCCACCGTGAGCACCACGCCTCCCGGGTCGTGGATCTCGCCGTTCCACTCCCGGTCGAGGTCCCCGTCGCCGCCGTCGGTGAGCGTGAGCGTCAGGACGTTGTCGCCGTCGTCGTCGCCCATCAGGTACGTGACGTCGAGCCACTCGCACGTGTCGTTGTCGCACTTCCAGTACATCGCGCCTTCGGGTATGTCCTCAGGATAGGTGAGCGTGAGCGTCACCTCCGCCGGGTTGTCTCCGTCATCGTTCAGTCCGGTGATGACCATCTCCAGCAAGCCGTGCGGGAAGTCGAAACCTTCGGGGACTTCGCAGCACACCTCGTCGACGCCTTTCGCGTCGAATCTGTCGAGGCTGCCTGCTCCGGTGTAGATGACCGTGATAACGCCAGTGCCCGTGGCCGATTCCGCCGTGTTGCTCTGGACGACGCCCTCGAAAGCGCCCGCGTCCCACAGCGACGTGCCGTCGAGGTCGCCGTCCAGCGGCCGCGGCCTGTCTATCTGGTCCGCGTCTACCGACGCGCCACCGATGGCGGTTCCGTATGTCACCGGGATGAAGTCGAGCGCCGGGCTGTCCAGCATGAGCGGGCAGACGTAGAGCCGGTCAAAGGCGTCGGTCAGCGAGCTGAGATTCGCCTCGATATCGACGGCGTCGTCCGGGGAAGGGTCCGCCTGCTGTCTGGTGAACCCGGAACTGATGCCGATGACGTTGCCGCCATGGGACGTGACGGAGTAGAACGGGTCGCTGCCGTCGCCGTCGTATATGTCCGGGCCGTCAGCGTCGGTGCCCTGCGAGGGCTCAGTGCCCGAACTGAGATAGAAGGTGTTGTTGGCGACGATGGACCCCCTCAGGGCGAGAGATGATGCGTAGATGCCCCCGCCGTAGTCGACAGCCTGGTTCCATGCGACGGTGCAGAAGCTGAGCCAGACGGGTGCTTCGCCTGCGGCCCGGATGCCGCCTCCCTCATGGGCCCAGTTCTCTGCGATTGTGCAGTTCACCAGCTTCGCCGCGCCCTGGTCTACATAGATGGCTCCGCCTTTGAGGCTGGGAGAGTTCTGCACGAAGGAGCAACGCTCGGCACTGAGGGCGTCGTAGATGGGTTGGTTGTGGCACCAGACCGCGCCCCCGCTGCCGGGGTTGACGTAGCCGCTGATGGATTCGCTATAGCCGCCCATGCCGGCGCCGTTGGCTTCGAACAGGGTGTCCTGCAACAGGAGTCCGCCGGAGTGGGAGTATATCGCTCCGCCCGAGCCTCCCGGCGAAGCGCCGTCGAAACCGCCGGGTTCGGGCGCGTAGGGGGAGTCTCCGGAGCCCGCGCCGCCATGGTTCCATTTGAATGTGCAGCCGACTACGTCCGCGGTGCCGCCGCTGCAGTAGATGGCGCCGCCATGGCCTCCCGTTCCACGCAAACCCTCAGGCCCATCGCCACCTTCTCCGGCGGTATTGGATGAGAAGGAGCAGTAGTCCGCGTCGAGCCAGTTGGCGCTGTGGTACACCGCCCCGCCCAGGCCACCCGGCCCCGCCTGCTGTGTCAGCGAGCTGCCTCCCCGCTCCGCGCGGTTGTTGCTGAACGTACAGTGCTCCAGCGTGAGGGACTCGTGGCTGACCCAGATTGCCCCGCCGCTGCCTCCCATGCCGCCCAGGCCGTTCAGCCCCGGGGCGCCGGGCTCATCGGGGTCGTCGCAGGGGTCCTGGAACCCGCCTCTGCCGGCGGCGTTTCCAGAGAAGCCGCAGTCGTCGCTGATGCTCACGGACGAGCAGTTTCTGGCATACACGGCGCCGCCGCATCCTCCGTTGCCAGCGGCGGAGCCGTCAGCACAGTGATAGAGCCTGCCGCCATCGCCCGCGACGTTGCTGCTGAACGTTGTGCTGCCGATGGTCAACTCGTCGCCGAGAAAGCAGATGGCGCCGCCGTCTCCGCCCGCGCCGCCGCCTGTCCCGAGTGTGGAGCCATCATAGGCGCCGGACGAGCCGCCGTTGCCCGCACGGTTGTTGTCGAAGGTGCAGCCGCTGATGGTGAGGTTGCCTGTGGCGCAGTACACGGCGCCGCCGCTCCCACCGTCCCCGCCCCGTCCGTCGAGGCTTGAACCTCCGCCACGGATGAAGTTGCTTCCGAAGACGCAGTCGGTCAGCGTGAGGTTGGCAGTCTCGTTATAGATGGCTGCGCCATGGCCGCTTCCGGCGCCCGACGCTCCTTCGGGCACACGACCGTAGCGGAACGTGAGACCGGAGATACTGACGTCGGTTGCCCCGCCACTGATATGTATGATGCGCGTCTCCGCGGGGTCTGTACACTGCACACGCTGTTCGATGCTCAGACTGGAAGCTCCCGGGCCGGTGATGGTGACGCTATCGGTTATCTGCAGCTCCCCGGCGTCCTCTCCCTCGCTAGCGCCGCACGCACCGTCGAACAGGATCCACGAAGTGCCGATGCTCGACATGTTGAAGGTGATGGTGTCGGCGCCGGGGTTGGCGTTCGCCTGCTCGATGGCCCAGCGGAGCGTGCCTGTTCCTGAACCGGGGGTGTTGCTGGTCACGACGTACTCGGAGGCGCTCACGCGTGGCTGAGGCGTGAGGGCGAGCAGGAGCACGGCCACAAAGAAGCCCGCGAGCACTGTCCGCGGGCGCAGGAGACACTGTGCAACGGCTGGTGTTCCGGGCATATGACTCCCCTTTCCGAACAGCGACGCACAATACGCCGCCACCGCAAGACTGCCCGCCCGGGCGACAACAACAGAATCGCTAGCTGTCAACATACCACCGGCCATTCGGGAAAGCAATGTGTTTCGGCGCTCCGACCTTGGAAGAAGCACTGTTGCCCGGCGTTTCACACCCTGCGGCTTCCGCCGACGCCGGGACGGACAGCGGCGTTGGTGCGGACGGAACAGACAAGGTGGACTGCGTGGCCTGCAGTGCTGATTGGTTTCGTGGACCATGATGTCCGTCCGATTCATGCCGTCCACTCGCTCTGATCGACATCCTTGTTCTCCCGGCACTACAGTGATAGCATACTAACAGTATACAGGCCGCAGCGGTGGGAGGGCAGATTGACGCCACGTGAGGAGGTGCTCGGTCTTATCAGGGAGCGCCGGGGATACGACGATCTCCTCACGGTGCCCAGGGCGTTCATCAAGCTGACCGGGGACACGGATTCCGCCTTGCTCCTCTCTCAGTTGCTCTACTGGACGGAGCGGGCGGCAAGTCCGCAGGGCTGGGTGTACAAGTCGCGCGACGACTGGCGCCTTGAGCTGGGACTCAACCGCTATCGCCTCGACAGGGCGAGGCGCCGGCTCCGCGACCTCGGCGTGCTTGACGAGGCACACCACCTGGTTGGCTCCAGGCGTATCCTGCACCTCAGGCCTCGCTGCTCCGACCTGTGCGCCGCCCTCAGTGCCGAGCCGCGGGACGGTGGCGCCGGCTTCAGGCCCCGCAATCGACCTGCTCCCGCCGGTACGGATGTGGGCGAGCCGTCCGAGCGGTCCGGCATGGACCGTCCGGAATGCGGGTTTCCGGCAGCCCGGGCGGTCGAGGATGAACGGTCCGAACGGTCGAACTTCGACCGTTCAAGAACAGAGACTACTCCAGAGACCACTCCAGAGACCACTGCAGAGACTACGGGGAGAAGCAGCAACACGCGCGCGAGAGGAGGGGAGAAGCGGAAAGAGGGAGAGAGCCGGAACGGAGCGCTGGACGGCGCTGCCGATGTCCCCGCCGAGCCCTTGGGCGGGCATGCGAGCCCGCCGCTACAGGAGGGCACCGCGTTCGCCCCGGGCGGGCATGGGAGCCCGCCGCTACAGGAAGACACCGCGATGGTTCTGGCTGAGGACCGGCTCTTCGGCGTCCTGGAGCGGGTCAGCGGTTTCCCGCGGGAGCGAGACCGGGAGCAGCTGCGCGAACTGCTGGACGACTACCCGGGAGTGGACCACCTGCTCGAGTTCAAGAAGTTCGCGGCGTTCTACGAAAAGCGTGTGCTGGATCGCCCGTGGTTCGCGCTGCTGAACTGGGTAGACAAGGCGTCGCTCAGGGCGGCGCGCGGGCCGGCCCCGACCTCCTCCGCCGGCGGCCCGCCTCCGGCCGGGGTACCCCGCCCCGCGCCCTGCGCCGGGGAGCGGGCGGAGCCGCTCCTGCCCGGCGTAGTCGTGGCCGGTCCGCTCTACCGCAGGCTCATGAGGCAGCGCCAGGGAGGGAACCCGGCAGGGCCGTGATGGACCACGCGCACGGAGCAGCCGCCACTGTGGACCGCCGACCCGGGGCGTACTATCATTGCCGCCACGCCCGCCTCCCCGGCTCAGGGCGAGCAGTCAGGAGGTCACACACGATGCAGCCGCCACGCACGCAGTCGAAGCTGTCTCACGAGGTCTTCCTCCCCGAAGAGGCGCAGGCGATACGGGCTGAGGTCCGCGACTTCGTCGAGAGGGACATCGAACCCATCGCGGCGCGCATCGCGCAGCAGGATGAAAGCCGGGAGTCGTTTCCCCGGGACGCCTTCGACCGGATGGCCCGGCAGGGCCTGTATGCAATCCCCTTTCCGAAGGGCTGGGGGCGGGGACTGCAGTTCCCGGTGCTCGATACGTGCGTCATGCTGGAGGAGCTGGGCTATGGCAGCGACAGCGTCGCTGCCGTCATCGACGTCCACTGCATCCTGGCGGGGCACGTGCTGATGTACGGGACCGACGCCCTGCGCGCCCGATACCTGAAGCCTCTCATCGCCGGCGAGAAGGTCGGCAGCTTCGCAACGACTGAACCCGAGGCGAGCACGGACCTCTCCGTACGCAGCCTGAAGACGGTCGCGACGAAGGTTGATGGCGGCTGGCGGGTCACGGGTCAGAAGCGGTTCATCACCAATGCGTGCGTGGCCGACTTCGTGACCTGCCTCGTGGTGGCGGACGGGAAGCTCTGCGAGATGGTCATCGACCTGAAGCAGGACGGCGCCCGGGTAGGCGCGCCCGACCGCAAGATAGGCAACCGGGGGCAGCTCACCTCGGACATCTACCTGGACGGGGCATTCGTGTCCGAGGAGAACCTGGTCGGGGAACCGGGCAGGGGCCTTCACATCGCTCTGGGCACACTGACGTACGGCCGAATGGGCATCGCCGCGACCGGCGTCGGCATGGCGCAGCGCGCCTTCGACGAATGCGTCGACTACATGAAGCGCCGGACCGCGTTCGGCAAGCGGCTGGCCGAGTTCCAGTACTGGCAGTTCCGGCTGGCGGAGTACGCGGCGCGCATCGAGGCGGCCCGCAGCCTGTACCAGAAGGCCGCGTACCGAAAGGACCTCGGCGTCGAGTTCCCGGAGCCGGAGGCGGCCATGGCGAAGTTCACGGGCACGCAGCTTGCCGTGGACATGGCGCGCGACGCGGTACAGATATTCGGCGGCTACGGCTACATGCGGGAGCTGTCCCACGACGGCACGACCTACAAGGTGGAGGAGCTATACCGGGACTCCAAGATAACCGAGATCTACGAGGGGGCCAACGAGATACAGAAGATGCTCGTGGCACGGGAGATCTTCGGCAAGGAGTTCTCGGGGTAGGGGGGCGTGGGAACGGCCGCCATCGCGACGTTCACGTCCCCTTCGGTCTCACGCGAATGGCATCAGCCGCTTTGGGTTCCCGACCAGGATGGTGTCTATCTGCTCCTGGGTGAAGCCCTTGCGGCGCATCAGCGGCACGACGTTCTCCGGGATGTGCGCGTACCCCGGGCCGCCCCAACAGTACATCCGGTGCTTCATGCAGTGGTCGTGCGAGATGAGTATCTGTCCAAGAAACCCCTTTCCGATGAGCGCCATGATGTCGTTTAGCCTGCCGGCGTCGTTCGGGATGTCGCACACCACGGGGTTCTCCTCGGACAGCACAAGCCGCGTGTCGTACCAGCCCTCCAGGGAGAAGCTGTCGTAGCCGAGGTAAACGCCGGACCTCGCCAGGTCGGCGGCGATGCGCCAGTCGAAGACACGGCTGTCAATGTGGGCGATGCAGACCCGGGAGAGGTCGGCCTGCTCCTGCTCCAGTTCCTTGAGTATCGCAAAGGGGGCTGACGGGCTCTTGCCGCTGTGCACGTTCATCGGGGCGCCGGTCTCTTCCTGGGCTCTGACGGCGGCGCGGAGCGACATGCGCTCGAAGTCGGTCACCGGCCAGTCAGTGCCTATCTCGCCGATGACGCCGGACCTGATGCCGGTATCACCGACGCCGACCTCGATCTCGCGCACCATGGTCGCGGTCAACTGGTCTTCGGTCAGCCTGCGCCTGAAGTGCTCCGGTACGGTGGCTTCGGTGTAGCAGCCGGTGCCCATGACGATGTTGAGACCGGTGGCGCGGGCTATCCTGGTCAGGGCGGCGGGGTCGCGGCCGGTACTCTCGTTGGTCATGTCGACGATGGTTCGACCGCCCGCCTCACGAAAGCGCAGCGCCTCCTTCACGGCGACTGATTCATCACCGAGCTCGAGGTTATCCTTGTTGAGCAGAGGGTGGTAGCGGATCCAGCCGACGTTCTCATGGCTGACCGGCTCCAGCGCCTTCCGCCTGAGGTGGGGGTCTTGTGGCGCCTTGAAGGCTCCCGAAGCGATGACGAGCAGGTGCTCGTGCGTCAGCGTGACGCCGAGGTCCCCGGCGTCAATCGGGCCGAGGACTGTCTGGACCTTCCCCTTCAGTTCCGTCGCTGCCATCAATCCCTCCCTTCGTCAGTGACGGACGGCTACTCCCAGTGCCACTTGTCGGTCTGCGCGGTTGCGTCTATCTCCACGAGCATGCCCGGCATGACAAGCTGCCCGATGAAGGTCGTCCGCGCCGGATACGGCTCCGTGAAGAACTCCCTGTAGACCTCGTTCATGGCGGCGAAGTCCTTTGCGTCCGTGATGATGACGGTCGTCTTGACCACGTCCTTCATGGTTGCGCGCATGGACGTGAGGATGTTGCGGACGTTCGTGAGCACCTGCCTTGTCTGCGAGGCGATGTCCGTGCCGCAGAGCTTGCCCGTGGCCGGGTCAAGCGGGCCCTGTCCGGAGACGAAGACGAATCCTGATGCCTTGCAGCCCTGCGAGTACGGTCCCACGGGCCTGGGCGCGAGTTCCGTGTAGCCCTGTTCCTTCATCATGTGCTCCTCCTTCATCGGACGGGGACGGATGCCCGCCCGGCTCAGATGACCCTCCGGCAAACGCGCGAGTCCTCGTACTCGCCAGCGTGGTAGCGGCGGATGACGTCCATGAGCGACGTGACGACCGCCTCGAAAAGCTTCCTGCCCTTCTCTGCGGTGGCGGTGGTTGGGTCGCCGAGCGTGCCGGCCCACCGCGCTTGGCTCATGTCCACGAGGTCGGGCTGCAGCAGGAGCTGGAGCGACGTCTCGAACTCCCCGGCGTGGCCGATGTGGCCCTTGTCCGTCTCGCTGATGGACTTCATCAGCTCGGGCACGTCCGGCAGCGTCCAGTAGGTGAAGCAGTGAACCGATGGAATCTGCTTCTCTTCACCGAGCTTGAAGCGGACCGCCTGAACAAGGGCCGAGTTGCCGCCGTGACCGTTGAGGAACATGATGCGGCGGAAGCCGTGCGCGTAGACGCATGCCGCGACGTCGGTCAACAGGTCGGCAAACGTGTGGAAGCCGAGCGATATGGTGCCCTCCGCCTGCTCCATCTGCATGTGGTGCGGAGAGTAGCCGGTCCAGATGGGCGGCAGCACGAGCACTTTGACGTCCTCGATGCGCTCGGCGGTCGCCTTCGCGATGGCGTAGCAGCAACTCGTATCGGTGTTGACGGGGAGATGCTTGCCGTGCTGCTCGGTGGCGCCGACGGGAATGATGACGACGGCGCCGGCGGCGGCGAACTCGGCGTACTCGGTCCGCTTGAGCAGTTCCCACTGCACCTTCTTCATGTTTCGGCAATCCTCCTGGCTACTAACCTTCTCAGTATTCGACGTGGAGAGTCCGGCTACTTCGGCGCCGGTGACATGGTCTCCGGCGAGCCGGGCCAGACCCGCTTGCGTATCTCCTGCACCTTCCGGGACGCATACGGCGCAACGATACGGACGCGGGTACCGCACCCGGGTTCCGAGGAGATGTCCAGGGACGCATCGAGGTTCTCTGCCCGTTCATACAGGCCGACAATGCCGTACTTGCCGCGGCGCGCCAGTGTCATCAGGTCCGGCACCTGCTCGAATCCGACGCCGTTGTCCTCCACGGTCAATGTCACATCCGCCCTGTGGAAAGCGATGGTCGTAACGACCTGAGATGCCTGCGCGTGCTTCCTGACGTTCGAGAGCAACTCGAGCGCTATGCGATAGAGAGTGCTCTCGAGAGACCAGGGCATCTGGACGATCTTGCCCCTCACGCGCAGGGAGGCATGAAGCGTGTCCGTGTTGGTTTCGTTGACGATGGTTCGCAAGGCCGGCACCAGCGGCATCCTGTCCAGGATGCCCGGGCGCATGGCGTGCGCCATGTGCCGCAAGTGCTCGGCCATCTCGCGCGCCTGTGTGGCAAGTGCACGGGCATTGCAGCGGTTGACCTCGGCTTTGCACCGGTCCGGAAGGCACTCGATGTTGATGGCGAGCGCGAGAAGGTCCTGCAGCACCCCATCGTGCAGCCCTCGAGCCAGCCTCGTGCGTTCCCACTCGTGCGCCTCGCGCTTCTCGTTGGTCGCCTTGCGGAGATCCTCCGCCAGGCGCTTCTCGGTCGTCTGGTCGCGCATCGTCACGAGATAGCCCTCGGGGCCGGTCGTCCCGGGGACGGCGCGAACCGTGACCTGGACCGAGCGCTCTGTGCCGTCGTGGCTCGTCAACCCGAACACCGTGGACGAGTGCACCGGCCGCTGTCTGGCGCCCGCTTTCCTGAGCAGGCTGCGCAGCGACGCCGCGTTCAGCAGGGTGTCGAGCCTGATGCCGCTCAGTTGCCGCGTTCTGACTCCGAAGAGACGGGCAGCGGCGGCATTGCCCGCCACCGGAGTGAGGTCCCGGTCCAGAAGCAGCACGGCATCGGAGATATCGCTGAGGATGCCGGATGCAAGGGCGCGCAGCCGCTCGTCTCCTCTCAAACGGGGGGACGGGGCGCCGGATGCCTGGCCGGGACTGGTGATTGGGGCGGTGCCTGACACGTGCATCTAACCCGGCGGTCCTTCCACCTCGATGATGCCGGCCGCGACGCACTGCATGACCGCGGCTGTGCGGGTCTTAACGCCCAGCTTGCCGAACACGTTGACGAGGTGCGCCTGTACCGTGCGCTCGCTGATGCCCAGGTCGTGGGCAATCTCCCGGTTCCCCATCCCCTTCGCCACGAGACGGAGGACATCAATTTCGCGCGGGTTGATGGCGAGGGGCCGGTCGGCCGGCGGGCGTTCCGGCGCAGGTTTGCCGGACAGCAGGCGTCCCGGTGTCCCGGCTGCCGCGTTGAAGTCGAACACGGTCTCTCCGCTGTGGACCATGCGGATGGCGGCGCAGAGGTAGTCCATGGTTGCGGTCTTCATGACGTAGCCGACGGCGCCGGCGCGGAGCGACGAGGCGACATAGTGCTCGTAGCCGTAGGCGCTCAGCATCATGACGCGCGTGCGGGGGCTGGCGGCCCGTATGCCGGGGATGGCCTCGATGCCGCTGCCCGGCATGGCCACGTCCAGCAGCGCGATGTCAGGCTGAAACCGTGCGGCGGCGGCGATGGCTTCGGTCGCGTTGGCGGCGATGGCGACGACTTCGAAGCCTTCCCGTTCGCTCAACACGCGGGCGATGGACTCGCGGAAGAGGGGATGGTCGTCCGCCAGCACTATTCGGACAGCCCCCGCGGCGCCGGACGCTGACGCGCGCCCGCCGGTGGACAATCCGGCTGCCTCAGCGAACCGGCCCGGGGTGCTGTGCTTCTCCATCGCGACCACACCGGCCGGGTTGAGACCGCGGCCTCAGGCGGCAGAATACACATGCCCGGCGAACGGTGTCAAAGGTCACGCGTCCGGCGGTATTCCTGACCGCTGCGGTGGATGGGTGGCGGAGACCCGGTTCCGGGCGGTTATGTACGATATGCCTAGGCATTTCGCGGCAGGAACTGGCAATTGCACGCATGACGGAGCGAACTCGGACCGTTACGCTGAACAGTGTAGCAGCCGGGGTCCGGCGTCGCGCCGCGAGGTACTGACGCCGTGCAGCATCATCCGTCTGTGAGGAGGGCCCGGGAATGGGGCGATTTCTCGCCACGGCAGTTCGGGCGGGACGGGTGCGGCAGGCATCTGCCCGAGGCATGTGACATGTTGAAGAAGCTCGTGGACGGGGTAGTGCGAATGCTGAGAGTCACGTGCGTGGTTCTCATGGCGACCTTCGTCGTCATCGTCCTTACGGCGGTCTTCTTCCGCTACGTTGTGAACGATTCACTGACCTGGGGCGAGCAGGTCGCCCGGTATCTGTTCATCTGGATGATTATGCTGGGCATGCCCATCCTCTACCACGAGAAGGCGAACGTCTCGTTCGACATGCTCGCCGCGAAGCTTCCGGCGGGGAGTCGAAGGATCATCGGCGTCGTGCTCGACGTTCTCGTCGCCGCCTTCGGCGTCTACATGAGCGTGCAGGCCTTCGCCTACATCGACAGGACGGGAGGCAACATTCTGGAGGGGCTCGGCATCCCCCAGTGGATGGTCATCGTGGCGCAGCCCGTCGGCGGATTGCTGCTCGTACTGGTTGCGCTGCAGAGCGCCGCGCTGGCCGTGGCGAGCCTGAGGCAGGCGACCGGGCCTGCGGAGCGGAGTCAGAACTGATGCTCGCCGCCATGATTGCCACGTTCGTTGTGCTGCTGCTCATCGGCATGCCGCTGGCCTTCGTCATGGGCATCACGGCGGTTGTCGGCATGGTGCTCGACCGCACGCTGCCGGACATGATCATGGCATCCCGGGTCTTCGCCGCGACCGATTCGTTCCCGCTGATGGCCATACCCTTCTTCATGCTGGCGGGCGCCCTCATGAATCGGACCGGCATCACCACCCGCATCGTCAGCTTCGCGCTCTCGCTCGTGGGTCACGTCAGAGGCGGCCTCGGCCACGCCACGACCGTGACCGGCGTCATCATGGCCATGATTTCGGGCTCGGCGAACGCGGACTCGGCCGCCATCGGCGCCATCATGCTGCCCTCGCTCAAGAGGGCCGGATACCGGGAGGACTTCGCCGTGGCGCTGGTGGCATCGGCCGGCGTGCTGGCGCCCATCATTCCGCCGAGCATTCTCATGATTATCTACGCAAGCTGCACGGGCATCCCCGTCGCGACCCTGTTCGCGGCCGGCTTCGTCCCGGGCTTCATGGTCGCGGCCGGCTACATGGTGTACACATACTTCTACGCCCGAAAGACGAACATCGAGGTCACGCGCTGGGTCGGCTTCAGACGGCTGTTCTTCGACCTCAAGAACGCTGTCTGGGCCCTCATAATGCCGGTCATCATCATCGGCGGCATCTTGGGCGGTGTGTTCACCGCGACCGAGGCGGGCGCCATCGCCGTGTTGTACGGGGTGCTCTACGGCGTGGCTGTTCGCAGTCTGAACTTCAAGGTCCTCACCACGTGTCTCATCGACGCTGTCAAGGCAGCCGTTGGGCCGATGCTCATCATCTGCTTCGCCAACATGCTGACCTACATGTTCACGCGTGAGAACCTCTCGGCCAGGCTGGTCGCGGCCATGACCTCGCTGACGACCGATTACCACGTGATGCTGTTCCTCATCGTGCTCATCATCGTCATCCTCGGCATGTTCATCGAAGTCACCTCGGCCATGCTCATGGCGATACCGGTGCTCATGCCTCTCATCGATATCATGGGGTACGACCCGCTGGTCTTCGCCATGGTTGTGCTGGTGACCTTCGTGGCAGGGGGTATCACTCCGCCCGTGGGCATCGTCCTGTACATCGTCGCGGGCATCAACAACACGCCCCTGGCGGGTCCGGTCAAGCAGATATGGCCGTTCGTCGGCATCATCGTTCTGGTCGTTGTTGTCGCCATCTTCTTCCCCGCGGTCTTCACCGTGGGGCCGAAGCTGTTGGGACTGTGGCAGTGATTGGGAACCCACGCACCGGCAGGTTGCGTTGCGATGGAAGTAACAGGAGGGAGTAGGCACTGATGAAGAGACTGAGTATGCTGTTGCTTGTGGTGCTCGCATCGGTCCTTGCCGTCGGCTGTGCGCCGAAGGAGCAAGAGATCGTCACGATGCGCTTCAACCACACCTTGCCCGTAGGCACCAACCACGACATCTATGCGAACAAATGGGCGGACCTCGTCAGGGAGCGGACCGACGGACAGATAGACATCACCGTCTACCCGGCCTCTCAGCTCGGCGCGGGTGCGCAGCAGATCGAGGCCGCCGGCCTCGGCGCCATCGACATCGCCTGGGGCGACACCTCTCAGATGGGCTTCATCGAGCCCAAGATCGAGATGCTGACCTTGCCCTTCATGTACGCGGACTTCGACGAGCTTGCCACGGTGTTCGACGGCCCCATCGGAGAGGAGATGCGGCAGGCGTGCATCGAGAAGGGCAACGTGCGGAACCTGGCCTACTGGTGGATCGGACCCCGTCAGATGTGGACGAAAGTGCTGCTGGAGGGCCTGGATGACACCAAAGGCATCAAGGTCCGCTCTCCTGAGATTACCCTCTACATCGAGACCTTCAAGACCCTGGACATGAACCCGACCCCCATCCCCTGGGCTGAGCTGTTCAC
>CAZVCS010000048.1:0-13626 GCA_964625765.1 uncultured Dehalococcoidales bacterium | reverse complement strand
GTGTCATCTTTCACCTCCTTCTCAAAATGAATCTATGTATGTCGCCTCGTTTGCGAGACGGTGAACTGCCGGGAGAAGCAACAACGGTCCTTGCACCTTCTCTGTGCGCGGACCGTCTCACAGTCTAAGCGGATAGTCAAGCTATCTGTCGCAGCTACGTATTCAGTTGTCCCGGCAGGATGCTCTCAGACTGCTGTGCGCTCCTTGTGCTCCTCTTCCGGCTCAGGAAGGCGCGAACATGCCCCCATGATCTTGAGCAGTTCGCACCGGGGGACGACCGCCACATGCCTTGCCCCGTGCCTCTTGTCGGTCACAACCAGCCGGTCCTCGAACACCTGTGCCAGTATCTGCTTGCCGCAGCCGTCGCACATGACGTACCAGCCGCCGTCAGGTCCTGTGTTTCGACTTAGCATCGATCTCCCACCGAATCTGCCGGGTGTCGTGTTGCACACGACATGTGACGGGATGCTGCCCGACGGTCGCATCCGACCGACTCGGAACGAGAATATCAGGAGCGCGCTCGGCTGTCAATGGACGGGGATAGCTATTCGCATCCCCCGAGAGAGTCTCCGAGATGACCGCCGGGGATGAGGTTGACCGGGCAATGCGACCGGCAAGCGCACCTTCGCCGCTGATGTCCGGCGAAGTCTGCCGCATGAGCGCTCCGCCCGCGCGATCCACATGTCTGCTTGAGTGTTGCCGCTGACACATCGCGTGTTCGGAGTGTTCGTCACGCGGACTCACGCGCCCCGCGAATCCGGTTGAGCGTCATCGCCCATTCCTTCTTCTCCCAGGTTACAAGCAGCGGCCCCGCGATGAACATCGAGCTATACGTGCCGACAATCAGGCCGACGAAGAGCACGAGAATGAAGTAGTGAATGGTCGCTCCTCCGAAGAGCAGGAGCGCAAGTATGACACAGAGCGTGGTGAGAGAGGTGTTGATGGTTCTGACGAGTGTCTCAACCAGACTGCAGTTGACTATGACGCCGAGATCGGTGCTGACGCCTCTAGCACGGTTCTCACGCATCCGGTCGAACACGACAACCGTGTTGTTTATGGTATAGCCGACGATAGTCAGAAGTCCCGTGATGAACAGTGCGTCCACCTCGACGCCGCGGAGCTTGCCCAGAAGCGCAAACAGGCCTGCAACGATAACGATATTGTGGACGAGCGCGACGATGGCGCACGTACCCCACTTGAACGGGCTCGGCATGTTGCGGAAGGACCACGCGATGTACACCAGCATCGCGGCGGACGCTATAAGCACCGCCAGACCCGCCTGCCGGGCCGTATCCGTCGCAACCGCAGGCGAGACTGTATTGTAGTCGAGCACCGTCACGGTGCTCCCCAACTCCGTCCCGAGCGCCGCAATAAGGGCCTCGCGCTCATCCGCGCTGAGCTCCCTGAGGCGCAGCAGGAAGTCGTCGCCGCTGCCTTGCACCACTGCCTCGGTACGGCCGAAATCCCACACGACCTGCCTCAGTTCCATCTGTTCGACTTGAGGCTGGAAGTGGAGCGTCATCGACGTTCCTCCGGTGAAGTCGATGCCGGGGCGAAGCCCGAAAGCAGCAAGAGCGACCACGGCTACGAGCACGGCGACTGCCGACCCGAGGAATGCCCAATGCCTGTTGCCAACGAAATCGATCATGACCTCACCCCGTACAACCGCAGATTGGTGACCTTCCCGGTCGTTACGGCGACCCGCAGGAACGTCCTGGTGACGACGATGGCGGTAAACATGCTGAGCGCCACGCCGATTGATAGCGTCAACGCGAAGCCGCGCACCATGAAGGCTCCGAACGTGCCACCTAGCCAGAAGAGGATGATGCACGCGATGAACGTGGTCACGTTGCTGTCTCGGATGGCGGACCATGCACGCGAGAAGCCGATCTCAACCGCCGCGGGCAGGCTCCGTCCCGCGCGCAGTTCTTCCTTCAGACGCTCGAATATCAGCACGTTGGCATCCACCGCCATGCCGAACGACAGGATGAATGCGGCGATGCCAGGCAGCGTCAGCGTCAGTTGTGCCGAGAAGACGTCGAATACTGCCAGCAGGATGGTTCCGTAGATGAGCAGGCTCAGACATGCGAGCAGTCCGGGGAACCTGTAGTAGATCAGCATGAAGATGATGAGGAGGATGAGTCCCACCCCGGCCGCGATGAGGCTCTTCCGGATCGAGTCTGAACCAAGAGTCGCGTCGACGTCGCGCTGGTCGATAATCTCAAGGGGGACGTCCAGCGCGCCAGAGTTCAGCTTGTTCACCAGGTCCGTTGCCTCATCGACGGTGAACTGACCCTCGATCTGCCCGCGCGTGGAGATGACGGCGCTCACAATCGGCGCCGAGATGACCTCCTCGTCGACAGCGATTGCCAGGGGCTTCTGCAGGTTCCGTGAGGTTATCTGCTCGAAGAGGTGCGCTCCCTCGCTGTTCCACTCGAAAACGACGATGGGGGCGCCATACTCGTCGAAATCCTGCCCTGCACTCTTCAGGTACTGCCCCGTGAGTGGTCGCTCGCTGCCGTCAGTCGCCGTGGCTGTTGCGGCCTCTTCCTTGAACGTATAGTACCCCTGACTGTCAAGCACCGGACTCCCGGTCGAGTCTACCTCCATCTCCCGGAAGTAGAGCAGGCCGGTATCGCCGATGAATTTGACCGCCCGGCTGATGTCCTTGACACCCGGGAGCTGCACCAGGATGCGGTCCTCACCCTGCTTCTGTATCACCGGCTCGGCCGCTCCGAATTCGTTGACGCGCCGCTGAATCTTCGTGATGGCGGATGCCATCGCCTGCTCGTCGGAAACAGAAGGGTCCTTCTTCGTGAGGTCGGCCAGATAGAGCAACTGGCTGCCGCCTCTGAGGTCGAGTCCCAGTCTGAGTCCGTCGGGTCCGATGAGGTTCGAACCCACCGGTGCAATGGCTGCTATGGACAGGCCGCATAGCACAACGATGAACGTAAGGAGCATGATTTCTCTTCTTTTCACTTCGCCGTCCTCACTGCCGCGGAGCGTTCGCATTCGAGCGTCGTCCTGGCGAGTTGAATTGCCTCATCCCGGGAGCTGATAGAGCCGGCTGCCAGGGCTTCCATGATGGTCTCGAGAAGCATCCCCACGGTCGGGCCGGGGCTGAGCTCGAGAGCCCGCATCAGCTCGTGTCCGTCCACCAGTCTGGACGGTGCGACCACCGCTTCCTGTCGCCGATGTTCGCTCAGGATGAACCTCACGAGGCTGCATGTAGCATGCCATTCCGCCATGGTGAACAGTGGACCACGACACGCGAGATAGTCCGCCATCGCAACGTAGAGCACACCGATGCCGGCATCCCCGGCATCTCTGAAGAATCGGTACACTGCTCTAGCGGTCGGCATCCCTTCCGACGACATCTGGGCCGGTCGGAGATGCTGGCGCACAAGCGTCTCAACGTACGACACCTCGTTGCTACTGAATCTCATCCGCTGGAGCATGTCGCGCACGCTGGCTGCGCCGTCCGCCGCGTGCCCGAGGAACCGGGCGCGGCCGGTCTCGTCAAGTACCTTGGTCGAGGGCTTGGCTATGTCGTGCAGCAAACAGGCAAGCTTGATTAGAATGCGGTGCGTCGTCTCAGACGACGCCATCGCATCGAGGTGCAGTCGGCACGCGGGGTCGTCCGGCACGTACTGCAGCATCTCTTCGTTGCCGTACCGCCAGTCGCCTTCCCCGGCGACCATCTCGAACGCGGACACCGTCTGAATCGAGTGCTCCAGCACATCCCAGAAGTGCACGGTCGGCTGCTCCACGCCCCGGCAAAGCTCAAGCTCAGGGAACAGCACGGTGAGCAACCCGAGACGGTCGAGCGCATGGAGGCTTTCGCCCGCGTCGGGAAGGGCCAGCAGCTTGAGGAGTTCCTCCCTGGTGCGTTCCGGCGCGACCTGCGCCAGATGCTGAGAGCATGCGCGGATGGCAGCCTCGGTACGGGGCTCGATGGCTAGCGACAGCTCACGCGAGAGTCGTACGGCGCGCAACAACCGTCCGGGGTCGTCCTCGAAGACCGCTGGACCGGTGGCACGCAACGTGCGATTCCTGAGGTCGCGCACGCCGCCCGTCGGATCGAATGCGTGCGGCGCCAGGTGCTCCCAGTCGAGAGAGCCGGCGGAGAGTGCCGACGCTACCACGGCTGCGGGCACGGCGATGGCGTCGATGGTGAAGTCCCTGCGCCGCAGGTCGTCCTCGATACTCCCCTCGTACCCTGCGAAGTCAATCACCACGGGCGTCGCGGCTGCCCGCTCGTCGCTTTGCGGCACGACCACCCTGGCCACAGAGTGCGCCTCGTCCAGAGGCACGAATGACGCAGCCAGAACCCGGGCTACCTCCTGGGCCACGGGGAACGCATTCCCCTGGATGGCAAGGTCGATGTCCCTGGAGGTGCATCCCAGAATGGCGTCGCGAATGAAGCCTCCGACGACGTGGCACGGGTGTGCTTCTGTGTCGGCAATCCGGAGCGCCCGCACGACGGAGGCACAGCTGCGGGTGCGTGAAGACACGGGCATAGGACTCGATTATAGTCCCGCGTAGGAGCCATTGTAAAGGCGCGGCTGCTACGCCGGCACGGGGCGGCGGCTCACCAGACTCAGGGCACGAGCTGCTCGCGCCATCGTGGGAAAGACCGGAATTCCCGCCGTCAGCAGGCGGTCCTCGAGTTCGACCCGCTCAGGTTCTGCCGAGCCGGGAGGCAGCACCATGACCAGCGGCTTGCCGCAGGCCTGAGGAAACCGTGCGAGGAAGGTGTTGATGACACCGGTCTCCGGTTGCCCGAGGAAGCTCAGCATGATGTCCATGTCCTCCTGCAGCAGGACGACGTCGATGCCGGGTTCGTGCGCGACTACCTCCAGCGCACGGAACAGCGTGTCGGGTCCCCGGAACTGAGCCGGGCTGACGTCGACCGGGTTCCGGAGGATGCTGCCTACCTCACCGATGAGTTGCTGCAGGGACTCCTTGGTCCCGGTCGATAGCTCCGGAACGGTCAACTCGTTGTCGTTGCATGCATCACTGCCGGAGACCGAGATGCCGCCGCCGCCGTCCGCCAGTCCGCCCACCACGGCTACGTTCCGAACGCGAACCGGCGCGGGTTGCTGCAGCAGCAGAAGGCAATCGGTCAGCTCCTCGAGGCTGCGCGCCTCGATGGCACCCACCTGCCGCAGCGCCGCCGACCATACGGGGGCTGAGCTGGCCATCGAACCCGTGTGCGAGCGGGCCGCCGCCGCTCCGGCGGCCGTTCTCCCACCCTTCCACACAACGACCGGCTTCACGCGGCAGACGTCCCGGAGTGTCTCGAACAGCCGCCTGCCATTCCTGGTGCCTTCCAGGTACATCCCCACCACCTTCGTTTCAGGGTCGCCCCCGAAGTACTCCAGGAAGTCGGATGCATCGAGGTCGATGCTGTTGCCGACGCTGACGCCCTTGCCGAAGCGGATGTGGCGCGCGATGCCGTTTTCCACAAGCTTCGCCGCGATGCCGCCGCTCTGGGAGATGAAGCCAGCCTCCCCGGGCACGCCAAGCCTTCCCGGAGCCGATGGGCCCAACGGGATGTGCTCCGCAGGGCAGTAGCTTCCGATGCAGTTCGGGCCGATGATTCGCAGCCCGGCCGCTCGGGCCTTCTCCAGCATCGCCTTCTCAAGCTCGGCCCCCGCCTGCGAGCCGGTCTCGGCGAAGCCCGCCGTGAAGAACATGACAACCCGCGCCCGCTTGCGGATGCAGTCGTCCAGCAGGTGCATCACCGATGCGACCGGCACGGAGGCGATAACGTGTTCGACCTCGCCGGGCACGGATTCGAGACTCGTGTAGATGGTGAGACCGCCGATGCTTCCTCCGCGGGTGCTCACCGGGTACAGCGCTCCCCGGTAGCCGGCTGCCTGAAGTCCCAGCACCCATTTAGAGCCGGACTTGTGTTCGTCGCTGGAGGCGCCTACGACGGCGATAGAGCGGGGGTGAAACACCGGGCGCAGTTCGGCGACTCTGTTCTCGAACAACCGCTTGCCTCCTGTCTGTCCGTACGGTCGGGAGCAGCGTCAAGTCTACCAGAGCGAAATCGGCCCTGCCTCGGCATCAGCAGGCGCATTGACAGAATAACCGGCGTCATGGAACATGTGCAGACCCGCGCCTTACCCGAGAGAGGAGCCCAGATGACGAGATTCGACCAGATGAAGCTGTTTATGGAGCCACGCTCAATTGCAGCGGTCGGGGTATCTCGGAGGACCGGTCCGGGGTCCTTCAACCTGCTTGAGAACATCCTTGGATACGGCTACGAGGGGCGGCTCTTCCCCGTCAACCCGAACGCTGCCGAGATACTCGGCGTGAAGACGTATCCTCACGTGGGCGCCCTGCCCGAGACGGCGGACCTGGCTCTCATCAGTCTGCCAAGAACGCTGGTCTCCGCCGCGGTCAGGGACTGTGTCGCAAAGGGCATCAAGGCCATCGTCATCATCACCCAGGGCTTCGCGGATGCAGACGATGCCGAAGGGAAGCGGCTCCAGCGCGAGATCCTCGCCATCGCGGCAGGCACGGGGACGCGCATCCTGGGACCCAACACATTCGGCGTTGCGAATGCCCGGCTGAAGATGAGCACGTCCTACATCCGCATCTCGATGGAGCCTGTGGCCGTCGGGACCGTCTCGCAGACCGGAGGCACGTTCGTCGGATTGAACGACATAAAGCTCGCCGGCAAGGCGATTGACGTCGGAGATGCGTGCGATGTGAACGTCGTCGACTGCCTCGAGTACTTCGAGCAGGACGACCAGACCAGAGTCATAGTGGTGCACACCGAAGGAATGCCCGACGCGCGGGAGTTCCTGCGAGCCGTCCGCCGCGTCACGCTGAAGAAGCCGGTCCTCGCCCTGAAGACGGGGCGCACGCCTCAGTCCGCCCGCGCTGTCCAGTCCCACACAGGAGCGCTCGCCGGAAGTGACCGGCTCTGGGATACCGCGCTCAGACAGGCTGGGGCGCTTCGTGTCGGCGACATCGAAGAACTCGCTGACGCCATGCGCGCCTTTCTGACGCTGCCGGCTCCAGCGGGCAATGGCATCGGCCTGACGACGTACACCGGAGGGTTCGGCATCATCGCTTCGGACGCCTGTGGCAAGTATGGCATGGACCTGGTGGAGTTCACCGAGCCGACGCTGCGGGGTCTCCGCGCACTATCCCCGGAGTGGATGGGAGTCGGCAACCCGTTCGACATCTGGCCGGGTGTCTCTATCCTCGGCCTTCCGCGAACCGAAGTGGAGAGACAGGGGCTGTGGCACGTGCTCTCCGATCCCCGTGTGGACGCCGCGCTTATGGTCTTGGGGGCCTACGACCCGCATCTGGGAGAGGAGCTGGCCCCCATGGCTTGCGAAGCGGCGCGGTTGTTTCCTGCCAAGCCGCTCGTATTCTTTGCGTACGGGCCGCACTTCGAAGCAGTGCGCCGGTCGCTTGAGAGCACAGGGACGGCGCTCGCTTTCCCGTCGCCCGAGCGCGCGGCGCGAGCTCTGATGCACCTGCGTGCAAGGGCTGTGCACCTCGCCGGCCGCAGGCGGAGGACCGACGCCTGACTAGCGCGACCGCCGCGACGTGCGGACCATCGTCGCGGCGAGCTTGATGGCTTCGATCATGCTCGTCGGGTCGGCTGTTCCCTTCCCGGCTTTGCCGAAGACCGTGCCGTGGTCGACCGACGTACGGATGATGGGCAGGCCGAGCGTCACGTTGACGCCCTTCTCGAATCCCACCATCTTGATGGGTATGTGCCCCTGGTCGTGGTACATGGCGACCACCAGATCGAACTCACCTCGAAACGCCCTGAGGAACGCCGTATCCGGCGGCAGCGGACCGCGTACGTCCATGCCGTGGGCGCGGGCCTCTTCGATCGCCGGTATGATGTGCTCCTCCTCTTCATGGCCGAAGAGCCCCCCCTCGCCGGAGTGCGGGTTGAGCCCGGGGACGACGATGCGCGGCTTCTCCACGCCCATGGCGCGCGTCGCCTGCTCGCCCAGCGTCATGACGCGCAGGATGCGCTCGCGTGTGACCAGATCGCACGCGTCCCGCAACGACACGTGAGTCGAGACGTGTACTATCCGCAGGGCGTCAGCCGTCAACATCATCACGGCGTCTTTGGCCCCGCAGAGGTAAGCCAGTATCTGAGTGTGGCCGGGAAAGTGGTATCCGGCCTGGTTCAGGGCATCCTTGTTGAGCGGCGCCGTCACGATTGCGTCCGCGCCGCCCTCGAGCGTGAGGAGCGTTCCCTTCTCAATCGCTTCGTACGCCGCCTTGCCCGCGCGCGCATCGACGCGTCCCCGTACAAGCGTGGACAGGTTGACGTCGTGAAGATCGAGGACGTTGAGAACGCCGCCTTCCGACGCCATCTCCGCCGGCGCTGAGACTGCCTGGATACGCATGGGGATGCCGACGATCTCCGCTGCGGCGCGCATCACTCCAGCGTCCCCGATGACCAGCCCCCGGCAGATGGAGTGAACCTGCGGGGATGCCAGCGCCTTGACGATGATTTCCGGCCCGGCTCCCGCCGGATCCCCCATCGTGATGGCAAGCAGCGGAACGTGGTGCTCCATGGTCATTCTCCCCCTGTGAAGTGCCGTATGACGTCGACTACCGCGTCTTCGTTACCGAAGCCGCCGGCCTTTGTGATGACCCTGAGCCCCTTGTACCGGTCACCCTCGGCCTCGCCGACGATGACGCCGGGCTGCAGGTCGCCGAGGATCCTCAGGGCCTGTATCCCCTCATCCCCACACACGGCTCTGGCCACATCGCCGCCGCAGAGGAACAGGCCGGCGAGAGGTCTTCGTTCCAGAACCTTCGTCACGATGGCGCCGAGAACCGGCGCCATGATGTGCCGCATCTGCGGCGAGTAGTCACTCAGACTGGACGTGAGCAGCACCGTGCGGTGCTTGAGCAGCAGTCCTTCGACTTCGTGCGCCACCTGGTTGACTCTGTGCGGTCTGCCCGCTCTCGAGAGGAACTGGCGCGGTTCGAGGCTGACGACGGGAGGGTTCAGTGTCTCGATGGCGCGCTGGAGCTGGCGGACGCTGACCTCATTGCGGCTCCCGACGGTCAGCAGCGCGGGACCTCGGGGGGCCGGAGGGACAGATTCCGAGCGCGACGTGAAGCCGAACGCGAGCGGGATCTGAGCGCCCAATCCGCCCGAACCGCAGGGCACCCAGCGGTCTCTGCCCAGGGCGAGCGCATCTGCGATGCAGCGCAGATGCTTGTCTTCGGTGGCGTCGACGACTACGGCGCGGCTTGCGCAGGCCTGGATGCGGGCGGCGAGGTGAGTGGCGCCCTGCTGCACGTCGGCCACAGGGATGCTCTCTGCTGCGATGCCCGAGCCTGCGCGCAGCAATTCCACGATGTCGGAGTGGGTGACGGGGCTGACCGGGTCCCGGGCGAAGCCGGTCTCATGCACCGGCACACCGTCCACCAGCAGCACGCCGTTCACGACGGTGCGCTTGATGGATGGGAATGCAGGACACACGACGGCATGCTCGGCCCGCGTCACGTCAAGCACGGCCTGGAGCTCGGCGGCGATGTTGCCGCGCAGCGTCGAGTCTATCTTCTTGTAGATGTAGTGGTCGCGGAATCGCTCCGCCACCGACTTCACCCTTCGATAGGCCTCGGTGGCGGACTCCGCCCTGCTGTCCGTCGTGGCGACCACTGCGTCGGAGTGCGGCTGCGCCGCCGCGGAGAAGGTAATCATGGCCGATAGCCCGGCCTGAGCCAGTCCGACACCGGTGTCCATCGCCCCGGTGAGGTCATCAGCGATGACGCAGAAACGTGCGTCGCTCCTCACGGCACTCATCGTCGCTGTACTGTAGACAGGACTCGCGGGTCTGTCAATCTGTTTGGAGCGCGAGTATACTGGCCGGTGAGCCTCGCTATGACGGCGTGCTCAAAGGAGGGATAGCGCACCATGGAACTGTTGCTCAACGAGCAGGAGAGGATGTTCCGGCAACAGATGCGGGACTTCGTTCAGGCGGAGATCGCTCCCTGCGCCGACGAATGGGACCGCAAGAACGAGCTTGCCTTCGAGGCGTTCCGCAGGATGGCGCGGGTGGGACTGACGGGCCTCACCATACCGCAGGAGTACGGAGGACAGGGCGGGTCGCTCATGGATGCCTACCTCATGTCGGTTGAACTGGCGCGGGCGAGCGTGTCGGTCGCCTCAATCATGGGCACGCACCTGGGACTGGCCCTGAGCGGCCTGTACCACTACGGCAACGAAGAGCAGAGACGGCGCTACGTCGTTCCTGCCGCGAGGGGCGAGAAGCTCTGCGCTTTCGGTCTGACCGAGCGGGAGGCAAGCAGCGATGTCTCCAACATGGCCACCACGGCGCGCCGGGATGGGGCCGACTGGATCATCAACGGCGGCAAATGCTTCATCTCGAATGGCGACACCGCGGACATCATCCTGACCTTCGCCACGGTCGACAAGAGCCTCGGCGCGCGCGGCATCACCGCGTTCATCGTCGAGAAGACCATGCCGGGTTTCTCCGTCGGCAAGGTCGAGGACAAGCTCGGTATCCGCGCGGAGAGCGTGGCGGAGCTCAACTTCGACGAGATTCGTGTACCGGCCGCCAATCTGGTCGGTGAGATTGGCAAGGGCATGCGCATCGCGCTCGCGACCCTGGACGAGGGGCGGCTGGATGTCGCGGGACAGGGCGTCGGCCTCGCCTCGGCTGCCCTCGATGCAGCCATCGCCTACTCCAAGCAGAGGAAGCAGTTCGGCCAGACCATCAGCGAGTTCCAGGGCATCCAGTGGATGCTCGTCGACATGGCCAATCAAGTCGACGCGGCTTGGCTCATGGCCTACCGCGCGGCGCGACTGGCGGACAGCGGCCAGCGCTTCTCGAAGGAAGTGGCACAGGCGAAGCTGTTTGCGGCCAATGCGGCCATGGATGTGACGCGAAAGGCGCTGCAGATTCACGGCGGCTACGGCTACATGAAGGACCTGCCGCTGGAACGGTACTACCGGGACGCCAAGATTCTCGAGATTTACGAGGGCACCAGCGAGGTGCAGCGGCTCGTCATATCCCGGGCGCTGCTGACTTAGCCCGGCGTCCAGGTCAGGCGATGACCCGGAAAGCCCCGACGTCGACGACGCCGAGGTCGGTGACGCGCAGTTCCGGGATGACGGGCAGGGCGAGGAATGACAACAGGGCGAAGGCGGCCGGCGGCCTGGCGCCAAGTTGCCTCGCGGCCTCTTCAAGGCGGCGCTGCTTCGCTATGACGTCCTGGACCGGCTCCGGCGAGAGCAGTCCCGCGACCGGCAGTGCGAGCGCTTCCTTCACTTCGCCGTCGGCGAAGACGGCGAGCCCCCCCTGCATTCTCTCCAGCGCGCGGAGAGCACCCAGGATATCATCGTCCGAGACGCCGGCGCACACGAGGTTGTGCGAGTCGTGAGCGACTGAGCCGGCAATCGCTCCACGTGTGAGCCCGAAGCCCGTGACGAAGCCCTTGCCGACGTTCCCAGTCGCGTGGTGACGCTCGACGACGACCAGCTTGAGGATGTCTCGTTCCGGGTCGGATACGTACTCATCGCCGGAGATGCCGGGCGTCAGCATCCGCGTGCGCGTCAGAATCTGTCCGGGGACGAGTCCCACGACCGGGAAGTCGGTCCCTGTCCGGGCGATCCGCAGGTCCTGACGGCACAGGGGCCGCGTCCTCACGGTGTCTGTCAGCTCCGCCCTCGTCTCCGGCAGGGGGAAGAGCGCCCTGCCACCCTCGGCGACCAGCGTCCCGCGCCGGAACACGCGGTCCACCACGAAGTCCTCGAGGTCTTCCACCGTCACAAGGTCCGCAACCATGCCCGGGGCAACCGCGCCCCTGTCATGGAGCCTGAAGTACTCGGCCGGATTGACGCTGGCGAGCTGCACCGCCCGGACGGGGTCAAGCCCGAGGGCGATGGCCTTCCTCACCACGTGGTCGATGTCTCCCTCGTAGAACAGGTCCGCGGCACTCCTGTCGTCCACCACGAACATGCAGCGTCGGTAGGTCTCCCCCGCCGCCAGTGGCAGCAGGGCCTCGAGATTCTTCTCCGAGGAACCTTCGCGGATCATGATGCGCATTCCGACAGCAAGCTTCTGCCGTGCCTCATCGAGGGAGGTGCACTCGTGGTCGCTCATGATGCCAGCCGAGACATATGCGGAGAGGTCTCGGCCGAGCAGTCCGGGCGCGTGACCGTCGATCGGCCTTCCGCGCGCAGCCTCGAGCTTGTCGAGCACCTCTGCGCTGCCTGAGAGGACGCCGGGGTAGTTCATCACCTCGCCCAGCCCGATGACGTCTCGCCTCCTCAGCAATCTCCGTATCACGCCGGCATCGAGCGCGGCTCCGGATGTCTCGAGTGACGTGGCCGGGACGCAGGACGGCGCCATGAACTTCATGTCGAGGGGAAGCTTGGCGCCTGACCGCATGCAGAACTCGATGCCCTCGACGCCGCACACGTTGGCAATCTCGTGCAGGTCGGTGACGAGCGTCAGTGTGCCGTGCGGGACGACGGCTTCAGCATAGCGGGCGGGGTGCAGCATAGAGCTCTCGATGTGCGTATGGCCGTCGATGAATCCCGGCAACAGAAACGCACCGTCGAGGTCCATGACTCGTCGCGCCGAGTCGAAGCTGCCTATAGCTGCGATGCGCCCGTCCGAGACGAGCACGTCGCCACGTTCGATGCAGCCCGATAGCGTGTTGACGATGCGCGCATCGCGCAGCAGGAGTTCGGCGCGTGCCTGTCCCCGCGCAACCCCTATCAACCTACGTGCTCTCGTCACATCTCTCCATGCAGTGGATATCGGGCAAATACCGGAACCTGTTGTCGAAGTCCAGCCCGTAGCCCACCACGAACCTGTCCGGAACAGTGAATCCGAGGTAGTCGATTCGTACGTCGGTCTCGCGTCGCGACGGTTTGTCCGCCAGCGCGCACAGGCGCACTGACCGCGCTCCCCTGGATCTGAGATGCTGCATCACGAAGCTGACGGTGTGGCCGCTGTCCACGATGTCTTCGATCAGCAGAACGTCCTTGCCGTCGACATCGGCGGTCATGTCATGAACCATCGTGATGCGGCGCGAGCTCTCCGTGCCGCTCCCGTAGCTCGACACGATGACGAAGTCGATCTCCAGCGGTATGCCTATCTGCCTGACGAGGTCCGCCATAAAGATAAATGCCCCTTTGAGTATGCCGACGGCGAGGAGCGGCCTGCCCCGGTAGTCGTTGGTTATCTGAGTTGCCAGCCTTGAGACGGTCTGCTCTATCTCCTCGCGCGAGATGAGCGGGCTCAACCTGCAGTCCATGTCCAATCGTTGCCCCTCTCGTCTACTTCGGATTCAGCACGCCGATGAAGGGGAGATTGCGGTACTCTCCCTTGTAGTCGAGGCCGTAACCAACCACAAACTCGTCCTGTATCTCGAATCCGACGTAGTCGAGCTTCACGTTGGCGAGGCGCCGGACCCGGCGGTCAAGCAGCGCACACACTTTCAGGCTCTCCGGCTTGTGTGCCGCCAGATGGGCAAGGACGTAATTCAGCGTCATGCCCGTGTCGACTATCTCTTCCACCATTATGACGTGCTCGCATGCTATGGACTAGTCGAGGTCGCGCCGTATCATCACGACCTCGCAGTAGC
>CAZVCS010000047.1:0-13768 GCA_964625765.1 uncultured Dehalococcoidales bacterium | reverse complement strand
AGGCATGCCTCTCCCCTACCGATAGGAGGCATCATGTCTGTCCCCGCGCGAGCGGATGGCGGGCGGGCATGGGAGCCCGCCCTTGCATCCGAATCCCGATACCGCCGGCCCGCGTGTTTGACTGCGTGAGGTGACGAGGCGGGCCTGTCCGAATGTAGGGGCAGGGTCCCACCCCTGCCCGGGTGTGGTGTGGAGATGTTCCGGTGGTGGACGCAATGGTTGGATGCCGTCGAGCCAATGGCGGGCACGGCGCTCAACCCCTGTGCGGCCTGCGACGTTTCACTTATGGATGCCTGACCTGCCACCGCGCGACCGAACGGCGGTTCAGATGTATGGCGTCCTGGCATGGTCGCAGGGGACGACACCGGGTGGGTGGGGTGTGAGTCAGAAGCGCGGCATGCCGACCGCGAGCAGGGTTGTGTGTTGGGATGGAGGGTGTGGAGATGAAGAAGACTCTGTCTGTCCTCTGGGTGTTGTCGCTTCTGGCCGGCTGCTCCTCCGGCTCTGTCACGGTGAACGAACCCCCCGAAGCGCGTATCGTCTCGATGCCTTCGGTCGCGGTCGCCGAGGGCGAGCGGGTTGCGTTTGCAGGCGAGGGTATCGACAGAGACGGCGAGGTTGTCGGCTACCTCTGGCGTTCCAACCGGGATGGCGAGCTGAGCCGGCTGGCCCGTTTCGAGACAGATGCTCTCTCGGCGGGTGAACACGTCGTCTACTTGAAGGTGCAGGACAACAATGGCGAGTGGTCCGCTGAGGTGAGCGGCCTCGTGAGCGTAGTTGCCGCCCCGAAGGTCAAGGCCTTCATCGCTTCGGCGTCGGCAGTGCAGGCGGGCGAACGCGTCACCCTGTCCTGGGAGGTCTCCGGTGCGACCTCGGTCACCCTCAGTCCCGGTGTCGGGGTAGTGCCGCAGGCCGGCATGGTGGAAGTGACGCCGGACCAGACGACCACCTACGTGCTGACGGCGACGCGGGACGGCTTCACAACCACTGCCGAGGTAGCCGTGGCCGTCGAGCGTCTGGTCCAGCGCGTGACGCTCGTGGCGGATGGCGGGTTGAGCGGCTACGTCCGCCAGAGCGGGGTCTTCCGGACGATGGGGATGTACGTCGGCGACGATGACTCAAACAGGGGTTTCCAGGGCTTCCTGACGTACGACATGACGCGCATCCCGGAGGGCGCAACTATCACGACGGTCGTGGTTGACCTGTCCGAGTACGAGATACCGTACTCACCACCGTTCCCGCACTTGGGCTGCCTCGGCGCGTACGTGCAAGAGTACGGGACGCTCTACGGCGCATACTGGCTCGACGACCTGCCGGCACCCATAGGCGCGTGGTGCAGCCTCGATGAGCTGGACTCGCCGGCCGCCGAGGACGGTTTCCGTGCCGAGCTGCAGAAGACGGTCGGCAGAGAGCTGTTCCAGTTCCGCCTCCAGTTCGCGGACAGGTCCGAGGGAGATGATACACGCGACCTGCTGCACTGGGAGCGCTACGGCTTGCCCACACTGACCGTCGAGTACATAGTCTCCAGGTAGCAGCCGAAACCTCCCGCGCAAAGGAGTATGGCCTTGCACCGCTGTTGGCCTGATGCGGTGGAGGGCCTGGCCGGGGTGGCGGTTCACAGTTCGAAGATCCGAACGTGAAACGTCTGCTCAGCCCGTTCCCATCGGCATGGCCGCCGTGGGACCGTGCGCTTTACCTTCCCGGCGGCGCCACGTTATAGTGGCAGAGGACTGACAACGCCTGTGGCAGGGGGGTATGGAGATGAGGAAAGCGCTGCTTCTCGCGTCTGTACTGCTCATTCTATCGGGGTGCTTCCCCGCATCGGTTACCGCGAACGAGCCTCCCGAGGCCCGCATCATATCCATCTCGCCCAAGGTCGTTTCCGAGGGTCAGGCGGTCACGCTCACCGGGGAAGGAACCGACTCCGACGGGGAGGTGGTGGGCTATCTCTGGCGCTCGAGCCTCGACGGCGAACTGGGCCGGCTTTCGAGCTTCAAGACGGCCGCGCTCTCGAAGGGCGAGCACGTCATCTACTTGAAGGTGCAGGACAACAACGACGCCTGGTCGGACGAGGTCCAGGAGACGGTCACGGTCGTGGCCGCTGTGCCGGTGGCCGTGACTTCGTTCACAGCCACGCCCGGGACGGTCGAGCGGGGCGATAGCGTCACGCTGTCATGGAGCGTCGCGAATGCGACGTCGGTGAGCATTGACCAGGGAGTCGGCACGGTGCCGGCCTCCGGGTCGATGCAGGTGACACCGGAGGCGACGACCACTTACACTCTCACGGCCCTTGGCGCCGGCCCGGCGGCCACCGCCGGCGTGACGGTCACCGTGGAGCAGGCGTTGCGCCGCATCACCCTGTCTGCCGAGACCGACATAAGCGGCTACGTCCGCTGGACTGGCATCTACCGGACGGTGGGCATCTACGTGGGTGACGACCAGTCCAACCGGGGCATCCAGGGATTCCTCACCTACAGGCTCTCGCGCATCCCCGACGATGCCGTCATCGAGAGCGTCGTTGTGGACATGTCCGACTACGACCTGCCGTATGAGTCTCCGTTCCCGGAGATGGGCTGTCTCGGAGCCTACCTGCAGAGCTACACCACGCTGTACGGCGCCTACTGGATGGATGATGACGTCTCCTCGCCGATGGCGGTGTGGTGCGACCTGGCCTCGCTGGATACACCCGCGGAGCAGACAGGCTTCAAGAGGGCGTTGCAGCGAAGGGTCGGCGAGAACGTCTTCCAGTTCCGGCTGCAGTTTGCCGACAGGGAGTCCGACTACGACGACGTACGGGACATGCTGCACTGGGACCGCGACTTCATGCCGAGACTCATCGTGGAGTACTACGTGGACTAGGAACAGCCGCGGGAGCAAAGATGGTTGCCGCACGGATTCCCCCAGACGGCACCGTTCCGAATGTGGGGGCAGGGTCCCATCCCTGCCCGTGGGTGGTGGAGAAGGCGTGGTGAACGTAATCGAACTGACCGGTCGCTGCGACCCTTGACGTCATGTCAGCCTGCGGGAGAGGCATGCCTCTCCCCTACGGACGGAGGAGTCACGTCGGACGTCCTGCAAGAGGATGTGCGAGCTGAAGAATGGTCGCCACTACACAAGTGCGAGCGGCATGGCGGCGCGGAGTGCGGGTGGCAGGGCGTCTCCGTGCTCGAGATAGGACTCGACGAGCTTCCGGACGACATCCTTAGCAATCTCCATCGCCTCGGCAGCCGTTCGCCCCTGCGCCACGAGCCCCGGCAGGTCGTCGCTTGTCGCGAGGAAACCGCCCTCAGGCGGCAACTCGATATGGATTGGAAGGAGTATCTCTTTCACCAGGGTATCCTCAGAGCATCGTAGCGTCCGCTCGAGGTACGGGCAAGTGTCCGATTCACGACGGACGGCGCGCCGGCGTGAGGATTTGAGACTGATCGTCGCGCCGCTCCCGGGTACCGCGTGTGCTGCAGGGCTGATGAGTCCGAACGAGCGGCGTGGACACCCCTCCGGGCGCCGGCACATGGCGCGAATGACTTGACGAACCACGCGGAATGACGTACTACGGTAGAAGACCGGCCGGCGCGGCCGGCGAAGCGACACGTCGGTGAGAGAAGGAGGGGAGAGACGATGCTGATGCCTCAACGACCAACACGCCCGGCGGCCCAGACCAGCGTTCCGCCTCAGAACGAGACTACGGAAGCGATGCTCAGCCGGCTGGTCCGGGAGGGCAAGATATCCGGGGGACAGGCGGCACAGTACAGGGTGTGGGAGGCCGCCAGGCCCGCGGCTGACGCCGGTGCGGCGGCGATGCGAGCCTGGATGTCCGGCCGCCCCAACTGGCCGGGCCTGCCGCCCATGGCGATGCCAGCGAGTGCCCCGGTGCCGAGACCGGGTGCAGCGGCGGCCCGCCCTGTGATGCCGCCCTCCAAACCCGCGGCTGGACCGATGCGCCCCATAGACGACGCCGGTGGACCCGCCGCTCCCGCCGCTCCCGCCGCCCCGGCCAAGCCGAGTGTTCTCGAGACCCTGGAGAAGCTCTACAAGGAAGGCCGAGTCACGCGTGCCCAGCTCGATCGGTACAAGAAGTGGGAGGCCGAGAGGCCGGGGTTCGATGCCGGGCGCAAGGCGTTCGACGCGTGGACGAAAGCGCGGCCGGAGATACCCCACCTGGAAGAGTACCTGCAGCAGACGCAGAAGCCGGTCATCCCGCCGCCGCCCGGCGCGCGGTAGACCCGGTGCACCATTCCCGGATGTAGGGCAGGGTTCCACCCCTGCCCGGGGAATCTGCGTGGTGGAGTAGCCGTCGTCGTGTGGCTCGCGACGAGCGTCGACTTCTGCCTCTGCAGTGGAACAGCGCGCTGCTACCGGCCGGCTTCGATGGGGGTAAGACGGACCTGTCCCCAGACGGCGACCCGGCCGCCGATGACTGCTACGACGCCGGTGACGCCCTCCGGGATGCGAGACGCGGTGAGCACGCCGCCGAGGTCGGATGCCGTCCGCAGACGGTTGGCCAGAGATGTGGCGACCGCGTCGGCGAATGTCGCTGACCGGGCGAGGACTGTACAGGCATCGGCCGCGCCGAAGCTCAGCGAGTGACCGAACGAGCCGCTGGATGTACAGATGCCAAGCGGCGAGTCCTCCGGCTCGATGAGAAGCGCCAGCTTGCCGGTGAGCACCGAGCGGCCGGCGTACAGCCCGACTGTCCGCCGGCTGTGCGTCGAGAGAAAGATGTCGCCCCCGTTCTCGACGATGACCTCGTCCGTGAACTGCAGCAGATCGTGGCCGACCGCCTCCGCTATGGCCCCCGCGACCGCGGCAAGCGGCCCCACGCCGGCTGCCGCCGCAGCCCGCCCCATGTCCTTCGCGATGTCAGGGGCGTCCTCGTGCGCCTCGACGGGCTCGAGACTGGTCGCGAAGCGGGGATGAGAGCGGATGTACGTCTCTATCGCGCCCCGGTGGTTCGCCGCGGAGGCGAGGGCCTCCCGCGAAAGGTCGTGCGGGGTGGCGATGTGAAGGTCGGTCTCCCCGAGGGCGACCGTGAATGTGACGAAGCCCTGCCCTCCGACCCAGTCCCTGTAGACCCGACGAGCGTCCACGCCGGCCTTTCGCTAGAAGATGATGCTGAGCGCGCGCGGTGGGCAGGCCTTGACGCACAGGCCGCAGAGCACGCACTTGTTCTGGTCGAACTTCACCTTGCGTGTGACCGGCTCGACTGTGAACGCCTGCGCCGGGCAGATGGTGACGCAGGCGCCGCAGTCCGTACAGCGGGACTCGTCCCGCAGCACGTCCTGGCTCAGCGGCTGGATGTGCACGCCCGTCTCGCGGAGGTACTTCACGCCGCGGTCGTAGTCGGCGCGCTCACCCGTCAGCTCCAGAACCATCAGCCCGTCCTGCCCCGGCGAGACCTGCGCCTTGAGGATGTTGAACATCAGGTTGTAGTCCCTTGCGAGCCGGCAGACGACCGGCTGGCCCGTAACGAGCGGCGGGAACCTGAGGACGATGCGACGCGATACCTTCATCTCTCCGTTCCTCCTTCCTCGATCGGGCGCTCGACGAGTGGATGGTAGCCCACTTCCGAGTCCGGCCCGGGCAGAGGCGCCACGGGCTGTGTCAACAGGAATCTGCCCTCTGCTATCCACTGCTTCAGGAGCGAGGCTATCTCCCGCGCACGCGGATAGCTCGAGAGCGACGATGCCGGCACCTCCCTGCCCTGCACCGTGATGGAGCCGCCGCGGAGCGCCGCGTAGGTCACCTCTCCGAGCGTGTCCGGCAGGCGCTGCGGCTGTGCCGTGGCGTAGTCGACCACCGGCGCGACGATGTCCGCGTCCGTCACCAGCGTATGCGCGAATATCTTCTCGGAGAGGATGGGAATGGGTACGCCGAGGCCGACGGTGAGCGAAGGACCGTAGCCGAGCATGCTCGTGCCCACGAGCCAGCGCGGGCTCATCTGCTTCAGGTCGCCGATGAGCGCCAGCGTGCCCGACGGGCCGCGGGGTACGTCGTTCTCCAGCCGGGGCACGTGCGGGTTGTGCTGTGTGCCGTGCCATGCGACGTAGCCGATGCCGCCGCCCAGGAAGACCTTCGTGCCGATGCCGATGGTGGCGTAGTCCGGGTCGTTGAGCAGCGGCGAGAGCTGGCCTGCGGAGGAGTAGTTGGCATTTCCGAGATTGGGCTTGAGCACGCCCATGTAAGTGTAGATGACCTTGTCGCTGGCGTTCACGGCCACGCCGTAGTTCTGGTAGCCATTGCGCATGTTGAACAGCGTGGCGCTGTTGAGGTCCGACAGGCGAATCAATGTCTCCAGCTTCTTGCGGGGATAGCAGTCCGTGCCGTAGGCGGTCGCCTCAAGCCGGATATCCTTGCCTGCGACCAGGTCCTCGATGACGTGCCCGCCGCCGTAGCGGAACTCGCCCGGATAGATCCGGTTGCGCGGGTCATCGTCCGGGATGGCTGCTGCGCCGAGGAACAGGTCCACCGCGGCCAGCCCCGCGTACGCCGGGACATCGTTCAGCGTGGTCCGGCCGCCGCCGAGCTTGATGCGCGGCTTCGAGTGACCGATGTTCATGTACATGCCGGAGGAGCACATGGTGCCGAAGGTGCCCGTGGTGACGACGTCCACCGTACGGGCTGCCTTCTCGACCCCCTGTGCCCTGGCGTAGTCGATGACCTCTTCAGCGGTCATGACCACGGCCTCGCGACGGGCTATCTTCTCGTTGATCTCGGCTATCGTCTTCGTCATGCGCCCTCCGGAAGCCGGAATGCCGGCCGACCCGCGGTCCGCGTTGCGGACGGTCGCGCCCGCATACGATGGTCCGGTAGTATACTACCCGTGTTCGCCGTGTTCCACGCCCGGGGCCGGGCTGCTTTGACACGCGTTGAAACTCGATGGTACGATACCCCAGCGGTGTACGTGCTATCGACCCGGCCCGGACCGGCGACGGTGCGGGAGTCGCGCTTACGGGGGTCAGGATAGCTTAACAAGTGGACGAGCCTGCCAGTTGGTTGTTGCCTGCGTTCCTCTTCTGCCTCGTGCTGTCCGCCTTCTTCTCCAGCGCCGAGTCGGCCTTCATCTCTGTGCCACGGCTGCGCGTGCACTATCTGCGTGAGAGCGGGAGCCGCGCCGCGCTGGCGCTGGCCGGCATACTCGACCGTCCCGAGCGCTTTCTGGCCACGGTGTTGCTCGGCAACAACCTGGTCAACATCGCCGCGGCTACCATCGGGACCATGTTCTGTGTGGCTGCGTTCGGCCTTCCCTGGGGACCGGTCATCGCGACCGTGGCGGTGACGGCCATCGTGCTCGTGTTCGGAGAGCTGCTTCCGAAGACAGTGGCCGTGCACTACGCCGAGCGCATGGCGCTCAACTACGTCTACCTTGTGCGCTTCTTCGAGCTGGCCCTGTATCCCTTCGTCTGGTTGCTGGAGCGCATCGGTTTCGGCTTCCGGCGCCTCGTCACTGACGCCGAGGAGAAGCAGCTTCTCGTCAGCGCCGGAGAGTTGCGCTCGGCCATCGACGTGGGTGAGAGCGAAGGAGTGGTCGAGGAGGACCAGGCGGAGATGCTGCACGCGGTGCTCGAGTTCACCAACCGGCCGGTGAGCAAGGTGATGGTGCCGCGCACCGAGATAGCCTGGGTGGCCGAGGGGACCACGCTGGCGGAGTTCCTCAGCATCTACGCCGACACGCCGTACAGCCGATTCCCGGTGTACAAGGAGACAACCGATAACGTGGTCGGGGTGCTCTCCGCCAAGGACGTGCTGATGAAGCTCACCAGCGCGTGCACGCCTGAGAAGATAACGGTGGACGAGCTGATGCGCCCCGCTTACTTCGTACCCGAGAGCCAGCCTCTCGGCAAGCTGCTGACGGAGATGCGCGACCTGGGCCACCACGTGGCGCTTGTCGTGGACGAGTACGGCGGCGTCGCCGGCATGGTGACGCTGGGACTGCTCACCGAGGAAGTGGTGGGCGACATAAGAGACGAGCTGGGCTACGAGGATGAGGACTTCGTGGTCACGGGCGCCAATACCTACGAGCTGGACGGTGGCTACCGGGTTGAGGACGCTAACGAGGAACTCGAACTCGGCCTGCCGGTCGGCGACTATGAGACGGTGGCCGGTTTCGTCCTCAGCTACCTCGGGCGCATCCCGCGGCAGGGGGAGCAACTGCGCTACGGGAACCTCAAGCTTGCCATCGCCGAGATGAAGGGCATGAAGATAGAGAAGCTCGTCGTGACGAAGGAAGGCAGTGGCGCGCCGCGCCGGGAAGCGGGAACGGAGAAGGATGCAGCGGCTCCGCATTAGCTTCGGTCGCGGCGGTCCCGTGCGCTTCATCTCTCACCTCGACACGATGCGCTGCTGGGAGAGGGTCTTCCGCCGGGCCTCCATCCCCATCGAGTACACACAGGGATTCACGCCGCACCCGAAGTTAGCCGTGGCGGCGCCGCTTGCCGTGGGTTTCACCGGCGAGGCGGAGCTGATGGACGTCTGGCTGCGGAAGTGGATGCCGCCGGACGCGCTCCTGATGATGGCCAGGCGCCAGTTGCCGGCGGGATTCTCGGTCCACTCGGCCCGGGAGGTACCCGAGAGCCTGCCTTCCCTGCAGTCGGTTGTCTGCGCCGGCCGGTATCACTGCGTCGCCTCCCATCCCGGCGGCCCTGCCGCTGCGGAGGCTGCCGTGCGCTCGTTTCTCGAGGCTGCGAGCTTTGAGTTCCAGTACGAGCGGGCGGGCGTTGAGAAGAAGCAGGACCTGCGGCCGCTGGTGCAGCAGCTGACGGTAGCCGCGGGAGACGGTGATAGCTGTTACGTGGATATGCTGGTGACGCTGGGCCAGGAGGGCGGCGCACGGCCGGACCATGTGCTGTCGGCGCTTGGCTTCACGGAACCGTTCGAATCCATACATCGCACGTCGCTCTTGCTCGCGTCCTGAGCGGGCTGGAGGTGCGTCTTCTGTCGTTTGTTGCGGAGGTTCATCACGTGAGATTGCTTCTGGTGCGGCATGGCGAGACTGTCTGGAATAGTGAGAAGAAGGTGCAGGGTGGGGCGGTCGACACGGCCCTGAGCGAGACCGGCCTGAGGCAGATACAGCGCCTGGCCGAGGTGCTTCGCGGAGAGCCGGTCGACTACATCATATCGAGCCCGCTGCAGCGCGCCGTGCTCACGGCACAGTCCATCGCGCGCTACCACCCGTTGCCCATCAACACGGACCCGGGCCTGAAGGAGGTCAACGTCGGCATCTTCGACGGGCTCTGCACGCTCGACATCCCACAGACGTTCACCGAGATGCTGCTCGACTGGTGGAAAGGTGGAAGGGAACGGCTGCCTGGCGGCGAGAGCTTCCAGGAGTTGCAGGACCGCACGTGGGGTGTGGTGAAGCCGTTCGTCGAGAACGGCGCACACGAGAACGTACTTGTGGTCAGCCACTACTTCACCACGCTGTCCATCATACTGAGGGCGATGGATTTCCCGTTGAGCATGATTACGAGGTTCCGTATGGACCCCGGGTGCATCAACGCGCTGGAGTTCGGCAAGTTCGGCGCCCGGCTGGCCCGCTTCAACGATACGTCCTACCAGGTGGTCTAGACGGCCGTGAAGACGTCCCGGGAGCCAAGCGCCGCGGACCTCGAGCGCGGAGTGCTCAAGGCGATCCGCGACGGCGGGCTGCTGCGACAGGGCAGCACAGTTGTCGCCGCTGTGTCAGGCGGCGCGGACTCTCTCTGCCTGCTCCACGTCCTGGCGAGGCTTGCCGATGGACTGGGCGTGCGCGTGCACGTGGCGCATCTGGACCACATGCTGCGCGGCGCCGCCTCACAGGCCGACGCTGCGTTCGTCGCAGAGATGGCCCGGTCGCTCGGCCTGCCCTGCACGGTGGAAGCTCGCGACGTCGCTGCATGGCGGCGGCATCGCAGGTGCTCGCTTGAGGAGGCCGCCCGGGAGGTACGCTACCGCTTCCTGTACGAGGCGGCCCGCTCCGCCGGAGCGGAGGTTGTCGTCACCGGCCACACGCGGGATGACGCCGTCGAGACACAGTTCCTGCACGTCATCCGCGGCTCGGGGTTGCGCGGACTGCGCGGGCTGGAGACGGACTCGCTCATCCCGGTTGCCGGTGTGCAGCCTGGCGAGAAGGCGACGCTGCGCGTCGTGCGGCCGCTGCTCGGCCTCAGCCGTGAGCAGACAGCGCAGTATTGCCGGCTCCTGGGAGTCGAACCCCGCGAGGATGCCTCGAACGCATCAACGTCCTACCTGCGCAACCGCGTTCGGCTCGAGCTGCTGCCGGCGTGCCGTGCGCTGAACCCGAGGTTCGATGATGCCCTGCTGCGCCTCGGAGGTTCCGCGAGGGCCGACGATGACCATCTCGAGGCGGAGGCGCGAAGTGTCTACGACGACATCGCCGACGTCTCGCCTGACTGCGTTCGACTCGACCTCGCCGGCTTTGCCGCGGCGGGGCCTGCCATACAGGCGCGACTGGTGCGGCGAGCGCACGAGCACGTTGCCGGAGACGTGCGCGACGTCTCGGCGGCGCACGTCGCCTCGGTCCGCAGGCTGGCCGTGGCGCGACCGGGCAAGCGCCTGCGACTGGTCTCGGGTGTCACGTGGCGGCGGGAGGCCTCCTGTCTGGCGGCGTTCGCGCCGGGTTGTGCGGACGACGACGCCGGCATCCCGGCTCCGCTGGAACCGGTACCCGTGCCGGTCCCGGGAGAGGTGGCGTTTCCCGGATGGAGGGTGAGCACCCGCTTCGCGCCAGGGGAGCCTGGCTGCCCGGCCGTAGACGGATTTGCGGCGGCGTTCGACGCCGATGCGACCGGCACGGTGCTCTTCGTGAGGAGGCGGCGGCGCGGCGACCGGTTCCGGCCGCTGGGGATGGCGCAGGAGAAGAAGCTGCAGGACTTCATGGTTGATGCCGGAATCCCCCTCTTGCAGAGGGACAGCGTGCCGCTGCTCTGCTCTCCGCAGCACATCGTCTGGGTGGTGGGCCGGCGCATCGACGACCGGGCAAAGCTCACCGACGGCACGCGCAGCGTGCTCCAGGTGGACTTCGTGCCCGTGCCCTGACGCACCGGCCGCGGCCGTGTCGGCCGCGCATGCTCTATACTGTGCGGCATGGATTCCATCCTGCTCATCGACAAACCCAGGGGCATGAGCTCGGCGAAGGTCGTTGCCCTCGTCAAGAAGAAGATCAAGTCGAAGGTGGGGCATACGGGGACGCTCGACCCCCTTGCCACCGGGCTGCTCATCCTGCTCACCGGGAAGCGCACGAAGCAGGCGAGCCAGTTTCTGCACATGGACAAGACGTACGCGGTCCGGGCGCTGTTCGGTGTGACCACGACCACGTACGACGTCGCGGGCGACGTGGTGAAGACGTGCGACCGCATGGTGACACGCGAGGACGTCGAGGCGGCGCTTGAAGGGTTCGTCGGGGAGATCCGGCAGACGCCGCCGGCATACTCGGCCAAGAAGCTGGGCGGCAAGAAGGCGTACGAGCTGGCGCGCAAGGGCCTCGATGTGGAGATACCGGCAGCTACGGTCACGGTGCACTCTCTCCGGCTGACCTCGTTCGCGTACCCCGCCTTCTCGCTCGAGTGCGACGTTTCGTCCGGCTTCTACGTCCGAAGCCTGGTGCACGACCTTGGTGAGAAGCTCGGTGTTGGCGCGACTGTGGAGGAGGTGCGGCGGCTGAGGGTGGGCGCCTTCAGCATCGAGCGGGCGGTGCCGCTCGACGTGTTCCTCGATGCCGGCGAGGTCCCCGCGCCCGAGGCGCCGAAGGCTGGCCCGCTTGCCTGAACGTCCGTTGTACGGCGTGGGGTTGCGACTGCGCCGGTCTGAATGACACCTTCCGGAGCCATCCCCTATAATGGCGCTTCCGGCCATGCGTCGGCGCGCCGGACGAAGTGAGCGACACAGCATGGAGATACTTCCGGCAATTGACCTTCGGCACGGGGCCTGCGTCAGGCTCTTCCAGGGCGACTACGGTCGCGAGGACGTGTTCGACCTCGACCCCGCTGCGGTGGCGCGCCGGTGGCAGAAGTGCGGCGCGAAGCTCGTGCATGTCGTCGACCTCGACGGCGCCGCCGAGGGGCGCCTGGTGAACCGGGAGACTATCGCCGACCTCATGAGAGTGGAAGGATTGCGCCTCGAGGTCGGCGGCGGCATCAGGACGGCCGAAGACGCGGGTTGGCTCTTCCAGCACGATGTGGAGCGCATCGTGCTTGGCACGGCTGCCATCGAGGACCCGGCGATGGTGGAGTCGCTTGTTCGCTCCTACGGCGACGCCATCGTGGTGAGCCTCGACGCGCGCGATGGGTTCGTGACGACGCGCGGCTGGCTGAGGGAGACGCGGGTACCGGTCATCGAGCTCTGCGGCAGGATGCGGGAGCTGGGCGTTGCTCGCTTTGTCTACACAGATGTGCGGCGGGACGGCACATTGACGGAGCCCAACTTCGAGGCGCTCGAGGACGTGGCGCACAGCACCGACGCCGCGGTTGTGGCGGCGGGTGGCATCGCAACTATCGACCACGTCCGCCGCGTGCGGGATGCGGGCGCGGCGGGGGCGATACTCGGCAAAGCAATCTACACAGGGTCCATCGACCTGCGTGAGGCGATCTCATTGTATGGAGGATAGATGCTCAAGCTTGACGGGCAGGGGCTGGTCCCCGCCATTATCCAGGACGACAAGACGAACGAAGTGCTCATGCTCGGCTACATGAACGTCGAGTCGCTCCGACGCACGGTCGAGTCCGGCAACGTGTGGTTCTACAGCCGCAGCAGGCAGAAGTACTGGCTGAAGGGCGAGACCTCCGGCAACTTCCTGCGTGTGCGCGCCATCTACAAGGACTGCGACAACGACACCATTCTCGTTCGGGCGGACCCGGTCGGGCCGGTATGTCACCTCAACACGCGGACGTGCTTCGTGACGGAGGAAGGTGGCATGCGAGGCCTGGACGCGGACGACACGCGCTAGGCGCTCTTCGCGTCGGCGGGCTCCTCCAGCACCGCGCGAAGCGCGGCGATGGCGGCCTCTATCTGCCCATCGTCGGGCGCACGCGTGACCAGCTTTTGCAGCAGCAGCCCCGGCGCGGTCAGCGCATGCACCACGGGATTCGACTGTCTGTCGGCCGACCACTTGATGAACTCGTAGCTGATGGCCGCGATGAGGGGCAGCAGCACGATGCGCGAGAGGATGCTCAGCCAGAGGACGGGGCGGCCCAGCAGCGAGAGCACGACGATGGAGAAGACGAGCACGACGAAGATGAAGCTGGTGCCGCAGCGTGTGTGCGAGGTGGAGTACTCGCGGACGGCCTCGGGCGTGAGAGGGACGCCGGCCTCGTAGGCGTTGATGACGCGGTGCTCGGCGCCGTGATAGGCGAAGACCCGGCGCACGTCGCGCATGAGCCCGATGACGGCGACGTAGGCCACGAAGATGAGCATGCGCACGAGGCCTTCAAGCAGGTTGCTCACGAAATCGGAGGCGATGTGTGCGTCGAGGCTTCTCGACACGAGCAGCGGCAGCACGAAGAACAGCAGCACACTGAATGCCAGACTGGCGGCCACCGTCAGCCCGAGCATCCACTTCGGCATCTCCTCGCCGTCTTCTCCCGAGGCGGCCTTCTCGGCTGAGTACATCAGAGCCTGGGTCCCGATGACGAGCGTCTCGACGAGCATGATGATGCCGCGGGCAAGCGGTATCTTGCGCAGCCGGCCGCTGTAGATGGAAGGCACCCGTTTGCGGGTGGTCTCCAGCTCGCCGTCGGGACGGCGCACCGACATGCCGATGTCGGTTGGACCACGC
>CAZVCS010000046.1:0-14220 GCA_964625765.1 uncultured Dehalococcoidales bacterium | reverse complement strand
CGCTCTCGACACATGCGACGCATTGTAATGGCGCTGCAACTCCACGTCAAGAACTGCCGGGTTCGACGCGGCGCCACTGACTCTCAGATGTCCTGGTCCAGTGGCTGCACCGGTTGTTCAAAGAACCTGTGGAAACAAGCCGGCAACTCGTGGTAGTCCGGGTTTGACGTGTCCGCAGGGCACGGTCTCGAGTTGAGCGTGTTCCAGAACAAGACAGTCTTGCTCGCCAGCCTGCCGGCGGCGGCGTCATTCACGAGCGCAGCCATAGTCTTCCCAGTGTACGTGCCGTCAAGCTGAATCCCCTCGTGCTCCCGCATCAGAGCGACTGCAGCCATCCCCTCTCCTGTGAACACGGCGTATCCGCTGCCGCAGAAACCATCCCGAATCTCAACGTCGACAGGTGACAGCCCAACACGCGGGAAAGATGGGGCAACGCCGGCGAGGAGCCCATTCGTCCGTTCGGCCAGGTCGATGAGTCGCCGCACAGTTGCGAAACCTCCCGCTGTCACACCTACCGCAACGACCCTCGTCTTGAGTCCGGCTGCCGCCAGACCGAGAGCAAGCCCGGCAGCGGTGCCGACGGTGCCAGCCGCAACGTAGACGTAGTCCGGCTCAGGCATCTCTCCCGTCCGAATCTGCTCATGCAGCTCAAACGCGGCATTGACAAACCCAATGGTGCCGAGAGGTGACGAGCCACCCGGTGGGACAACCTTCGGAGAACTTCCATCCGCCAGACGGTGCCTCAGCATCTCCCGAATAGCCACCGCGTAGACGCGGGGCATGTTGTCTCGCCTCCCGAGGCCGACCCCTGCCAGATGCAGCTCGGCCCCAACCCGTTGCCCCCAGACGAGGTTCTTCTGTACGTAGTGCGCGTTGGGCTGAGGCATCAGCACGGAGACGCACTTCAGTCCAAGCTGGCGAGCGTACAACGCGGTTGCCAGAGCGTGATTCGAACCCGCGGCGCCGAAGGTCATCACGTGAGTGGCGCCGCTGCGTAGCGCGTCGGCCAGCAGGAACTCCAGCTTGCGCGGCTTGTTCCCTCCGTACGCCAATCCCGCCAGGTCGTCCCGTTTCACGTACAGCTCAGAAACGTGCAGCTTCTTTCCGAGCACCTCGAGACGTTCTACCGGGGTTGGCAAACATGCCAGTGACACGTAGGGAAGACCCTTGCTCAACAGGGGATACCGCTCGAAGAGAACCGGCGAACCGGCTGGTCCTTCGCTGCAGCCAGGCGCTTTGCCAACGCCGACAGGATACCGCGAACTCATGCCGTCTCCGTCCCAACGCACCCGTCTTGACTCTCCGCTTCAGTCTAGCAGGGTGCGGATTCGCCCGCTGATTCTCGCACTGACGACGCTCGCCGGCTGTCTTTCCGTCATGCGGGAAGCGGCGGGGTCGATTCGGTCCATTGACATCCCGGCACCCCGGGGATTAGACTTGCCAGCAGTAGCAACTGCCACTATATGCAGATGCGTCGCCACCGCACTTGCTGGCCCGGGAGGACCAACCTCAAGCACTATCGGCCGCCAGACGGACTTGACCGCCGCAGGAGACCTGGCGTTCACACACAGGGACAGAAGGAGGTAGACAGGTATGGCGTGCTTTCTCGTACCCATGGGCGAGGCAATCGTGACAAGCGTCGTGCAGAAGGCTGTCGAAAAGAAGGAGCGAGGATCGGCGGGCGGCCTCCCGGGTCAGCGCGGCCTGACGTGGAGCCGCAAGCTCGGCTGGTTGAACAAGCTCCTGTGGGGCGGCACCGCGCTTCTTGCATTCGAGCATCTGTGGCACGGTGAGATAGTACCCTGGCCGCCGTTCTTAACGGCGATGGAGAATCCTGCGGATGTGGCGCCGATGCTTCACGAGGTGGCGACCTTCGGTACGGCTATGGCCGTGTTCGTTACCGTGCTCTGGCTCGTAATCGTAGTCATCGCCGAGCGCAAGGCTGCCGCGCCGTCGGACCTGCGGTTCGACTCCGCCGAAGGGGCGAAGTGATGTTCCTCATCATCACCGCTCTTGCGGCAATCGCTGCTACTGCCGTCTGGTACTCGCAGGCGCCAGACGACAGGTACAAGGTTGGACTACTCAGCCTGATGTTCTGGGGCGCTACGATGATGTGGTTTGTTGACCATGTGTTCGCCTACCTCACCGAGGGAGGCGAGTTCCTTGAGGTCAATCTCGATGCCACCCTGCTCGGCGTCTGCGTGGTCATCGTCGGCCTGGTGCTGTGGCAGGTCATCCTCCTGGTCACCGATCCGAAGCGCGTGTTCTCCAGGCGGTAGCTTCCTTCACGGCGGCCCGGGCACGAGCGGCCGAGGTGGGCGACCGCCCGGGCGCCCGGGCCGTCCGGACGGCAGCACCAGTCGGTTCCCTCTGCAGCGTGGCACACGGGTGTACGCGCATATAGTGCGCCCAACTCCACGGCACGGCGGTCCTTCCACCGAAGCCGCCGAAAGGGCAGGCCGTTGACGCCGCCTGTGGCGTCACCTAGACTGGGTGCGCCCAGTCCGCTCTCGAGCCAACTCGTGACTCACCGCCGGAAGCTGGTGTCCTGCTTCGTCTGTCGTTCGGTCGCTCTCCGTCAGGCGAAGACAGGCCCATGACCTGCAGAGTTCCGGCTTCAGGGTGGCCCGCCTGGGATGGAGCAAGGGGTGGTCTGACGTGATGAAGCTCGGGCTTTCGCTGATGCTCGCCCTGTGCCTCGCGGCGTGTTCCCCATCTGCGATCCTGCCCGACACTGAGCACGAGGCGCCCGCCATGGTCGTGCTGCCTGACCCCCGACTCAGCGGCGATGTCTCCGTTGAAGAGGCGCTGACCGCACGCCGATCGGTGAGAGAGTACGCGCCGGAACCAATCACTCTTGAGGAGGCGTCGCAGCTTCTATGGGCGGCTCAAGGTGTGACGGCGGACTGGGGCGGCCGCACCGCGCCTTCGGCCGGTGCACTCTATCCGCTGGAGGTCTATGTGTTGTCGCTGGCCGTGGACGGTCTGCCGGCCGGCGTGTACCGCTACATCCCGAATGGACACCAACTCGCCCTGATCAGCGCCGGCGACATCCCGGCCGCGCTCAAACGCGCCTGCCCCGGACAACCGTGGACCGGCGATGCCGCAGTTGTGCTGGCCATCGCGGCCGTATATGAGAGGACGACGGGAAAGTACGGAGAGCGCGGTGTTCGCTACGTGCACATGGAAGCCGGTCACGCAGCACAGAATGTATGCCTGCAGGCCGTTGCACTCGGCCTGGGCGTGGTGACTGTGGGCGCGTTCGAAGATGACGCGGTGGCGGAACTTCTGCGTTGCGGGGAACAAGAGACTCCCATCTACCTCCTGCCACTGGGGAGGTTGCCGGCAGATGGCCGGTAGTCGCGTGGACCCGCGTGGTGCGGAACCGCTATTCGCCCCTGGCTACCCCGTCCCTCGCCCGCCTGCGTAATTGTCCGCAGGCCGCATCAATGTCCGAACCTCGCTCGAGTCGCTGTGTCACAGGAATGCCTGCATCTTCGAGTACTTCGCGGAACGCCCTGATGCGCTCTCGCGACGGTGCACGGAACCCAAGTCCAGCAACGGGATTCCAGGCAATCAAGTTGACATGGGAGTTCAGCCCGTGCAGCACCCTCGAAAGCTCACCCGCTTCCGCCGGCGCGTCGTTCACACCATTCAGAAGGCAGTACTCGAATGTCACCCGGCGCCCGGTCTGCCGCACGTACACACGGCACGCTTCGATGATCTCGGCGACGCCCCAGCCGCTCATGCCCGGGACAAGCTGACGGCGCAGGTCATCTGTAGGCGCGTGCAGCGACACAGCCAGGGTGAACTGCGGCTTGTCCTGGGCCAGCCGGCGGATGCCGGGAACGAAGCCCACGGTGCTGACAGTCAGTTGCCGCATCGCGATACCGAGCTCCGCATTGAGCAGTTGCACGGCCTTGGTGGTCGCGTCGTAGTTGAGCAGCGGCTCTCCCATGCCCATGAACACGACATGGTCGACTCGGCAGAGTCCGCTGCGGCCCTGTTGTGCCTGACCCCGCATGGCTTCCTGCACGCATAGCACCTGGTCGACGATTTCGCCCGCTGCAAGGTCGCGGGTGTATCCGCTCGAACCAGTGGCACAGAAGGCGCAGCCTATCGGACAGCCCACCTGCGTCGACACGCAGCAGCTCACGCGATCCGGATACGGCAGGCCGACCGTTTCAATCCTGGCGCCGTCCGCCATCTCGAGGAGCAGCTTCGTTGTCCCATCCTTGCTGCGCTGGGTGACGACGACGTGTCCACGGCCCACCCGGTACTTCTGACTCAAGCGTACGCGGAACCCTTCGGGAAGATTGGACATCTCCTCATACGTGCGCACCCCGTGCAGATAGAGCCATCGCGCTAGTTGACCGCCGCGATAGGCTGTCTCACCCTGCTGCTGCGCAAGGGAACGCAACTCGTCCGTGCTCATCCCCACCAACGAGGTCGAGACCGTCTTCTCATCCGCAGGCATATTCACTCCGGGCAATCACCGCCGCACAGTCAATCATCACTCAGGTCGTCCTGAAGCGTCAACACGCGTAACGACCACGGGCGACGCCGCAACCTGACCTACACCGCGCTGGTGCGGAACCGCAGCACGGCAACAGCGGCGAAGATGACGCCGAACGCCAGCACCGCCAGCATCTCAGGAACCGCCGAGCCGAAGTCGGCGCCGAAGATCAGGAGCTTGTTGAACCCCGTCGTGGCCCAACCGTGAGGCGTCAGCTTGGCGAGGTACTGCATCCAGCGAGGAGTGATGAAGAGCGGCCACCAGCAGCCGCCCAGTGGAGCCAGCACCAGCGAAGTCACCGTGGCTATCGACCCCGCGCTGCGTTGCGTACGCGCCAGCGTGGCCAGCATGAGGGCGAACGCCGCCGACATGACCACCATGACCACTGAGAGCAGAATCACCGCGGCGGGGGAAGCTCCGAGGTCGAGGTGGAAGAACAACAGTCCCACGATCCAGAAGAGCGCAATCTGAACCAATCCCTTGAACGCAATGCCCCCGAACGTCCCGGCAAGTATCGCTTCTCGTTTCACCGAGGCGGCCAGCAGGCGCTCGAGCGTCCGGTTCTGCCGCTCGCGGACGATGATCTCGGCCGAATTGGCCGCCGCCATGAACGTGAACATCACGAGGTAGCCGGGGATGACGTACGTGGCCGGTTCCTCGGCTTCAACGTCGCCTACCTTCTCTACTTCGTACTCGACCAGCGAGGACCTCATCGGAACTCCGGCCTGCACGGACAGGTACGCCGGCATCTGCTCGCCGATTCGAGAGGTGTCACCGGCTGAGTCGAGCCACGAATCCAGCATGAGGCCGGAGATGCTCCGGCGCACCACCTGCTGCAGGCCTATCTGATAGGCTATCGAGTCCGCCACAGAGTCCAGCGCCGCCCGAGCGTAGATGGCCTCGGAATCGGACACAACATCGATGACCGAACCGTAGCCACGTGAGATGCCTTCACTGAAGCCATCAGGCAGCAGCAAGAAGCCATCGAGCCTCTTCTCAGAAACGGCCCGGAGAGCCTCGTCGTAGTCGCGGTCCCACACGATGAGCGGCTCCCCGGCGTCGAGCTCGGCCTCATCGTCAGTCTCCATCGCCCGGGCTATGTGATAGCCGAGTCCTTCGTTGTCCTCTTGAGTGACGACGTGCAGTTCGAGACGCGAGTCCTCACTGCCTATGCCGGCCATGATGTGGCCGAAGAGAGCCACAAACAGGAAAGGGAACAGGAGATTGAAGAATACGGTCGTACGGTCGCGAGCCGACCCTTTCACATCCTTGGCCGCGATGACCCATGCGTGTTTCAGTGCCGTCATCTGGATCACCGACCTCCCTGAACAGCGTGGAACAGGCTTCGACTCAGCACAAGCGCAACGAGTGCGATGGCCGCCAGGACCACCAGCTCGTACGCCACCTCGGCGAGACCGCTTCCGGGTATCGTGACAGCCGTGAACGCGCGGTTAACGTACGTGTTCACGGACGCCTTGCCGATGGTCTCGAGGAACGACCCCTCGGGAATCTCGAAGAAGGTCCCGCCAAGCATGACCGTGGCCATGGTGAAGACGACGCTGATGGAGACGGCCTGGTCGTCGTTGCGCGCCACAGAGGCTATGACCATCGCCAGAGCACTCGCGGCCGCAGCGAAGACGAGGGAAACGAAGAGCATCATCCCGAACGAAGCCGGGGTGAACAGCCGGAAAACGGCGTAGGCCAGAAGCAGCAGGATGAAGGTCTGGACGAAGCCACGCGCGACTCCGGCGAGGAACTTGCCGGCGAATAGCTCACCTACGCTGACCCGGGTCGTGAGCAATCGCTCCAGTGTACCCTTCTTGCGTTCCTCCACGATGGCCCTGCTACCAAGCGTGATGGCAAACAGCACGAACATCGAGACGATGCCGGGCATGAACTGGTGCACCAGACTCGCATCCCCACCCACGGTCGTATCCCTCACCGTGATGATAGGGCTCTCCTTCTCGCGCTGCAGCAGCCCCTGGACCGTAGTCGTGACCTCGGCGCCGCCGATGCCGGAGTCGGCCAGGGCGAGACGGACCTGTCTTTCCGCCTGCAACTCCTGGCTCAGAGCATCGGCCTCGCCGCGCACCAGGCCGGCCACTATCTGCCCTTCCATGCCTCCGTTGCCTCGCTGACGGAACGTGATCTGCGTCGACCAGCCTTGACTCAGACGGTCGGAGAATCCCTCGGGAATGATGGAAACCAGCAGAATGTCGGAGTCGCTCAACTTGGCCTCCGCCTCATCACGACTGAGGAGCGTCACCGCGAGATTCTCCTTCCGGTCCAGCCGGTCGAGGAGGAGGCTGGAGTAGACGCCGTCGGGATCCTCGTTGACGACGTAGGCCGTGCCGTTGAAGAGAGACCCGCCGCTGAACGCACCGTACATCAGTGCGAAGACGGCGATCGGCAGCCCCAGACCGAAGACCATGTCGGCCTTGTCCTGGAAGTAGCTGCGGACCTCCCGTCCGGCGATTGCGAGGACTCTGCTCATACCTGACTCAATCGCGAAGACCGCGCCCCGTGAGCTTCAGGAAGACGTCCTCGAGCGTGGCCTTCTCCGAGCGTCCGATGAGGTGCTTCAGTCCCCGGGGAGTATCCAGTGCAACCACCTTGCCGCCGTCCATGATGGCCACCCGGTTGCACAGCCGATCGGCTTCTTCCATGTAGTGAGTGGTGTAGAGCACCGTCATCCCGCCGTCTCGCAACCTCTCGATAGTCTCGTAGATCATGTTGCGCGACTGCGGGTCGATGCCGACGGTTGGCTCATCGAGGAATAGAAGCTGAGGATGGCCCATGAGGGCTATGGCCAGATTCACACGCCGCTTCATGCCGCCGGAGAACTTGTCTACCTTGCCGCGGGCCCGCTCACTCAACCCCATCAGGTCGAGATACGTCACCGCCTGCGCTCGGGCCTCACCGCCGTCGAGACCGACCATCCGGCCGAAGAAGACGAGGTTCTCGAGAGCCGACATGTCCGGATAGAACGCCAACTCCTGAGGACAGACACCGATGAGGCGACGCACTGCGTCCGCGTCGCGCCGAACCGAATGGCCCCCGACCGTGACGTCGCCCCGGTCGGGCGGTAGCACGGTCGATAGCATGCGTATCGTTGTGGTCTTTCCCGCACCGTTCGGGCCGAGAAGGCCGAATATCTCGCCCTTCTCGATGGTGAAAGACACGCCGTTTACGGCTTTGTGGCCGTTGAAGCTCTTGTGCAGGTCGTCCGCGATGAGAAACGCATCAGGCATTGCAGTCCCACCTCGTGTTCCGGGGATCGACGGGGCTCCATCCACCATTCCAGCCGCACGAGTCCCCAAGGGAGCCAAGCGAACCCCCTACAAGATACACCGTCCAGCGTGCGCCGGGTACTCGATTCCGGTGGCTCGGGGGACAATCTCCGCATCGGCGCTGGCACGCACTCATGACCGTCGCCGTCGCGGGGGTGCGAGCTATCGCGGGCTTCCCAACCATCCGCCGATGACAGCGACCCTCCGGGTCTGCGACAATGGGCCGAGTGATGATTGACGGTCGTCCGCGGAAGGAGTCGGAGTGATGTTCGTTGTGTCGGAGTCATGGAAGGCAGCCTATCCCACGGGGCTTGTGGCAGCGCTGGTCGTGCGAGCCGCCCCGAACGTGCGCGAGCACCCGGCGCTGGAGCAACGGAAGAGAGCCCTCGAGGTTGAGCTCAGCGGCAGGTTCAGGAGTCAGGAGGACATCAAGTCAGCCCCCGAGATACGCGCGTATACGGCCTACTACCGGCGTTTCGAAAAGACGTACCACCTGGTTCAGCAGCTTGCCACGGTCGCGCTCAAACACCGGCCTCTGCCCACGGTATCGGCGCTGGTGGACGTCATGTTCCTCGCCGAGATGGGCAATCTGCTGCTGACCGCCGGGCACGACCTTGGTGCGGTCGTCCCGCCCGTGACCCTTGACGTTGCGACGGGAAACGAGAGCTACGTAAAGCTCAACGAAGAACCACAGCTCACGAAGGCGGGCGACATGACGGTTGCCGACCGGGAAGGGATCCTGTCCAGCATCGTCCACGGCCCGGACCGTCGAACCCGTATCGCCCCCGGGACACGCGATGCACTGTACGTAGTCTATGCGCCGGAGGGAATCGAGAGGGACTCCGTGCGAAAGCACCTGCGGGATATCCGGGATGGCATCCAACTCGCATCGCCCACAGCCGTGTTCGAGCCGGTCAGGATGCTCTGCGCACGCGGCATCGAGGACGAATGCCTGTAGACCGCGGCTGGACCGAAGAGCATCACCGGGCGTCCATTCCTCATCCGAACAGCAGCCGGTGACCACCGAACCTGGTCGGACTTGTGGTCACTTCAGCCGGCCAAGCACGGCGAGGTAGTCACCGCTTTCCTCCGTCAAGAGGACCTCGCACGCCCAGCCGGACCGTCGGGCGTGGTCCGCGAGTGTTCCGGCATCGACGTGCAGCCAGCCGCAGTACGGCCCGGTCGAGCCGGTGAACTCGAACCGGACACGCGTCTCCCCAAAGTACCGGCCCGCCCGCATGTTCGCCTCGTGGTACGCGAGGTGCCGGGCGTCGTCGGTGAGACGCACATCGAGTGAGTGCACCAGCACTTGTCCCTGTTCGGTGGTGAGATGGAGCGCGCGTCCAAGGAATCGGTCGAGGCCGGCGAGGTCCTCGACCATGCCGATGCCGTGCCCCAGCAGCAACAGCGTATCGAATGCTCCCGGCTCAAGCTCCAGGACATCCCCGAGACGGGTGTTGCGCACGCCGCGCTCCTGCATGACCGCCACGGCATCGGCGCTAATATCGAGCGCGGTCACGGCGAAGCCGGCGGTCTGCAGCCAGAGGGTGTGAACGCCGGTTCCTGCTCCGACGTCGAGAACGCTCCCACGGCAGCGCGCGAGCGCAGTGTGTTCGATGCGGGAAAACGCGCACGGCGTCCGGAAGAAGTATCCGGCCGGAAGAACCGACTCGAGCCCGTCGTCCCGTCGGATAATGACGTCGCATGGAGACTGGCCGTGAGCGCACGCCAGCAGTGCCCTGCCGAACGGCTCCATGGCGGTGGGATTCATGCTCGCCCCCGGAATGCGCATGCCGGTGGGGGGCAGCTCACTGCAGCGGCCTCAGTAGCTGACCGAGGATGAGAGAGGCGGCAGCCCGGGGGCTGATCTTCCTCTCGGTGAGGTCATCGACCAGTCTGTCGCGCATAGCGTCGTCCAGACCGGAGTCGAGCAGGTCCTTGAGAGAGCTCTCCACGGCCTCCGCCAGCTCCAGCCGGGCTCGTTCACGTGCGCGCTTCTTCAGTCCACCATCGGACATGAGAATCTGCCGGTGCTTCCATATCTCGCGGACGACATCGTCGACCCCTTTGCCGTTGACTGCTTCCGTCAGCAGGACGGGCGGCCGTCTCGCGCCTGCTGAAGCGCCGTCCAGGTTCAGCATCAACTGCAGGTCGGCCTTGACACGCAGGACGCCCTCCTGGTCGGCCTTGTTGATGACGAAGATGTCCGCCACCTCGAGTATCCCGGCCTTCATCATCTGAATGGCGTCGCCGGAATCGGGGGTCAGGACGAAGATGGAGGTCGCAGCCAGTCGGGTCACGTCAACCTCCTGCTGGCCGATGCCTACGGTCTCGACGAGCACGACATCCTTGCCCATGGCATCCATGACGTGGATGATACCGGCCGCCGCTCGTGCGAGCCCTCCGAGCCATCCGCGGGTCGCCACGCTCCGGATGAACACCCCGGCGTCGGTGCAGTGTTCCTGCATGCGCACACGGTCGCCCAGAATGGCGCCACCCGTAAGTGGACTGGTAGGGTCAATCGCCACGATGCCGACGGTCATGCCGCTGCGGCGCAACACGGTGGTCAGAGCGCCGACCAGCGTGCTCTTGCCGCTGCCAGGCGCGCCGGTGACGCCGACCACGTAGGCGTGGCCGGTGTGGCGGTAGAGCGCCTCGAGGGTCTCGAAAGCCTCCCGGTCGCCTTCCTCGATGCCCCGCATCAGCCGCGCAGCCGACCTGACGTCACCCGCCGTTATCCGGTCGACCAGCTCAGATGTCACCTGCCGGGCTCCTGTCTCTTCCCTCCTGGGTGAACGTTGGCCTCCGTCCACTCGATAATCTCATCGAGGGAGGTTCCGGGCAGGAACACGGCCTTGATGCCGGCCTCGATGAGCCTTGGAATATCCTCCTCAGGGATGATGCCCCCACCAATCACGGTGATGTCGCTGGCTCCCCTCTCCCCGAGCAGCCGAACTACCTCACCGAAAAGGAACAGGTGTGCGCCCGAGAGGCAACTCAGGCCGACGAGGTCGACATCCTCCTGGACGGCGGTACTGGCAATCTGTTCCGGCGTCTGGTGGACGCCGGTATAGACCACCTCGTAGCCGGCATCCCGGAATCCGCGGGCAATTACCCTCACGCCGCGGTCGTGACCGTCCAGTCCCGGCTTGGCAACCAGTACTCGAAGCTTCCTCTTTGGACTCATCTGTGTTCCGCCTCCACACCAGTGCGCTCTCGTGCCGTCTCAGCCCCGTCTAGAAGAAGCCGGGGTCCTGATACCTGCCGAAGACGTCCCGATACACATCACAGATCTCTTGCTCGGTGGCATAGGCCTTCACGGCTGCGACCACATGAGGCATGACGTTCTTCCCGTCTGCGCAGGCACGGCGAATCTCGCCCAGCGCCCGCGCGACCTCCCGGTTGTCCCGCGTCCGTTTCACGTTGTTGAGGCGCCTGACCTGCTCCTCTTCCAGCTTCTCATCTATCTTCAGTGTCTCGATGGGTGTCTTCTCCTCGGCAACGTACTTGTTGACGCCGACGAGGGTCTTCTCCTTCGCATCGAGCTGGCGCTGGTAACGATACGCGGCGTCGGCAATCTCAGTCTGGGGGAAACCCTGCTTGATGGCGGCGAGCATGCCGCCCATCGCGTCTATTCTCTCGAAGTACTCGAGTGCTTTCGCTTCCATCCGGTTGGTGAGCGCTTCGACGAAGTAGGAACCGGCCAGAGGGTCGATGGTGTTGGTGACGCCCGTCTCTTCAGCGATTATCTCCTGCGTGCGCAGCGCGACGGTGACCGCCTGGTCGGTGGGGAGGGCCAGCGTCTCGTCGTAGGAGTTGGTGTGAAGCGACTGCGTGCCGCCGAGGGCCGCGGCCATCGCCTGCGTGGCCACGCGCACGATGTTGTTCAGCGGCTGCTGGGCAGTGAGCGAGCAGCCTGCCGTCTGGGTGTGAAACCGCATCCACCACGACCGGGGATTCTTCGCCTTGAAGCGCTCGCGCATTATCCTGGCCCACATGCGTCGTGCGGCGCGCATCTTGGCGATCTCCTCGAAGAAATCGATGTGCGCGTCGAAGAAGAACGAAAGCCGGGGAGCGAACGAGTCGACATCCAGGCTCGTGTGGTCCAGCACATCCTGAACGTAGGCCATGCCGTCGGCCAGCGTGAAGGCCAACTCCTGAACAGCCGTGGCTCCCGCCTCGCGCATGTGGTAGCCGCTGATGCTGATGGTGTTCCATCGCGGCACGTACAGGGTCCCGAACTCGATGATGTCCCGAACAAGTCGGACCGAGGGTTCCGGCGGCAGCATGAACGTCTTCTGTGCGATGAACTCCTTGAGCATGTCGTTCTGCAGTGTGCCGCCCAGCCTGTCCCACTTCACGCCCTGCTTGTCGGCCACGGCCAGATTCATCGCCCACGTGATGCTCGCCGGCGGGTTGATCGTATGGGAGACGGTTACGTCGCTGAGCGGAATGCCCGCCATCAGCACTTCGAAGTCGGCCAGCGAGTCGATGGCTACGCCGCACTTGCCAACCTCGGCGTGCGCGCGAGCTGCATCGCTGTCATACCCCATGAGCGTCGGGTAGTCGTAGGCGATGCTGAGTCCAGTCTCGCCGTGCTTCAGGAGATGATGGTAACGCCGGTTGGTGTCCTCGGCGCTGCCGAAGCCGGAGAACATCCGGAACGTCCAGATGCGGCCGCGGTACATGTCCGGCTGACAGCCTCGTGTGAATGGATAGGAACCGGGGAAACCGATGCTTTCGGCATAGTCGAGGTCACGGACGTCGTCCGGCGTGTAGAGCGGCTCCACCTCCATGTCGGAGACGGTCGAGAACCGCCTCGTGCCCCGTCCGGCGCCGACCGCCGCCTTTACCTTGTCCCACCACTCCAGCACCCCATCGTGCACCTGCTGCAGGGTCTTCTCGTCGAACATACCACCCCTCCGGCCGGACCACCTCAACTTGGCCGGCACCCGTCAGAAAGACACAGGGAGCGATGCCGGCAAGGTGACTGAGCCACACGAGCCTCAGGCGATTGTACCTGAACCGGATTGCTCTGCGTCAATCCCCCGCGGCATGGTCGACCGCGGCGCGCGGGGCACGGCAGCAGGAGGACGGAGCCGCCGCCGGCGTGAATCGAGAGCAGCTATTGAACGCCCGGCCGGCTACTGCACGCACACAAGACGGCCTTCGACCTTGCGGCCGAGGTTCTGGTGGCTCTTGAGGTACTCCTCAAGCACATCAGAGACGTTGGTCGCGATGACTCTGCTCTTGCCCGCGGCGCGGAGCTCCTCCAGGGTGACACCCAGATACGCCTTGCTGTTCAGGATGTGAAAGCCGATGAGGCCGACTGTGTAGAGCCTGTCATCCACGACGGGCTCGCCGTCGAACGTCAGAGACTCCAGCAACCTCGTGGCATCGCGGTACACGGCTCGTATCCGGCCGTTCACCTGATAGCTCTCGCCTTCAGCGTTGCGATTCTCAGGCCGCATGAAGCGGGAGAACATCGTCTTCAACGTCTCGCCGGTGACGGTGAAGCGCGACATGTAGTCCTCGTAAGGGAAACAGGCGCGGTAGTCCCGCAGTGTCACCATCGGCCCCAGCTCCTTGCTGCGGATCGAGCCCGAACCGACAAGCATGACGTCGCATTCACCCATCTCGGCCAGCGCATCGGCAAAGAGATTGCCCAGCGCAGTCTCCTCGAAGCGCCTCGGGTGGGTCAACGCATCGGTGAACTTGCAGATAGGGGCTCCGTACTTGCGGTCGACTACCGTCGCAAACGTGCTGATGTACTCCTGCAGCGCAACATCGGGCTCCGCGATGCCCTCCACGATAGGCACGAGTTGCCACTTGTAGTCGACCACGCTGTTCGTGTCGTCATCCACGACGATATCGAAGCGGCCTATCTGGTTGGTGCCGACGCCTGCCTGAGCCACCAGGATGTTGTTCACCTTCGCCGGCTGCTCCAGGATGGTATGGGAGTGGCCGCCGATGATGATGTCCACGCCGTACTCAGGTTTCAGCAGCTTTGCCAGCTCGATGTCGGACTCGAAGCCGATGTGAGTCAGCAGGATAGTGAGGTCGATGTCATCGTGCTTGTAGGCGTCGGTGATGACGCCAACCTCGTGGCTCGCCTCCTCGAGTGAGATGAAGCTGCTAATGAGGGGATCCTTCTGGACGGCATCGATGACCTTCTCAGTCACAATGCCGATGAACATGATGTCGAAACCGGCCTTGTTGATGATGTGGTACGGCTTCATCAGCCGCCTGTTGTAGTCCTTGATGTAGAGGTTCGCGTTCACGATAGGGAAGTTGGCCACCTTCTCGAGGAACAACAGGTGAGGCAGCCCGTAGTCAAACTCGTGGTTCCCGAGTGTCACGACGTCGGGCGCCAGGTAGTTCATGATCTCCATGGTGGAGATGCCCTTGTACTCG
>CAZVCS010000045.1:12820-14898 GCA_964625765.1 uncultured Dehalococcoidales bacterium | reverse complement strand
ATCTGAGATGCTGCCAGAGTGGTCGGGAGACGGCATCGATGTGACACGACGGCATGCGGCGATGGTTGTCATTCAGGCGCTTGAGACCCTGGAGGGTGGCGAGGCTGCCGCCGAGTACCAGAGCGCCCTCGCCATGATGTCCCCCGAGCCCGGATTCTTTGAGACGCCATCGAACCTGGGTGTTCCGATCGTCCAGACTCCGTCACTCTCGTTCGCCTCGCCTCCGGCTCAGGAAGCATCTCCGGCGACAATCGTTGTCGAAGAGAATGCCCCCGCCAGCGCGCCGGATATCGCGTCGCTCAGCGTCAGCCCCGACACAGTTGAGCCGAAGGAGACGTGCCGGGTTACCTGCAGCGTCATCTGCGATGATGCGGAGTCGCTGGAGTACACCTGGTGGTGTTCGAAGGGCACCATCAGGTCCGATGGAGCTCAGGCGCGATGGACCGCGCCTTCGAAGCCCGGGACGTACCAGATACGGGTCACGGTCATGAGTCCCGGGGGAGCCGGCGACGCGCAGTCTATCAACGTCTCGGTGCGCCAGGAAGAGGGGGATGAGGAGGATGATGCCGAGGACGACGACGGCGCCGGCAATGGGTCGGGCGCGCCTTCCCCAGAGGGCGGTTCCTCTCCGGATATCCTCGGAATGACGGTGACGGCCGACCACAAGTACCTGGAGCAGTCCATGGTCGGCTACGCGATCCTGGTGAGTCGCGCCTGCACCATCCAGTGCAACGTGGCGGACGCCGATGGGCTCACGTTCAAGTGGAGTGCGTCCGGCGGCGAGATAGAAGGGTCGGGAGACACGGTGAGGTGGACCGCGCCCGCGGCGGTGGGCAACCTCACTGTGACGGTGACAACAAGGAACAGCAAGGGGCAGGAGGACAGCGTGACGCTGACCTTCCATGTCACGACCTGTTCACAGTGCTTCTGATGCCCCGGCGGGACGTACCCGGCCGGGGCGTCCCGTCTGCACTCCTCAGCATGGTCTGATGCCTCGCCGTCCCTGCGCCTGTCGTGATGGAGTGTGCCCTGCTATCATGCGCAGCACCGGCCAGCGCACGATAGCTGCCGGAGCCGGCGCTGCGCGGAATCCGCCACGTTCGACCACTGTCCAACAGGAGGTTTGAGTGAGCATGTTCGACTTGACCGGGAAGACGGCAATCGTCACAGGTGGAAACCAGGGCATTGGGTTCGCCATCGCGGAGGGGCTGGCGGCACAGGGCGCACACGTAGTCATCGCCAACAGGAGACAGCAGCAGGGGCAGGCCGCGGCGGCCAGCCTGCAGAGCCGGGGGCTGTCTGCGTCGGCGGTGCGTGCCGACGTGAGCGATGAGAGGTCGGTTGCCGCACTCGTTGACGCGGTGCTGGGTCGCCACGGGCGCATCGACATACTGGTCAACAGTGCCGCCGTGATAGTGCGGAAGCCCATCGAAGATATCACGGCGGCCGAATGGGATGCGCTGATGGGAGTGAACCTGAGGGGTGTGTTCCTGTGCTGCCGCGACATCGGCCGTCACATGATTGCGCAGCGCAAGGGCAAGATTATCAACATCTCCTCTAACGTATCCCGGGTCATCCAGCCGCTCCGCTCCGCCTACTGTGTGTCGAAGGCCGGCGTCTCACACCTGACGCGGGCGTTCGCCCTTGAATGGGCGAAGTACGGCGTGAACGTGAATGCCGTCGGACCGGGGCCGACCATCACGGAGTTCAACCGGCAGTATTTCGCCGAGCACCCCGCTGACCTGCAAGCCAGGATAGACTCGATCCCGATGGGGCGCATGGGTGCACCGACCGACCACGTTGGAGCGGCGGTATTCCTGGCATCGGACGCCTCGGATTTCGTCACCGGGGAGACGCTGCTGGTGGACGGCGGTTCGACGCTCTGGTAGTACCCCGGAGGCGCGCTACAGTTCCCGCAGCACGTACCGGTCGTTCATGCCGAGCGACGCGGCCTCGCGGACCTGGTCTCTGGGGTCGACGCCGGTGCAGCGCTTGAACACGTCCGGCTTTACGCGGTCGATGAGGTCGAGGGCGGCGGCGTCAACAGCGGCCGCGTCGCTACCGATGAGGTAGCCGAC
>CAZVCS010000045.1:0-12810 GCA_964625765.1 uncultured Dehalococcoidales bacterium | reverse complement strand
CCGCCGGGATTGGGGTCGCAGTCGCAGTTAGCTGCCATGTTGTGCAGCGAGCTGACGTAGAGGACGTCCTTCCCTCTGACACAGGCCAGCGCGCTGATGGCCAGTGCCCGCGCCAGGCTCATCACCTCGAAGCGGAGGGCGCCCGTGTCGCACGCGAGCGCGCACTTGCCGCAGCCCTCGCATGCAGCGCCGTCGAAGTGCCACTCAGTGGCGACAGAGAGAGCGGCGCTCGGGCACGCGGCCCCGCAGCGACCGCAGAGCGTGCACAGAGCCCGGTTGTGAACGGGCCGTGCCATGTGATGGATGAGGCGCTTGCTTGCCTTCGTCACCCCGCCCATGCCCAGGTTCTTGATGGCGCCACCGAACCCGGCCTGGATGTGGCCCTTGACGTGGCTGAGAACCAGCATGCAGGAGGCGTCGTGCAGCGCGGTTGCCACCTCGACCGCCACGCCAGACTCGACGGTCCGCACGCCCCGGTCGCCGATGACGGTGCTGCAGCCCACGTTCTCCTGCGTGAAGCCGTGCCGCCTCGCCACACGCACGTAGCCATCGCGCCGCGAGCGCTCCCCGGGATAGGCGACGGTCGTGTCGAAGAGGAACGGCCGTCCGCCGGCATCGATGATGGCGCCGACCACCGTGCGGGCGAGTGCGGGCTGGAGCGCGTACGGGTTTCCCGGCTCACCCATATGCAGCTTGACGGGAACCGCCGCGCCTGAGAAGCGGTCGACGCCGGCGAGTCGCAGTGCGGCGGGGATGTCTTCTTCCCGGCGTGTGAAGTACACGGTGCTCTCATTCATCTGCCACTCCCTGCGGTCTGTCTTGAGGCGCGATTCCCCGGATTCTAGCTGGACGGAGGACGGAGCACAATCCGTGCGCTCTGCCGTCTCGACGGCGTGCGACGCGCGCGTATAATGCGGTCATTCCGAAGAGGAGGACCCCGATGAACGTTCACGAGGCGATACGGGCGCGCTGCAGCGTCCGGGCGTTCCGCAGCACTCCTGTGCCTGACGAGAGCCTGACGCGTGTGCTCGAGGCGGCACGGCTTGCACCGTCGTCGAGCAACCGCCAGGAGTGGCGATTCGTCGTGGTGCGCGACGCCAACAGGCGGCGAGCACTTGCAGCCGCCGCGAACAACCAGATGTTCATCGCGGACGCGCCCGTCGTTATCGCCGCCATCGCCACCGAACCCGATTCCATCATGACCTGCGGCGTGACGCGGTATGCCGTCGACCTTGCCATCGCTATCGACCACATGACGCTCGCCGCAGTGGAGGAAGGGCTCGGCACGTGCTGGATAGGCGCGTTCTCGCAAGACAAGGTGCGGGAGATACTTGGCGTCGGCGCCGATTGCATGGTCGTCACCGTTATGCCGCTCGGCTACCCGGCATCGGATGTCGTGATGGTGAAATCGCGCAAACGACTCGACGACATCGTCCGGTACGAGACGTTCAGCCGGTAGCGGGATGACAGCGCGCCGCGTTGCCGCGTGAAGGACTGATGGTCGCGCCTTCAGACCAGCGCGGTCAGGAAGACGGCGACGATGCCGACGAGGAAGATGCCGTCGAACACGCCTGCTCCGCCGATTGAGACGATGCCCGGGAAGCCCTTCAGGCGGTGCAGGTTGAAGAGGTCCGCCCCGAGCAGCGTCCCCAGCGTCCCCGCGATGTAGGCGCACGGAGCCGCGAAGTCGCGGGCGAGCAGGACGGCCAGTAGTGCCGACAGCACCGGGGGTATGAACATCGGCAGGACGATGCCCCGTCCGGGGATCGGTCGCGCAATCGCCTTCGCCACGAGCGCCATGACGAGCGTGGCCATGCCAATCTGCCAGAGCGAGGGCACGATGCGCGTGAGGTAGAGGCACAGGCAGAGCGGGATGATGGCGCCGCCGACGTTGACAGCCACACCGGAGTACTGAGTCTGCGGCTGCGAAAAGAGGCCACGAACGTTTGTGGGCATGGTGTACTGCACACGGCGGCGCGTCAGCGGAAGGTTGATGAGCGACCCCACGAGCATCAGCAGGATGACTGCGATGGCGGTCGAAGGTGACAGGCCCAGCTCGCCGAACGAGAATGTCAGCAGGTTCAGGAAGAAGAGTCCCAGGATGAGCGGAATGGAGAGGAACAACAGCACGGCTGCCAGGCATCCCAGCGGTGCGAAGAGCATCAGTGTCTCCTTCCTCTACTCGGCGCGCTCGAAATGCGACATGTCCAGGCCCGTGGGTACATCGAGAACAACCGGCACGCCCTGGCGGTTGAGCCGCAGCGCATCCTCGATCGCGGGACGGAGCGATTCCGCGTCCGCAACCTTGCGTCCCTGGCAGCCGCATGCCCGTGCGAGGGCCGCGAAATCAGGCTGTACCTCGAATGCTGCGGTGTTCCAGCCGACGCTCGTGTCCTGGTAGTACATCGGCCAGCCGAGGGCCGAGTTGTTGAGGACGACCCAGGTGCAGCCGGCGTGGTACTGCGCCGCGGTGGGCAACTCCTTCAAATACATCTGGAAGGCGCCGTCGCCGGTGATGCAGACGACGTTCCTTGAGGGCGTGGTGAGCTTGGCCGCGATGGCGCCGACGACCCCCATCCCCATGCAGGTCTGCTCCGCGACGGTGACGCAGGCTGAGTCCTCACCAACAGTGTAGAACGGGTGGAAGTAGGACCAGGCGTCCTGCGACCCGTTCTCGTTCACCAGTACGGTGCTGTTGCCGAAGGCGAGGCTCACCTCGTGTACCACGCGTTTCGCCGGAATGGGGAACTCGTCTGTGGCGCACTCCTCCGCCGTCTCTTTCACGAGCCGTCCCATCCGAGCGGTCAGTTCCTTCCGGCGCACCCCGCGACCCCCGTCCGTGGCCGGCACCGGGTGGAAGCGCACGGCCTGAAGCAACTGCCTCAGCACCAGCGAGGCGTCGCCCGCGATGCCGACATCGGGGAGCCAGTTGCGCCCGATTTCGGCCGACGAGATGTCGACCTGGATCACCCGGGCATCAGCGGGCAGATCCTTCCAGCGATGTGTCTGGAAGGCCTCGTTCCGAGAGCCGACTATCAGAATGGCATCGGCACCCATGAGGTAGTCCCTGGCGACCGTGTTGCGGTACAGGCCGACAAGCCCGAGCGCAAGCGGATGGTTCTCTGAGATGATGCCCCGGCCGCCCGGGGTCGTCGCGAATGGAATGCCGAGCGTCTCGACCAGTGCTTTGAACTCCTCCCCTGCTCCGGACAGCATGGCGCCGTTGCCGGCGATGGCAACAGGATGGCGTGCCCGCAGAAGCACCTCCGCCGCTGCACTGACCATGCTGGGGTCACCTGCGGACCGAAGCCTTGTAGCGGCGATGTAGCTGGGCGCCTCGACCTCGACCGGATGGCCGTGTGTTATGTCACCACCGACGTCGGTCGGAAGCTCGAGGTACACGGGACCGGGTTGGCCGTTCATGGCCAGGTGGAAGGCGCGGCGCACGTACCAGGCGAGACGGCTGATGTCGTGCACTCTCGCCGCCCACTTCGTCACCGGGCGCACCATGCCGAGCTGGTCGCACTCCTGGAACTCCCCCATGCCCTCGGTCTTCTGGCTGATGCAGGGGCAGATGACCACCAGAGGACAGCAGCCTGACGAGGCCTCGAGCAGGCCGGGCACAAGGTTGGCGACGCCGGGTCCGGCAGTCGCACTGCAGACGCCCGGTCTGCCGCTGAGTCGTGCGTAGGCCATCGCCATGAACGGCGCGGAGCCCTCGTACCGCAGGTTGATGCCGCGCAGGCCGGGGGCCTTTGCCGCATAGAGCTGCAATGGACTGTCGCCGAGCCCGAACGTCAGCTCGACACCCTGGGCACGGACCATCCTGGCAATCGCCTCCCACGGGTACATGGCCTCTCCTCCTTCTGATTCAGTTCCGTGCGCGCCCGCTATTCGGCGCCCGCCACGCAGCAGAGCAGCCGTCTCGGGTTGTCCATGGTTATCCGGCGGATGTCCGCCTCGCTCATGCCGCGCAGACGCATCATCGGCAGGACGTACGCAGGGATGTGGCGGTAGCCCCACCCTCCCCAGCGCACGCGGCGGCTGCGGACGCAGATGTCATGCGAGATGAGCACCTGGTCCAGGTGGCCGCGGGCGGCGAGCGCGCGGATCTCCTGGATGCGGCCGGTGTCGTTCGGCAGGTCCATGTAGTCGTCTGCTGTCCAGTACGAGGGGAAGTGGCCTTCCCAGCCCCAGAGATCGAACTCAAGCACGCAACCCTCGTCCGCCAGTCTGAACTGGTCGTCGGCGCTGCGGAGGCGTGCGTCGGTGTGGCAGAAGATGACGCGGGACAGGTCCGCCCCCGACTCCTTGAGCAGACGAACGAGCTGGAATGGCGCCTCCCGATTGCGGCCCGGGTGCAGGCTGATGGCCGCGCCGGTCTCCTGCTGTGCCGCCGCCGCCGCCTGCACCGCTCTCAGCTCGGTTGGCGCCGCCGGCCAGTTGCAGGCTATCTCGCCGATAATGCCGGCTCGGACTCCGGTTGGGGCAACGCCTTCGCGGATGTCGCGGACGAGCGTCCGCGCCATTTCGTCCACAGTCATCTCGCGGACCCGGGTTTCGAGAGCTGCCTCCGTGTAGAAGCCTGTGCCCATAACGATGTGCACGCCGGTCGCGCGGGATAGCCGCGCCAGCGCGGCGGGGTCGCGCCCTATGCCCGGAACGGTGACGTCCACAAGCGTCGAGCCTCCGGCCTGGCGGAAGAGGGCCAACTCCTGTGATGCCTCGCCCTCATCCAGCATGCGAACGTTGTCGAGGTTCTCATACGGATGGTAGCGCAGCCAGCTGAGCGTGTCCCACCCCACCGGCTGGAACGCCATGCCGCGGTCGGAAGCGGCCGCCGGTGGGGCGAAGATGGACGTTCCATCGAAGACGAGGTGCTCGTGCGGCAGTGTGAAGCCGAGTTGTTCGCCCGGCACGCTGCCGAGCACTGTCTGGGCCATCAACTCCATCGTCAGTCTCCTTCCTTCGCCGCCGAGGCCGGAAACCCGGCCGGCAGCACCTATAGTGCCACACGTGTCCGGCGCGGGAAAGGTGTGGGCTCGAGGAACGCGTGCGCGCATCCTCCCGGACTGGTACGATACGTCTGGCCGCTGCGGGGTCGCAGGGTCGGGAGGTTCGTTTGTCTCTGCTCCGCAACAACAGCTTCATCCTCGCCCTGGCCGTCGCAGGCGGCATCGTCGCCGGGCACGGCGCGGCCTTCACGCGTTCTCTCGTGACGCCGCTTCTGGCGGTCATCATGACGCTGTCGCTCGTGGGCGTGTCCTCTGACGTTTTCCGGGGCGGGACAAAGCTGTTGCGGCCCGTGGCGCTATCGCTTCTCCTCAACTATGGCATTCTGGGAGGCGCGTTCGTGCTGCTGTCGGCGCTGCTGCTCGATGATCCGGCTCTGCGTGCCGGTTACGTCCTCATCGCCGCGGTGCCCCCGGCGGTTGCCGTCATACCGTTTACCTACCGGTTAGGAGGGGACCTCTCGTTCACCCTGGTCGGCTCGGTCGCCGGGCACGTCGCTGCCTTCGCACTGACGCCTCTCATCACGCTCGCGGTGCTCGGCGGCAGCCTGGTGCAGCCGCTGCAACTTCTGACGGCGCTGCTGCAGTTGGTGGCCGCGCCGTTCCTTGTCTCACGCCTGCTGCGGCGCTCCTCGCGTGTTACCGGGTGGATGGATGCTCACCGGGGGACGCTCATCAACTGGGGGTTCTTCGTTGTCGTCTACACCATCATCGGGTTGAACCGGACGGCGTTCTTCAGCTTCTCTACGGACATGGTGCGTGTCGCGGTCGTCTCGGGCCTGTGCACATTCGGCATCGCCCACGCCATCTATGTGGCGTCGCGATGGACAGGCTCACGCCCGGCGCAACGGGTCAGCCTTGCGGTCTTCGGCGCCTGGAAGAACTACGGGCTGGCTGGAGCGATTGCCCTGCTCTACTTCGGTGAGGCGGCCGCACTGCCTGCGGCGGTGACCACCGCGTTCGCCATCATCAACTTCATCGTCCTGAACACAACAATCGCAGTGAAGCAGGCGGCATCACGGTAAGGATGGGGCCTGCCCGGCCGCCGGGAGCACACCCGGCGCCGAGAAGGAGGTAGACCATGGCTGATGCGAAGAAAGTGAGGATGGGACCGCAGACCTGGCTCTTTCCGCTGCCGGCGCTGCTCATCGGCACCGTTGTGGAAGGCAAAGTCAACGTCATGACGGCAGCGTGGGGCAGCATCGCCAACGCGGAACCGCCGATGCTGTGCGTGGCCATCCGGCGCTCCCGATACAGCCGCAAAGGCATCGACCCGGGCGGCGCGTTCTCGGTCAACGTGGCGTCGGCCTCGCAGTTCCGCGAGGTTGACTTCTGCGGCATCCAGTCGGGAGCCAAGACGGACAAGCCGGCGAAATGCGGCTTCAGCGTGTCTTACGGCACGCTTGAGAAGGCGCCGCTCATCGAGCAGTGCCCGCTCAACCTGGAGTGTCGTGTCGCACACATTGTCGAGCTCGGAACGCACTCGCTGGTCGTGGCCGACATCGTCGAGGTCCACGTGTCGGAGGCGTGCCTCACCGATGGGAAGCTGGACGTGCAGAAGCTGGACCCGCTCATCTACCTCACTGGGCCAGCCCGGAAGTACGTCCACGCCGGCATGGCGGCCGGGGACGCCTTCAGCGCGGGGCTCAGCCTGTAGCACTCGCCGGTATCAGTGGAGCAGCCAGTAGGGGTTTGCCTGGCACATCAGCCTGATGTGCTCGTCGGGAACGCCGCTCTGCATGAAACCGACGATGAGGCGCCTGAGGCCGTCGATGGGATGACCCAGGGATATGTGCCCGCGGTCCGAGGCGATGAGCATCCGCTGTGGCCCGACGGCACGGTACACCGCCATAACGTCATCCCACGAGTAGTATGAGTCGTCGATGGCGTAGATGCTGATGAACGCTCCGAGGTCCGCGAATACCTTGCACTGCTCCGGGGTCAGCCACGACGGCGGGTAGTTCACGTGCGTTATCTCGATGCGCTTGATGCCGAGCCGGACCGCCTCACGCACGAGCGCCAGGCGTTCGCGTGTGCTCTGGTGTCCGATGCCGAGCACCATGTCCGTCTGTGAGACGAGTTCAAGGATGTCCCGCGCCTTGGGCACGACGTTGCCGTCGGAATCAACGAGATCGATTCCCTGGCCGACGCCCTCGTTCACGACGAGGCGGTGATGGTTGGAGTCGACGTTCGGGAGCCAGACGTACTTGCCCCCCATGCGATACGAGGCGATGACGGCGTCCGGGTTTAGACCGCCGACCGCGTAGTTCAGGCACACGCCGCCGAATATCTCGATGCGTTTCTTGCCGTGCTCGTCGGCCCACTGGTCGACCACCCGCTGAACGATGCGCGCCGAGCGGGTCGACGGCATGAACTGCTCCTTGAAGACGATACCGCCGAGGCCGATGTAGCAGCCGTGAATGGCGAGGTCCAGCTCGTCGAACAGCCTCTCCGTGTGCGGCGACGGCCCGCTGTGCTGGTGCACGTCGTACGTGCCCCGCAGCAGATCCCACACGCGGTCAACCTTGAAGGCGGACGACGTCATCCACCTCTTCTGCGCTTCGAACGAGCGGTCGAGCGGGGAGTAGAAGGAAGTGCCGCCCCCTTGCCCGGAAACGACAGATGACCCCCGAATCCTGCGCAGCATCTCGTCGCTGAGCGATGCCTCAAAGACCTCATCTTCCATGTTTGTCACTCTCCTCTCGGTATGCCAGTGCTGGTACGCTGTCCGTGTCCGCACTTACTGTGGCAGCGCCAGCGAGGACGGAATCAGCTCCGTCAGCTCGGGGTGGATGTGAATGCCGCGCACGAGCTCGTCCACATTTCCACCGGACTGCATCGCGTTGACGACCTCCTGGATGAGGATGGGCGCGTACGGCCCGATGATGTGGAAACCGAGGATGCGCTCGGTGGCGCGCTCGACGACCGCCTTTGTGAAGCCTTCGTACTCCATCAGCGCCTGTCCCTTTGCGACGTCGGCGTACGGCGTCGTGGTCGTCACTACGTCGAAGCCCGCCTCGCGCGCCTGCACCTCGGTGAGGCCGACGGAGGCAATCTGCGGGTATGAGTAGACCGCATGCGGCACCGCCCTGTAGTCCATCTCTACATCAGCGCCGTCGAAGGCATTGGCTGCTGCAACCAGTGCCTGGACGTTGGCAGCGTGCCGGAACATGGCCTTGCCGTTGATGTCCCCTACCGCGTACACCTCGGGCTGGCTGGTGCGCATGCGTGCGTCGACCGTGACGAAATCTCTTCTATCGCTCTCGATGCCGGCCTCCGCGACCTTGAGCTGGTCGGCATTCGAACGACGGCCAACGGCCACGAGCAGGCGCTCGGCGCGCAAGGTGCGCAACTCCCCGCCGGCCGAGGGACGGGCGCTGACACTCACGCCGTGGCGGCCGGCGGTCACGGCTTCGACCTTCATGCCCGTTAGGATGCGGGCCCGTTTCGAGAGCGCCTGCTGCAGGGCGGCCGATACCTCGGGCTCTTCGGACGTCACCAGCCTGTCCATCATCTCGATGACGGTGACCCTCGTCCCCATGGCAGCGAAGAAGTGGCAGTACTCGACCGCGATGTAGCCACCGCCCATGATGAGGAGGCTCTCCGGCTTCTCGTTGAGCTCCAGGACGGACTCATTGGTGAGATAGTCGACGGAGTCGAGGCCCGGTATGGGAGGGATGACTGTGCGCGCTCCTGCGGCGATGAAGACCTGCGTCGCCTCGATTTCAGTGGTGCCTGACCGGACGATGTGAGGCGCCACGAAGACGCCAGGCTTCCGGAAGTGGCGCACGCCCGACCCGATAGACTCGCGCAGGTGGCTTCGCATGTGCGCCCGGTCGGCCCGCATGCGCCGCATGACGCCGGCGAAATCGACCGACTCCACGTGCGTTCTGACGCCGAGACGGGACGCGCGTTCCAGCCCGGCCACGGCGTCGGCGGGCGCGATCAGCATCTTCGACGGGATGCAGCCGACGTTGAGGCAGGTGCCGCCCAGCGGTCCGGGCTCGACCAGGGCAACACTCTTGTCTCGCGCAACAGCCTGCTCGACGATCTCCAGGCCGCAGCCTGAACCGAGGACCAGTACATCGAAGTGTTCCATGCGTCACTCCTCCCCTGCTGCCCTGGTGCGTGCGCCGGCGCGATGCATAGATACTACCATCCAGTCCCGCAGCACGAAAGGCGACAGACTGTGAAGCGGCAAGCAGTGAAGCATCTAAGCAGCTAGACATGAATGCAGGTTGCTGCCTCAGTCGCGCAGCACTTCTGGAGAGTATCCGAGGGTGGGGCGGATGTGGAGGCCGGAGGGCTACAGGCCTCGGAGTCCTTCCGGCCTGAGGGCCGAGGCATCGCCCTTCTCCAGCACGCGGTCCAGAGTAGTGAGCATCTTGCTGCGATCCTGCGGCAGATTGCCCCTGATGGTGAGGTAGTTCGATGCGTGCATGGAGCTGAAGAAGCAGTTCGTGACGTTGAGGTTGGCGACGATGGTGCGCAGCTCTTTGAGCGACTGGAAGGGAGAGACCGGCCGGAAGCGGCCGCTCTCGATGAGGCCGTGCATAGGGGTGCCTTCGACGACGGTGAGAGTGAGGGCCGCGCCGAACTCGGGGTCCATCCGGGAGAGGACGTCGGCGGTCGCCAGGGCGTGTTGCTCGCTTCTCTCGACTCCGCCGAGGCCGAGGATGACCATGACTGAGAGGTCGAGGCCGGCCTCGTCCACCCGCTGCGCGGCCGCCACCATGTCAGCCGCGGTCGCGTTCTTGCCCACCTCGCGGAGGATCTCGTCGTCTCCGCTCTCGAGGCCGACATAGAGGATGGTGAGCTTTCGCTTCTTGAGCTCCTGAAGCTGCTCGACGCTCCTGCGCATGATGTCCTGCGCGGTCGCGTAGACGGCGATACGCTCCAGGTTCGGGAAGCGGTCGTTCAGATGGTCCAGCGCCTCGAGGAGCCTCGGGAACGGGTAAACGAGGGCGTCGCCATCCTGCAGGAAGACCCTCCTGCCATCCCACTGGTTGGCCAGCATGTAGACGACGGGGTCCACGCCGGGCACGCCGATGCGCTGCGTCCTATAGAGGTGCAGTGCGTCAATCTCGGCCTTGACCTCCTCGATGTCGCGCATCTGCAGCTTCGAGCCGTAGTAGTAGCAGAAAGTGCACGTGTTGTTGGAGCAGCCGCTGGTGAGGGGCAGATAGTAGCTCATCCACTCGCTCGGCGGGCGAAAGATGCGGGGTCGTTCAAATCGTGACACGGTCTCTGCTCCCTCCAGTCTCGTCAGGGCAACCGGACTCCGAAGCTCTCGAGGGCGCGCGCGAGGTGCGCCATAGGAAGGCCGACGACGTTCGAGAAATCGCCCTCGATGCGGTCGATGATGGTCGCCCCAAGACCTTCGATATCGTACGAGCCTGACTTGCCTGTCGGCTCTCCGGACGCGACGTACGACCGTATCTGCTCAGCGTTGAGGGGCCGGATGTGTACCAGCGTCGTCTCGACACCGCAGTAGGAGCGACCGTCGGCGCTGTCGACGATGGCGATGCCGGTTACGAGCCGGTGGAACTGCCCGGCGAGCCTGGAAAGCATCTGCTCCGCTGCGGCGGAAGAGGCCGGCTTGCCGAGGATTTCTCCGTCAAGCTCGATGATGGTATCCGCGCCGATGACGAGCGCATCCGGGTGCCGCTCAGCGACGGTGCGTGCCTTTCGGAGGGCGAGCATGCGCACGTGTTCCGCGGGGGACGACGCGTCCGTCGTCTCGTCGCTGTTGCTCGGGTCGATGGTAAACGGCAACCCCGAGCGCCGCAGCAACCCTCCCCTGCCGGCTGACGCGGATGCCAGGACGATGGTTCTCATGCCGGCCTGTGGGGCGCCTTTCCGTTCACGTCCCTGTGAGAGAAGTCGAGCGACGCGGAGTTGATGCAGTAGCGGCGGCCGGTAGGCGCAGGGCCGTCATCGAACACGTGCCCGAGGTGCGCGCCGCAGGCGCGGCAGACCACCTCGGTGCGCTGCAGTCCCAACCGGTTGTCCGCTCGCTCTTCCACGTTTTCCCGCCCGGTGGGCGAGGTGAAGCTCGGCCAGCCGCAGGCGGAGTCGAACTTCGCCCCGGAATCGAACAGCGGCTCGCCGCAGCAGATGCAGCGATAGGTCCCGGGCTCGTGATGGCGGTAGTACTCGCCCGAGTACGGCGCCTCGGTGGCCTGCCGCTGCGTCACGGCGTATTGCTCAGGCGTGAGCCTGACCCTCAGTTCGTCGTCGTTGAGCTTCTTGCGCGTGGCGTTGTCTTCCGACATGGCCGATTCCACTGATGCTGTCGAGTCGTGTTCGTTGCTTCTCGTCGACGATGCATTATCGTGTTCGAGGTGGGCAGGTGTCAAACGCGCGGCAGGCCGGAGGCGCCCCGCGCGCCATCAACGACGCCCGGAGATGACTCAGGCCGCGGCACGCCGGGACGCGACGCGTGGACGAAGAGATCGCATCATGGATACCAGTCCCTTGGGCATCGGCGCGGGTCCCGCCCATCTACCTCGCGCTGCGCACCGCAGCCCTGGCGCCCGCGTACCTCCCGCAGGCAAAACCTTCGCCCAGTCTGCACCAGGTGCAGGCTCCCGGCATCGGCTCGGATAGCATCAACTGTGATTCACAGTGTCCGCAGAGGTGCTCGTCCCCGGGCTTCATCGGCCCGTCGCAGGGGGGTATGGTCATGGGGCAGAGCTGTATGCAGCTCTCGCACTCCTTGCATGACTCGGGTCGGATGCCGAAGGGATGTTCGCGATGGCGCTCGTTGCCGCGGCCGACGAAGCCGATGGCATTGGCCCTCCACACCTCGGCGCAGACCCTCACGCAGCGTCCACACTGGACGCAATTGTCATTGCGGAACTTGTAGCGTACGTTCGTCACACCGCAGCGAACAGCTATGTCCTGGATGGCGCGCGAGTTGGGCGCCTGGGCGACGAGCAGCTCGGCGAGGTTGCGGCGAAGGCGGCGAATCCTCTCCGTGTTAGTTGCGACGACCATGCCCTCTTCCACGTTCAGAGTGCAGGACGCGGTGACTCTGGAGCGGCCGTTCACGATGTGTTCTACGATGCACAGCCGGCAGGCGCCGATATCGGACAAGCCCGGCACGTGACACAAATGGGGAATGCAGATGCCATACTCAATCGCGGTGTCGAGAACGCTCGTTCCCTTGATGGCATGGATGATGGCCCCGTCTATGCTGACGTTCACGTATTGCGGCATGGTAGCACCTCGTTTCCTCAGGAGACCTGAATCGCGCCGAACTTGCACTCGCTGCGGCAGATGCCGCACCTCTTGCACAGATGCGGGTCGATGACGTGGGGCTGCTTCTTCTCGCCGGAGACGGCTCCGTACACGCACTCGCGCAGACACACGCCACAGCCACGGCACTTCGCCGGGTCGATCGAATACGTTATGAGCGCCCTGCAAACGCCGGACGGGCACCTCTTCTCCATCACGTGTGCCTCGTACTCCGGCCGGAAGTAACGCAATGTCGTCAGCACCGGATTCGGCGCCGTCCTGCCCAGCCCGCACAAAGCCGTCTGGGACACCGTGTCCGCCAAGTCCTCCAGCAGCTTCAACTGCTCCGGTGTTCCGCGACCCTGTGTGATGTCCGTGACGATCTCCAGCATCCGGTCGACGCCGAGCCGGCAGGGCATGCACTTGCCGCACGACTCATCCTGGAGGAAGGCAAGGAAGAACCTTGCCACATCGACCATGCAGGTATGCTCGTCCATCACTACCATGCCGCCCGAGCCCACCATCGAACCCGCCTCAGCGAGCACGTCGAAGTCCACCG
>CAZVCS010000044.1:0-15244 GCA_964625765.1 uncultured Dehalococcoidales bacterium | reverse complement strand
GGGTTGAAGCCACCGGCGGACGCCGTCGCGCTCTCTCTCACTGCCGTCGCCGAGGGCAGGCGGGTCGACCGCGTCATCCAGTCGTCCTACTCTCCGTCCGGCAACTTCATCCACGTGACCCAGGAGAGCGCCGACGTGGCGCAGGTGGGCGACCGGGTCACCTTCCGCGTGTACTCCACGTCCGAGGCCCGCAACTTCTACTACGAGGTGGTCGCTCGCGACCGCATCGTCTTCTCCGGACATGCGAAGGACAACGAGTTCTCCTTCGAGACGACGCCCCTCATGGCGCCCTCTTCGAAGCTGCTGGTCTACCAGGTGTTGCCCAACAGCGAGGTCGCGGCGGACTATCTTCCGTTCAAGGTCGCCGGTGTCTACCCGCAGCGGGTGCAGGTCGGCTTCAGCGAGGAGGAGGCCGAGCCCGGCGACGAGGTCACCATCGACGTGACGACCGAAGGCCGTTCCAGGGTCGGCCTGGCGGCTGTCGACCGGTCGGTCTTCATCCTTGCCGAGAACCGGCTGAACCTGCAACAGGTGTTCGCCGAGCTTGAGCGGCTCTACATGGAGCCGCAGGCGGAACTGCACGAGGTGAGCATCTATCCCGTCATCGAGACGAAAGGCGCCTCCGAGGTCTTCGAGGATGCCGGCGTCGTCGTTCTGAGCAACAACACCGTCCCCGAAGGCAAGTCGTACGAGTGGCAGGGGCAGGAGGGTTTCTGGCAGGGCCTGTTCCGCCTCCTGGGCGGCGTCGGCATGGCCGAGAAGGATGCGATGCAGGCCAACGGCGCCCTGCCGCCGGCGGTTCCGGCGGCAGCCGCCCCGCAGGGCGAGGGTCTGGTTGAGGTGGAGCGCGTGCGCCAGTACTTCCCCGAGACCTGGATCTGGGAAGACCTCGAAACCGGCTCGAGCGGCCGCGCCTCACTCGACGTCACCGTGCCCGACAGCATCACGACGTGGATGCTGCGGGCAGTGGCCGTATCCCGCGACCTCGGACTCGGCGTCGCCGAGGCCGAACTGCGCGCCTTCCAGCCGTTCTTCCTGACGCTCGATATGCCGTACGCGGCGATACGAGGCGAAGAGTTCCCTGTCTCCGTCGCCATCTACAACTACGTCGATGCACAGCAGCAGATACGTGTCGAAATCGAAGAGGCCGACTGGTTCGACCTGCTCGATGAGCCCGTGCAGACGGTGACCGTCGGTCCGAACGAACTCGGCTCCGTCGAGTTCACCATCCGGCCGAATCGGCTCGGAGTGAACGCCGTCGAGGTCAAGGCGCAGGGTCAGCGCGCCGCCGACGCGCTCAGCAAGACCATCATCATCGAGCCGGAGGGCGTGTCCAGGGAGGTCGTCGATAACCTCGTGCTCTCCGACGGTGACATACGAGACATCGTCGCCGGCATCCCCGCGAACGCGGTCGAAGGCTCCGGACGCGCCTATCTGGCGCTCACCGCGAGCCTGCTGACCCAGACGATGGAGGGACTCGATTCCCTCATCCAGATGCCGTTCGGCTGCGGCGAGCAGAACATGATGCTCTTCGCACCCAACGTCTACATCATCCGCTACCTCGAGGAGAGCGGACAGCTCAAGCCCGAGATCATGGCGAAGGCCGAGAAGATGATGATAACCGGCTACCAGCGGGAGCTGACCTACCGGCGGAACGACGGCAGCTTCTCCGCCTTCGGGCAGAGCGACCCGGAAGGCAGCCTCTGGCTCACCGCCTTCGTGCTGAAGTCGTTTGCCGAGGCACGCGACATCATGTACATCGACGAGTCCGTGCTCGACGACGCCGCCGACTGGATACTCTCCCACCAGGGCCGGGACGGCTCCTTCGACCAGGTCGGCTTCGTCCATCATCAGGAGATGGTCGGCGGACTCCAGGGAAAGGATGCGCTCACGGCCTTCGTGGCCATCGCGCTGATGGAGGCGGGCGAAACATCTGCGTCCGCCGATGCAATCGACTACCTCGAGGGGCGGCTCGACGGTATGGACGACGCATACACCGTGGCGCTCGTGACGTACGCGCTGGAGCTGGGCGAGAGCCCGAAGCGTGACGAGGCTATCGAGAAACTGATGGACCTGGCAGAAGAGGACGAGAACGGCCTGTACTGGGGCAGCCCGCTGCAGCCGGTGGACGGACAGCCGAAGGATCGCATGATGATGCCGTACCCGGTGCAGCAGAGCAGCGCCGCCATCGAGACGACCGGCTACGCGGCCATGGCGCTGCTGCGCCACGGCGACGCGTTCAACGCCTCACGCGCCGCGCAGTGGCTCACGAGCCAGCGGAACGCGTACGGCGGCTTCGGCTCGACTCAGGACACGGTGGTCGGCATCCAGGCGCTCGTCGAGTATCAGTCCGGCGCCCGGGCGGATGTCGACCTCGACATAACCATCTCGGGCGAGGACTTCCAACGGACCGTCCGCGTGACTCCGGACAACTTCGACCTGCTTCAGGTCGTTGAGCTGCCGGTCGACGGCGAGTACGAAGTAGCCGTTGACGGCAAGGGCAAGGCCGTCGGCCAGTTCGTCCGGCGCTTCAACATGCCGGAGGCGCAGTCTGAGGCGGTCGACGTCCTCTCCATCGAGGTGAACTACGACACCACCGAGGTGGAGGTCAGCGACCTCGTGACCGTCTCGGCCACGCTCACCTTCAACCCGCCCATGCCGTCGGAAGCGGGCATGGTCGTCATGGACATCTCCATTCCCACGGGTTTCGCGGCGGTGGAGGAGACCCTGGCCCGCGCCGTCGACGGTGATGCGCGATTGAAGCGCTACGAGCTCGCCGGCCGGAAGGTCATCTTCTACATCGAGAACCTGCACCAGGGCGAGAGTGTCTCGCTCGAGTTCCAGGTCCAGGCTCTCTACCCGGTCAAGGCGAAGGCAGTGGCGTCCAAGGCCTACGCCTACTACCAGCCGGACATCAGCGCGGAGGCTCTGGGGCGGGACGTCACGGTGATATAGCGCCGGCCGCATCGGGTGAACGAGGCGGGGCGGGTCTCTACCCGCCCCGCCGTATTGTGGTGACACCATACTTATTTCACCGCGCAGCTTTCGGCCGCGGTTCGGCGCCGTGGGCGGCCCACGATTGAGTCACACGTCCGTGCCCTGCCACGGCGCCGAAATGAGTATGGTGTCACCGCATTTCCGGGGCTGTGGCGCTGGCGGTGTATACTAGGAGTGACGATGACCTGGCACGACATCATCCAGCTCCACGTCGCCGGTGCTCAGGGTGTGAGCGCGGGAAGGCAGAGCGGCCTCGTGGGGCTGCGCTGGACGGAAGTCCCCGAAACACTGCGCACCCTGGCCGAGCGCATGAAGGTCTCGCTCGACTCCTCGGTTCCCGTGGAGATATCGCCATCGTGGCGGGGGGCGCGGGCCATCGCGGCTGTCATTGGCGGGAGAGGCAACCGCATCCGCCTCGGCGGCGCTCTGGCGGGCACATTGTCGCCTGAGGCCCTCGAGGGTGTCATGGCCCACGAGCTGGCTCACCTGAAGTGCCGCCACTGGGAGTTGCTGCTGCTCGGTTGCATTCTCGCTGCGCTGGGTGGCGTCGCCCTGGGACTGGCGCTGGACCTCCCCACCTCCCTGCGCATGGTGCTGGGCGGAATCGTCCCGGTCGTTTCCGCCGCGAGCCTGAGCTGGGTATCGGAGTACGAAGCCGACCGCGTAGCGGCGCGCTATGTCGGGTACGACGTGATGGCTCAGACGCTGCGTGAGCTTCGGGACACGGGCTTCAGGACCCGGGCGGAGTTCACGCATCCGCCCGACGGCAGCAGGGTGCGGCGTCTGCTTGCCGCCGGCGACAAGCGCAACGACTGCTGACCGCATCCGCCTGTTCGAAGGGCGGAGGCCTACTTCTTCTCCAGCTCCTTGAAGCGGTAGCCGATGCCGCGCTCGCCGATGATGTACTTCGGGTGCTTCGGGTCCTCTTCGAGCTTGCGGCGCAGGTAGGTGATGTAGAGCCAGAGGTACTGGTCCTCGTCCCGGTACTCGTAGCCCCAGACCCGTCGCAGCAGCGTCTCGTGCGTCAGCACCTGCCCGGCATTGCTGACCAGGTGGTACAGCAGCCGGAACTCCGTCGGCCGCAGGTGCACCTCTTTGCCGCGGACCAGCACCCGGCGCCTGTTGAAGTCGATGGAGAGGTCGTCGTCGACGCGCACCTCGGTCTTGGGGACGGGGCTCGGCATCTCGGTGCGGCGCAGGACGGCCCTCACGCGGGAGACCAGCTCGCGGGGGCTGAACGGCTTCGTCATGTAATCGTCTGCGCCCAGGTCGAGACCGCGCACCCGGTCGGCCTCATCGCCGCGCACCGTGAGCATGATGACCGGCGTGGTGGATATCTCGCGGAGGCGCCGCAGCGTCTCGAATCCGTCCATGTCCGGCATCATGACGTCGAGGACGACGACGTCGGGCAGCTCCTCTGTCACCTTGGCCAGCGCCTCTTCGCCGCTGGCTGCGGTGAACACCTGGAAGCCCTCCAGCTCGAGGTTCATAGCCACCGCCTCGGCGATGCGCTGCTCGTCGTCGACGACGAGCGCGGTCCGCGCCTGCTGTCCCCATGGCGCGCGACCCAGACTCTGCTCTCTCTGTAGCTCAGTCATCTCGGCGGATGGGCAACGTGAAGGTGAAGCGCGAACCGAGTCCGGGCTCGGAATCCACCCATATCCTGCCTCCGTGGGCATGAACCAGGTTCCTGCAGATATGAAGCCCGAGGCCGGTTCCCGGGAACTGGCTCGCGGCCGTATCGGTGGCGCGATAGAAGAGGTCGAAGATGCGGTCCCGGTCGCGCGCGCCGATGCCGACGCCGTGGTCGCCAACTGAGACGAGCACCTCGTCGTCTGATACCGAGCCTTCCACGGTCACCGAGCCCCCCTGGGGTGAGAACTTGATGGCGTTCTCGATGAGGTTCATCAGCACCTCGTCGATCTTCTCGGGGTCGCCCATCACCGGAGGGAAGTCGCCGGGGAAGGTCACCAGTATCTCGTGCGTCTCGTCGGTCTCCGCGAGGCGCAGGGCGACGCGCTGCACTTCCTTGGCAAGGTCGATGACCATGAGGTTCATCGATACCGCCCCTGCCTCGAGCCGCGACGTGTAGAGCAGCCGCGTGACCAGCCGTGACAGCCGGTCGCTCTCCTCCTCTATCGCCGTCAGCTTCGCTCTGACGACCTCGTCGCTCCACTTCGCATCCGGGCGGGCGAGCGTGTTGGCGTACGCCTTGATGATGGAGATGGGCGTCTGCAACTCGTGGGAAACGGAAGCCAGCAGGACCGACCGTATGTGGTTCACCTGGTGCAACTGACTGAGGTCGCGCACGTTGATGACCGCCGTCTTGAGCGCACCCGAGCGGGAGCATGCGATAGAGTAGTTCAGGTCGACCGCCACCTTCTGTCCTTCGGCGTTGATGATGGCGCCCTCGACGTCGACGGCGCCGCACTCATCCCGGTTCAGGGGACACTGCGTCTCGCAGAGGCTGGCGCCATTCCCGTCCAGCATTCGCAGAACGTCGCGGCAGGGCCGTCCCAGGACCCGGTCGCGCGTCAACCCTGTGAGCCGTTCCATGGCGGGATTGAAGACGCGGATGGCGCGGTCGGCATCCAGCGCCATGATGCCGTCGGCGCTGAGGGAGACGACGGTGCCGGCTCCCGGTGCGCGTCCGTGGCTCGACGCCGCCTTCGCCGCCGTCTGGAGAATGGGAGACGGGCCGGCCTCGCCGCTCGTGTCACGCGTTGCACGGGGGTCCTGTGACATGCGTCCTCCCTTCGCCGCCCCTGTGCTAATGGAAATCAAAGGTGATTCTTTGGCAGCGAAGTGTCAGCGCAAAGGCAATTCTAGCAGAGTCGACTCTAGACTTTTCTCCGACCTGAATCGAGATGAACCTCATGCTGACAGTCATCGATTCCGCGTACGAACTCCAGTCTGCGAATGCTTTGCAGGCGACTGGAAATGCCGAAGAACACCGTTCTTGAGCAGCGGCTCAGCGATGCCGAGACGGGCGCGGTGTGTAACGTGCTCGTCACCCGGCTCGGGGGTTCGTACTCGCGTCTGCTCGGCCTCAGACTCGCCGGCATGGAGTCTGACGAGACCTTCAAGTGGTTCGTGGCGGCCGTTCTCCTGGGCTCGCCGGTTCGTACCGGCAGCGCGCTTTCCGCTTTCCGTGAGCTTGAGCGACGCAACCTGTTGACTGCGCGCGGCTTGCTGGCAGTCGACGAGAAATCTCTCGTCGACGCGCTTCTCGTCTCCGGTGTCACCGGGTACACCCGGCGAATCGCCTCTACACTTCGCGCCGCGGTCGAGTCCCTCGTTAAGGACTACGATGGCGACATCAACCGGCTGCACTTCTTTGCTGCTGACGGGGAGGACCTCGTCGTACGCGTTCGCGAGCTCGGCAGAAAGGTGCCGCGGCGCGCCGTAGCCCTCTTCCTTCGCGAGATGCGAGGAGTCTGGGAGAAAGCTCATCCCGGCCTGTCGCTTGCTGCGCTCGAAGCTGCCCACTGCCTCGGCGTCGTTGACAGCGCACCCTCTCCGGAGTCCGCCGATGAGTTGCGCTCGGTGTGGGAGCGGGGTGACCACGGCGGCAGAACATATGCCGATTTTGAGGTTGCCCTGGTTCGACTGGGCGAGAACTACTGCCGGATGAGGCGCTGTGTGCTCTGCCCCATGGGGAAGCTCTGCGTCGGCAGGTCTCCCGTGAAAGCGAGCGGTTCATGAACCGGAACAAGGCCCGTGTGGTTTCAGACCGGGGGCGCCGAAGCAGGGCCACCTGTCTGTCGACCAAAGAACTGACTGTGATCGGGAGGAGGTGACATACAGATGGCATGCAAAGGACAGCCCGCCAAGCCGGCTCCCAAGCCCGGTGCGAAGAAATAGCGCCCGGTCATTGAATTCCCGAGTCTGAACGAAACAAGGAGGAGGTGATAGTACATGGCAGCTAAGGGACAGCCCGCGAAGCCCGCTCCCAAGCCCGGCGCGAAGAAGTAGTTGCCGGTCATCCTGACCGTATGTGTCTGAACGTCAGCACGAGGAGGTGATACATACATGGCAGCTAAGGGACAGCCCGCGAAGCCCGCTCCCAAGCCCGGCGCGAAGAAGTAGTGCCCGGACAACCTGACTTTCCGTTCGGAACGACATAGCGAGGAGGTGATACATACATGGCAGCTAAGGGACAGCCCGCGAAGCCCGCTCCTAAGCCCGGCGCGAAGAAGTAGTTCGTGACCGACGAGGCGCCGGCCCGGCCCCGAAAGGTGGCTTGGCCGGCGCCCTTTTTTCTATCCGTCTCCCTGCCGGTGTGGTGGCCCAGGGCTTGACACACCGGATCAGGTCTGGTAAGGTAGAAGATGCCCCAAGCAATCGAGCTCAGGGGAAAGGCCGAAAGCCCGGCAGGCAATAGCTGAAACGGCTCCGTTGTAGTCATATGATGGAGTCGGGCACGGCGAAAGCCCATCGGGACCGGTGCTGACCCGCCCGGTAAGGTTGCTTGGGGCTTTTTGTTGTTGTGGTGCGCCCCGCCGGCTTCCCCCCATCGTCCGTTGAAGCGTGTGCCTCGTTTCTCGCTCCTTGCCCGTCGACATCTCTTCCCGTTCTCCTCTGAGCCGGTCCCTCTCGTCGTGCCACGGGCTGCCACGCCTGCCTGCCCGGCGGTGGCGCGAACCCGTGCCCGAAGTCGGCTGAGGGGTTGCATCATGGCCGCGGAGCGTCGCGGCCTCAGCACCCTGGTTTCGTATGCGATGCATTGACTTCGCTCTCTCGTTTCATCTATAGTCAGCAGCTACGCATTTCACGTACAGTATCCAGTATATCGGGCCGCCGCAGTCGGGAGTCGCATTCGATACGAGCGGCGCCGCGGAGGAGTGAATGGAGATAATCGGCGAGTATGTTGACCGGCTGCTGACCGTGGAGATGCGGCCGCAGAAGTTTGATGTCAGGGGCAAGATACACCTGCTGTACGAGCACGCCCGACGTCAGGCCGGTGTGCGTTCGCTCAGTCTGCTCGGCGCACAGAAGGTCGTCGAGCGGGTGAAGCGCAACGACACTGTCCTCGTGGTCACCGGCACCGGCAGCAAGCCGTTCCTGCCCAATGGAGAGTCCGATGGTCCTCTGGGGTCCGCCAGCATCGCCCGCGCCTGCGCTCTGGGGCTGGGAGCGAATCCGGTCTTCGTCGTCGGCGAGAACGATGTCCCGGGGATGAAGGCGTGCGCCCGGGCCATCGGGCTTGGTGTCGAGGACTACCAGTACCGCAACATCGCCATGGTGCTTGGCTTTCCCTCTGACCTCGCGGCTGCGGAGAAGCGGGCGGTTCAGATACTCGACCAGTTCCGGCCGGCGGCCGTCTTCTCCATCGAGACCCTCGGCCCAAACACGAAGGGCATATATCACAGCGTTCGCGGCTATGATGTCACGGCGCACCTGCCGAAGCTGCACACGCTGTTTGAAGAGGCCAGCGCCCGGGGCATCCTTACTGTCGCCGGCATCGACGGGGGCAACGAGCTTGGCAGTGGCGCTATCGCCGACGGCGTCCGGGAGATCATGCCGTACGGCGCGCGCTGCCTGTGCCCGTGCGGCGCCGGCAACGCCTGTCGTACCCGCGCGGATGTGGTCTTCCCCGCCACGACCTCCAACTGGGCCCTCTATGGCGTCGTGACGATGATGGCCGTCCTGCTGAAGAAGCCGGACCTGCTGCAGGACGTCGCCTCCGAGCACCGGATGCTCGAGGCGTGCGTAGCCGCAGGCGTGGCGGATGGCATGAGCTTCCGGCCCATCATGGCTGTCGACGGTATGTCCGATGCCGCCGACGAGGCGCTGGTGACCTTGCTACACGAGACTATCAACAACGGTCTCTACGAAGCCGAGTTGGACAGGTCGGTGTAGGCAGACCGCAGGTGATAGAAAGAGGAGGAAAGAACATGAGACTGAGACACGGTCTCCTGGCGGGCGTGATGACCCTCACGCTCGTGCTGACCCTGGGTCTCGGCTGTGCCGCGCAGCCCGGGACGGGATCGGAAGACGAAGCCGCGGACGGAAAGACGATTACGTGGACACTGGACACGTACTTCCCCGCCGGCCTGTATCTTGCGAATGGCGTGCAGGAGTTCTGCGACTCCGTGAACGCGCGTGCGGCCGGCGGTTTCGTCATCGAGCCGGTCTTCGGCTCGGCTCTCGGCGTCGCCGGGCCTGACGTGGCCAACGCCCTCGGCGCCCGGACGTTCGAGATGGACTACACCGCCTTCCCGTATCTCTCGACCGATATGCCGGTCATGGGCATCATGGGCCTGCCGATGCTCTGCAAGAACAGCTACGAAGGCTTCATGTCCGACTTCGTGCTGCAACCCTACTACCGCAGCGAGCTGGCGACGCGCAACGTCGTCCAGGTGGGCGGCCTCTGGTCCTTCCCGAAGCAGATGATCTGGTCCAAGACGCCCATTACGACAGTGGCCGACTTCAAAGGAATGACCTTCCGCGCCGGTTCGGCTGAGGCGACCATGCTCATGGACAAGCTGGGCGCCGACGTCATCAGCATGGCCCAACCCGAGGTGTACACTGCACTTCAGCGCGGCATGCTTGACGCCATACTCGGCTCGACTGCGACCGCCATCGGCGTGTCCGCGTGGGAGGTGCTCGACTACGGTGTCGAGCTGACCGTCTCTCTGGGCGGCTCCGGGCTGCTCGTGAACCAGGATGCCTGGAACGAGCTGCCGGCAAAGTATCAGCTCATCGTGACCGAGGAAGCGACCCGTGTCGCGGCGGACCTGAACAAGAAGGCCATCACCGAGGGCGAAGCGGGATGGCAGCAGCTCAGCAGCAAGGGCATCGAGCGGGTCATCCCCGACACGGCAGTAGCCGATGAGATTGCCGCCCTCGCCGCTCCCATCTGGGACCAGTGGGCCCAGCAGAAGGGCGGCGTTGCGGCTCAGGCGCTGGCAGAGTTGCGCGCAGTGCTCGGTCGCTAGATTCATAGACCGGTGTAGCATCGTGTGGCCTGGGGCGCACCCCTCCGCGGGCGGAGGGGTGCGCCGCCTTCTCCGGCCCGGGGGCAAGGATGAACGTGCTGAGTAGAATCGCCAGATCTCATGTCGTCGACCGCCTCTCTACCTGGGTCTCCAGGGCTTCCGCGGTCGTTCTTCTCCTCATGATGGGGCTCATCGTGTTCGAGGTGTTCCTGCGTGAGGTCGCGGGCACGAGCACCAAGGTCGCCCACGAGTTCTCGGGCTACATGCTCGTGGCCGTGGCGGTGTGGAGCGCAGCCGAGGTGATGTCCATCGACAAGCATATCAACGTCACCGTCGTGACCGACCAACTCCGGCCCCGGACGCAGGGCGCACTGAGGCGCGCCGGTCACGTGCTGACGCTTGCTCTTGTCGCCATCCTGTTCATCGCCTCCGTCGGACTCGTGCTTCATTCCATCCGGACCGGCACGGTCACCGGCGGCCTGTACCAGATTCCCGTGTTTATCCCGCAGCTCGCCATACCTGTTGGTCTCTTCTTCCTGCTGCTGCAGCTCTTCGTCAACACACTTCGTCTCTTCTGGGGGGAACGGCGATGAGCAACGCGCAACTGCTGCTGGTCATCGTCTGCGTGCTCTTCGCCCTGATGGCGGCAGGCAACTGGGTATTCGCTTCGCTCGCTCTCGCCGGCGTGCTCGGCATCTGGCTTTTCGGCGCCAACGTGCCGACGGCCGTGTCGTTGCAGATGTGGAGCTCGCTCAACAGCTTCGTCATGACGGCTATCCCGCTGTTCATCTTCATGGGTGAGGTGATGCTCCGCAGCGGCATCAGCGACTCGCTTTACACCGGCATCTCGAAATGGGTAGGGAAGCTGCCTGGCGGTCTGCTGCACTCCAACATCGCTTCATGCGCGCTGTTTGCAGCCATCTCCGGCTCGAGCATCGCCACGTCGGCGACCGTGGGCACCGTTGCCATACCGGATCAGACGAAGCGGGGCTATGACAAGAGGCTCGTCATCGGGTCGCTTTCCGCGGCCGGGACGCTCGGCATCCTCATCCCACCCAGCCTGGCGATGATCGTCTACGGCTCGTGGATGGAGTGCTCGGTGGCGCAACTCTTCATGGGAGGCGTTGTCCCCGGTATTCTGCTCGCCGTTCTTTTCTCCATCTACATCGCCGTGCGCTGCGCCATCGACCCGCACCTGACGCCACGGGTCGAGTCATCGTGGAGCGACCGTCTCCACAGCGTCAAAGACGTGTGGCCCGGCGTGGTCATTATTACCTTCATCATGCTCTCCATCTACCTGGGCATCATGACGCCGACGGAGACAGCCGCCGTCGCTTCGGCTGCGGCGCTCCTCATCGCTGTGGCCCTGCGCAAGATGTCGAGAAGCATCCTGTACGACTGCGCCATGAATACCGTGCGGACGACGGCGATGCTCATGCTCATCGTCGTCGGCGCCAAAGTGTTCGTCATGGCTCTCATCTACCTCAAGGTGACCATCCTGCTGCCGAAGCTCATCGCCTCCATGAACCTCTCGCCGACCATGGTGCTCGTGTTCATCTACGTCATCTACCTTGTGCTAGGCTGCTTCTTCGACGGGATGTCTCTCACCCTCGTCACACTGCCCTTCGTCCAGCCCATCATTCTGGCCATGGGTATCGACCCCATCTGGTTCGGCATCGTGATGGTCGTCCTGATCGAGATCGGTCTCATTACCCCGCCGGTGGGTATGAACCTCTACGTCATCATGGGAATCTCCGAGGGGACGACGCTGGGCGAGATGACACGGGCCATCCTGCCGTTCCTGGCCATACTGCTGCTGGGAGTGCTGCTGCTGAACGTGTTCCCCGAGTTGGCGCTGTGGCTGCCATCGAGGATGGCCGCGGGGTAGTCCTGGGGCCGGACGGCTGAAACAGACTGTCACCCTATTCGGGCGGCAGTGGAGGCTTCGCGAGGTCAGACCTCGATGGCGTCCTCGAACTCGTGGAAGGTGGCTCCGCCCTGCAGTTCGCGTCCACGGGCGACGCCGGCGTGGTACGCCTTCAGGCTCAACTCGAGCGATGCGGCAGGCATGCGCTGGGTGATCGATTTCACGAGTGAAGCCTCACTGACTGGCGGGCAGAAGGGTGTCAGCACGCCGAGTGCCAGCATGTTCACCACCCTCGGGTCCTGAAACGTGTGGTCGGCTTCGCGTTGCAGCGGCACGCGCAGCACCCTGCCCCAGAGCACTTTCTTCACCGGTGTGGAATCGACGATAACGAGTCCTTCCGGCTTCATGTCCGGCAGGTTGTCGCTGCATGAGCGCTGGTTGAGGGCCACCAGCAGGTCGAGCCCCATCGCCCGGGGATAGTCGATCTCCTCGTCCGAGAAGATGATCTCCGAGACCGAGTTGCCGCCGCGCGCCTCGGGGCCGTAGTTCTGAGAGTGGACGACGTAGCGGCCTTCCATCAGCCCGGCCTCCGCGAGCACGATGCCCGCGAGCACCAGCCCCTGTCCCCCCGAACCGGCAAGACGCATCTCGTATCGCATCTGCCTACCTCACCTCGCGCAGCACGCGCGCGTGCTCCTCGTGGAAGGTCGGCTTCTCGATGTCCACGAGCACGCCCGTCACAATCTTGTCCTTCAGAGCGTCCGCAGGCATCTCGCGCGCCTTCTCGATGGGTATCGCGTTGTCCCGCTGCCACTGCATCATCTCAGTCGGGGAGTTCATGCCGGTCATCTTGCCGTAGTGCGTGACACAGGGCGAAATGACCTCCACCACGGAGAAGCCTCTCTTCTCTATCGCCCTGCCGATGAGCTTCTCGAGCACCCTCGCGTGGTACACCGTGGAGCGCGCCACGAAGGGCGCCCCGGCGGCTTCCACCAGCCTCGAGATGTCAAAGGGATGCTCGAGGTGGCCGAAGGGCGACGATGCCGTGTGCAGGCCGAACGGCGTCGTCGGCGACGCCTGGCCGCCGGTCATGCCGTATATCTGGTTGTTGATGATGATGGCCGTGATGTCGATGTTGCGACGCGCCGAGTGGATGAGATGGTTGCCTCCGATGGAAGCGGCATCGCCGTCGCCCATCACCGCGATGACTTTCAGGTTGGGCTTCGCCAGCTTGATGCCGGTGGCAAAGGTGAGCGCTCGTCCGTGCGTCGTGTGCAGCGTGTTGAAGTCCAGGTACACCGGCAGGCGTCCGGAGCAGCCGATGCCGGAGATGAGCACGATGTCGTTCTTGCTGTAGCCGTTGCTGTCGATGGCTCGCACCAGCGCGCCGAGCACGATGCCGATGCCGCACCCGGGGCACCAGACGTGCGGGAAGCGCTTGGACGAACGCAGGTAGCGGTGGATGAGGTGCTGCTCGTCGCTCATGCCAGCGCCTCCTCGATGGATGCCAGTATCTGCGCCGGCGAGATGATGGCGCCGTCGACCCGGTTCAGGGTCCGCACCTGGCACTTTCCCTGGTTGACGCGCTTCACCTCGCGCGAGAGCTGCCCCATGTTCATCTCCGGCACGATGACGACGCGCGACGACGAGAGGTAGCGCATCACCGTGCGCCGCATGAAGGGCCAGATCATCTTCAGCTTGAGCAGTCCGACCGGCAGGTTCTTCTCGCGCGCCATCTTCACTGCCTTGAGGGCCGAGCGCGCCACCGAACCGTAGGCGACGATGGTGACCTCAGCGCCCTCCTCGTAGTATGAGTCGTACCACTGCAGCAGGTGGAAGTCCTTCGATATCTTGTTGAAGAGCCGCGTCATCAGCTCCTCGGTCTCATCCAGGCGCTCCGTAGGGTAACCGTTGATATCGTGCGTCAGCCCTGTCACGTGGAAGCGGTAGCCCTCGCCGAAGGCGGCCATCGGGGGGATGCCGGTGCCCGGGTCGCGATACGGCGAGTACCACTCCGGCGGCATCGTCGGCTTCGGACGGTCCTCTATCTCGAGGCTTTCGAGCGGGGGCAGGATGACGCTCTCCCTCGTGTGGGCGACTATCTCGTCGGCCATCACGATGACCGGGCTGCGGTAGCGCTCGGCCAGATTGAACGCCTTGACGGTCAGGTCGAAGAACTCGTAGGCGGACGATGGCGCTACCACCAGCATCGGATGGTCGCCGTGGGCGCCCCACCGCGTCTGCATGACATCGCCTTGCGACGGGCGCGTCGGCAGCCCGGTGCTGGGGCCGCCACGCATCACGTCAACGATGACGCACGGAACCTCGGCCATCGCGGCGAAGCTGATGTGCTCCTGCATCAGCGAGAAGCCCGGGCCGCTCGTCGCAGTCATCGCCTTGAGCCCGCCCAGCGAGGCGCCGATGACGGCGCCAAGGCTCGCAATCTCGTCCTCCATCTGGATGAAGACGCCGCCCGCCTTCGGCATGGCGCGGGACATCTGCTCCATTATCTCCGTGGCGGGTGTGATGGGATAGCCGGCGTAGAAGCGGCACCCGGCGGCCAGCGCGCCCCTGACGCATGCCTCGCTGCCCTGCAGCAGCACGCGCTCACCCGTTGTCTGCGTCTGTGGCTGAGGCTGTTTGCTCATCTTTGTGCACCACGATAGCGAAATCCGGGCAGCGGTACTCGCACCAGCGGCAGCCGGTGCATGCTTCAGGGTTCGTGGCAGTGGGGAAACCGTCGTCCCCGATGGAGAGAACATTGCGGGGACAGAATGCGACGCAGATGCCGCACTTCTTGCACCAGCCTTTGTAGATGTTGACTCTACTCATGTCCGGTGTCGCCGCGGCTGCCGGCGGTGGGCTATGCTAGCACGTTGAACTGTCACGGTCCAGCACAGTCGTGACATCGCGCCGCCGGTGCGACCGCGCGGCCCCGCAATCTGCGATACTATGTGGGTGGCAGTCGGAACGACGTGAGGCCCTGCTGCTGGAGAGACACAGTGACGCTGTTGAATTGGCTGTTCGGCGGGCGCGATTCGGCGCCGACTTCTGCGCCGGTGTGCGCCACCACGAGCGATGGCCTCATCAGCCAGTTGAACGACCGCGATGGCATCGTGCGCGAGCGGGCCCGCAGGGCGCTCATCGCCATGGGACCGAAGGCCGTCGAGCCGCTGCTCAACGCGCTCAAGCACAGGCGCAGTCGCGTCCGGTATGAAGCAGCGATGTGCCTGGCCGCAATCGCCGACCGCCGCGCCGTCGATGGACTTGTGCAGGCGCTCGGCGACCGTGCCTTCGAGGTTCGCTGGGTGGCCGCCGAGGGCCTCATCGGCATCGGCCGGTTCGCCGTGCCGGCCGTGCTGCAGGCGCTCATGGCGGGAGCCGACTCGGCATGGCTGCGTGAAGGATGCCGGCATGTGCTGTCGCACTTCGCCGGCCG
>CAZVCS010000043.1:0-15549 GCA_964625765.1 uncultured Dehalococcoidales bacterium | reverse complement strand
CGGGCCTACGCGCACGCCCGGGGAGTGCAGGTCGACCACGAGCATGCACATACGCCCACCGATGACGCAGAGCGTCGTGGCGAAGTCTCCCACGGGCGAGTTCGTGATGAAGCGCTTGTGGCCGTTCAACACGAAACAGCCTCCCCGGAAGACGGCTCGCGTGCTCACCGTGTCAACTCGGAGGTCGCTGCCGGCATCCGGCTCGGTGATGGCCATGCAGGCGACCTTGCTTCCCGACATGAGCGGCATGAGGTAGCGCTCACGACACACGGGTGTACCGTGGAGCAAAGCTACGCCGGGAAGGAGGCAGTGGTCGTCGAAGATGGTTGCGAGGCCGTCGCTGGCGTACGCCAGTTCTTCCATCGCGACCGTGGCGGCGCAGAGCGGATAGCGCAGACCGCGGCCCCCAGGCGAAGAATCGAACGGGATGCGGTACAGCCCCAACTCCGCCATGCGCCGGAAAAGCCGGCGCGGGAAAGCCTCGACGGCCTCGACCACGGTGTTCAGTTCATCGGCGACTGGCAGGACCTCCTCATCGACGAAGCGTCTGACCTCGGCGCGCACCTGCCGCGACTCCTCGGGCAGGAGCCAGTCGTGATAGAGACGGTTCTGAAGACGCTCGGGGCGGGTGTTCACGGTCATCCTCCAGCTTCGACTCACGGGCGGATTGTTGTACAATAGCGTCACTCGTCGCTTCGAGTCAACGGAGCAGGCGGTACGCACCGCCAGGTAACAAGAGAAGGAGGATGGAAGGCATGACACCGGAAGCCAGCAAACAGGAGAGGATCCAGCGGGCATCAACAAAAGCAGGCGACTACGAGGAGTTGTCCTTCAACTGCGCGCAGGGAACGCTTGTCGCGCTGCAGGAGGAGTTCGGTCTCGAGGGCGGCAAGGAACTCATGAAGGCTGCCACGTACTTCCCGGGGCTCATGAGCCGGAAGGAAACGTGCGGCGCGCTGCTCGGCGGGTTGATGGCGATGGGGCTGGCGTACGGCAGAGACAAGCTCTTCGATCCTTCCTGGACCACTGAGAAGGCGAACCAGGAGATGTTCAAGTACCGCCAGAAGGTCTGGCGCTACTGCGAGGCGTTCAAAGAGCACTTCGGCAGCACGCAGTGCGGCGTCATCCGGCCCCTCATCATGGGTCGCGACTACGACACCATGAACCCCGAGGACCGGAAGCAGTTCGTCGCCGATGGCGGCAAGAAGAAGTGCCGCATCCCTCCAGAGACGGCCGCCCGCATCGCGGCGGAGATTCTACTCGAGGATGAGTAGCACGTAACAAACCAGCACGATTGTGAGTCGCGGCAGCTGTCTCGGCCGGCATGCTGCCGCGGCGCCACGTCAGGGGAGAAGACTCGTTGCTGAAGACACACGGTTGCGGAGAGCTTCGAGCTGCACACGCAGGGCATCACGTGAGCCTGGCGGGCTGGATTCATCGCCGGCGCGACCACGGTGGTGTCGTCTTCATCGACCTCCGCGACAGCACCGGCATCGTGCAGGTGGTCTTCAACCCGGAGCGCACCGGCCATATCGAGGAGCTCATCCGGTCCTTGCGTCCCGAGTACGTTGTGCGCGTGTCCGGAGACGTCGTCACCCGGCCGTCCGGCACCGAGAATGCGAAACTTGAGACCGGCATGGTTGAGGTCTCGGTCGACAGCGCCGAGCTGCTGAACGACTGCCCGACGCCTCCTTTCTATATCAATGAAGACGTCGAGGTGGACGAGAACCTGCTGCTGAAGTACCGGTTCCTGTACCTGCGCCGGCCGCGCATGCAGCGGAATCTGGCTCTGCGCCACCGGCTGGTGAAAGGCATCCGCGACTTCCTGGACCGCGAGCGGTTCCTGGATATCGAGACTCCTATCCTCATCAAGAGCACGCCCGAGGGGGCGCGCGACTACCTTGTGCCCAGCAGGGTCAACCCGGGCAAGTTCTACGCCCTGCCGCAGTCGCCTCAGCAACTCAAGCAGATTCTCATGGTGGCGGGACTCGAACGCTACTACCAGATTGCGCGCTGCTTCCGGGACGAAGATTTGCGGGCCGACCGCCAGCCCGAGTTCACCCAACTCGACCTGGAGATGAGCTTCGTCGAGGAGCAGGACATCCTCGAGCTCATCGAGCGCATGATGGTCGACGTGATGCACATCGTACGGCCGGACGCCGTCTTCCCGCAGCCGTTCCCCAGGATAAGTTACGCCGATGCCATGGCGCAGTACGGCTGCGACAAGCCCGACCTGCGCTACGGCATGAAGGTCGTCGACCTCGGCGACCTGGCGGCCGAGACCGGCTTCGGCATCTTCCGCTCGGCCCTTGAGACCGGCGGTGTCGTACGCGGCATCTGCGTCCCCGGATGTGCCGGCTATCACAAGCACCAGCTCACGGACCTCACCGCCAGAGCAACCGCGGCGGGCGCGAAAGGGCTGGTCACCGTCTCCCTGCTTGAACCGGGGGCCGGCGAGGAGTCGGTCAAGTCGGTGCTCGCCAAGCACCTGACGCCCGACCAGATGGCGACGCTCATCCAGCGTTTCGGGGCCTCGCAGGGCGACCTGCTTCTGATTGTGGCCGACACGGAAGCGGTCACATGCAAGGTTCTCGATACGCTGCGGCGCGAGATGGCTGCCAGGCTCAAGCTCGCCGACCCGAACGAGTTCAGCTACGCCTTCGTCGTCGGCTTCCCCCTGTTCGAATGGAACACCGAGTCGAAGCGCTGGGACTCGATGCACCACCCCTTCACCTCGCCACGCATGGACGACGTCCCTCTGCTCGACACGGCCCCGGAGAAGGTGCACGGCAGGCACTACGACCTCGTCTGCAACGGCGTCGAGCTCGGGAGCGGCAGCGTGAGGATTCACAGCCGTCCGCTGCAGGAGAAGGTGTTTTCCATCCTCGGCTACACGCCGGAGGACGTCGTCGCACGGTTCGGCTACTTTGTACACGCCCTTGAGTACAGCGCACCGCCTCACGCCGGCATCGCGCTCGGCATCGACCGGATGGCGATGCTGCTGGCAGGCGAGTCGAGCATCCGGGAGGTTATCGCTTTCCCGAAGAACCAGAACGCTGTCGACCTCATGATGGACTCACCGTCGGAAGTCGATGCTGCGCAGTTGGACGAGTTGAACCTATCGCTCAAGCGACATCGCATAGACAGGACCTAGGAGCTATGAAGAGCACGGCAAAGAGCATCGAACATCGGCAGGCTGAACTCCATATCGAGGCGGAGGCGGACGAGTACGCGGCAGCTACGGCTGAGGCATACAAGCACCTCGCGCAACGGGCCACCGTGCCCGGGTTCCGCAAGGGCAAGGCGCCCAGACACGTGCTGGAGAAGCACCTTGGCCGTGAGGCGGTGGTCGACGAGGCCATCGAGCACGTCTTCCCCGACATATATGAGAAAGCCCTCGTGGCTCATGAGCTGCAGCCCATCGCGACACCGCAGGTCGAGCTTGAACAGCGCGAGCCACCAACGTTCAAGGTCATCGTGCCTCTGACGCCGGAAGTCACGCTCGGCGACTACCGCTCCGTTCGCGTCAAGCCGGAGGAGGTCTCCGTGACCGACGAGCACGTCCTCGGGGCGCTCGACCGGATTCGGGAGAGTCAGGCCGTGCTCGCTCCGGTGGAGCGTGCTCTGAAGTTCGACGACTTCGCCACCATCGACGTGAAGGCTACGGTTGAAGGGCAGCCGTTCCTCGACCACCAGCAGGTCACCTATCAGGCGGTCGCTGCGTCGCCCATGCCTGTCCCCGGCTTTGCCGAAGCCATCGTCGGCATGGCCAAAGACGAGACACGGGAGTTCACGCTGCGCATGCCCGACGACTTTCGCGTCGCTGAGCTGGCCGGCAAAGACTGCTCCTGCACGGTCACCGTGCGGGAGGTGAAGCAGAAGGAACTGCCCGAGCTGGGCGACGGCCTCGCCAAGACCTTCGGCTTCGAGACATTCGACGCACTGAAGGAAAAGGTCGGCGCCGACCTCGAATCCAATGCCCGCAACCAGGCCCGCACCACGCTCATCCACAGCGCGCTCGACGCGATTGCGGCGCAGGGCTCCGTCGACTTTCCCCCTGTGCTGGAAGAGAGGGAGATCGCCGACCTGCTGCAGGGAGAAGCGCGCCGGTACGGCTACAAGACCATCGAAGATTACCTGAAGATGACGAATCGCAGCGTCGATGAGATTCGCGAGGACCTGAGGCCTCTGGCGCACACGCGAATCGTGAATGGCCTTATACTTGAGAAGCTGGCCGAGGCCGAAGGCATCGAGGTCGCCGACGCCGACATCGCCGCCAGGATAGAAGAGCTTGTGACGGAGACCAAAGACAAAGACAAGGCACGCCAGTTCCTGTCGTCGCCGGAGATGCGGGAGTCCATCGAGACGAGACTGCGGACCAACCGTACACTGGACCGGCTGGTAGCGATGGTCACCGGCTCAACCGAGCCGGGGACCGCGACGCCCGCGGATGGCGCGGAACCGGCAAGCGCACCGGAGGTGGAATCGCATGGATAGCATCGCACAGGTTGTCATCCCGACAGTCACGGAGACAGGCGCCCGCGGAGAGCGGGCATACGACATCTACTCCCTGCTGCTGCGGGAACGCATCATCTTCCTCGGCACCGCCATCAACGACCACGTCGCCAACCTCATCGTGGCGCAGTTGCTCTACCTTGACCGCGAAGACCCGGACAAGGACATCAGCCTCTACATCCACTCGCCGGGCGGGGTCATCGCCGCTGGTCTCGCCATCTACGACACCATGCAGCTCATCCGGTGTCCGGTGTCCACCATCTGCGTCGGACTGGCGGCAAGCATGGGCACGGTGCTGCTCTGCGCGGGAGCCAAAGGCAAGCGCTACGCCCTGCCCAACGCCACCATTCACCTGCACCAGGCGATCGGCGGCGCCCAGGGACAGGCGGCTGACATCGAGATAGCCGCGCGCGAAATCATGCGCATGCAGGAGAAGATACGCGACATCCTGGCCTTCCACACCGGCCAGTCGGTCGACAAGATATCGCACGACATCGACCGTGACTTCTATCTTGATCCGCGACAGGCCAAGGAGTACGGTCTTATCGACGAGATTCTCACGAAGCCGGAGAAGAAGTGAGCTTCACCATACCGCCGTTGCAGGAGCTGTGGAGGGGGCCGCTCGCGGCAAGCGAGCGTTTCTGGGGCCTGGGAGAAGTCGGGCTGGGCGTCGTCATCTTCATCACCATCTTCCTCGTCGTCGTCGTCGCCTGGCTCATACACAACACCGGCCGCTGGGACTAGCGCACCGCATTCCCGCGAGTCTCCTCTTCCAGCCGGGCGGATGAACCCGGGTAGATGATGGCGCGCTGAGGCAGTTGCTCCGAGCAGCGCGCCAGGCGCCGGCGCACACCGTCAACGCTCTGGCGATGGGCATCGTTCGCGACCCACCTCATCTATTCAAAGTCACCGCCGCGGTGTGATATGATGCGTCAGCGCTTCGGCGAAGATGAATGGGTCTTTGCACGCGACCATCAGTCAACGGGTTCGATACGACACGATCGGCCGGCTCCGGATTGTTCCCGGGACCGGCCGGTTTTCTTATCGGGACGAGAGCACCTGGCAAGGAGGTGGTCGGAATAGACTTCATCGAAGCGACCCCAATGCTCACACGGAGGAGCCTGAATGGCTGACATAATTGTTCCCATCAAGCAAGTGCCTGACATGGAACGGGTTAAGTTCGACACGGAGTCGGGCAGGGTCGACCGCAGCTCGGCCGCCGGCGAGATCAACCCGTTCGATCTCAACGCACTCGAAACCGCGGTGCAACTGAAAGAGAAGCTCGGCGGCACCGTCACCACGATCAGCATGGGACCGCCGCAGGCGGAGTCGTCTGTTCGCGACAGTCTCTCGCGTGGCGCCGACCGGGGCATCCTGCTGGTCGGCAAGGAGTTCGCCGGGGCTGATACCTGGGCGACATCGTACACGCTTGCCAGCGCCATTAAGAAGCTCGGCAAGTTCGACATCATCGTCTGCGGCGAGAAGACCGTGGACGGCGACACCGGCCAGGTGGGGCCGGAGATAGGGGAGTGGCTCGGCATCCCCCACATCGCCTACGTGTCCAAAGTGCGCGAGGCGAGCGCGGGCTCGGTCACAGTCGTCTGTGAGATGGAGAGCGACCGCTACATCATCAGTTCGCCGATGCCCGTCCTCATCACCGTTACAAAGGACATCAACAGCCCTCGCCTTCCCAGCTTCGCCGACAAGATGAAGGCCCGCAAGGCAACGATAGAGACCTGGGGCGCGGCGGACCTCGCCGACGTGGCGGATGCTGCGAACTTCGGTCTCAAGGGCTCGCCTACCAGGCTGAACAAGGTCGTCGTCCCCTCTGAAGAGGGGCGCAAGGGAGAGGTATTCCGGGGCACCCCCGAGGATGCCGCAAAGAACGTGGCAGACGCGCTGCAGAAGCTCGGCCTGCTCGGGAGCGCAAAATGAACGCTGACTACAAAGGTCTGATGGTCTTCGCTGAGCAGCGCGAAGGCAAGATTCACCCCGTGTCCTACGAGTTGCTCGGCAAGGGCACTGAGATTGCGAAGAAGCTCGGAATCGAGGTGTCGGCTCTCCTGCTCGGCTCCAACATGGGAGACGAAGTCAAGGAGCTGATCTACTACGGCGCGCAGAAGGTCTACTACATCGACAACCCCGCTCTGCGGGATTTCGACCTCCTCAACTACAAGCACAACATCTGCCGCCTCGTCAACGACGTGAAGCCGGAGACGCTTCTCGTCGGCGCCACGCACCTGGGCCGCTCGCTCGCCCCGAGAGTCGCGGCCGCGTTGAACACCGGCCTGACGGCCGACTGCACCGCACTCGAGGTCGGTGACGAGGGCAACCTCGTCCAGATCCGCCCGGCCTTCAGCGGCAACATCCTGGCTCACATCCGGACGACCACCCGTCCTCAGATGGCTACCGTGCGCTACAAGGTCATGCAGAAGCTGCCGCGCGATGCCTCCCGGAAGGGCGAGATCATCCGCAAGGATGCCAGCGTCATCGACTCCGTGCTGAAGATTGTCAGCAAGGAAAGCGCCGGCGGCGTCAACATCGCCGAGGCTGATGTCATCGTCTGCGGCGGACGCGGCCTGAAAAGCGCGGCCGATTTCTCTCTCGTCGAAGAGCTTGCCGGCGCCCTCGGCGGCGTCGTCGGCTGCACCCGGCCGATCGTGGACGACGGCTGGATCGGCAAGGAGCACCAGGTCGGTTTCAGCGGCAACACCGTCAAACCCAAGCTCTACGTGGCAGTCGGTGTGTCAGGCAGCCCCCAGCACCTGGCCGGGATGCGTGATTCCGATACCATCCTCGCCATCAACGCCGACCCATCGGCTCCGATATTCAAGGTTGCGGACTACGGCATCGTCGGCGACCTGTACGAGGTTCTTCCGAAGCTGACGGCCGAGGTCAAGCAAAGGAGCTGACAGCATGGTTACGGCACAGGCCCTCAGGGACATAGTAGGTAGTGACTGGGTGGTTACCGGCGCGGACCAGACCGCACCGTACAAAGTTGATGCCACACCGCCACCGGTCATGCCCAAGGCGGCGGACAACATCATCGTCGTCAAGCCCGCGAATGCGCAGGACGTGTCGGCGATACTCAAGCTGGCCAATCGGGAGAAGACCCCAGTCTACGTCCGGGGTGGAGGCACCGGCATGGCCGGTGGCGCCATCCCAACGAAGGACGGCATCGTCCTCTCCATGGAGCGGTTCGACAAGATCGAGGAGATAGACACCCGCAACCTGATGGCCGTTGCTCAGGCCGGCGTCACCCTGGGGCAACTCCTCGAAGCCGCCGATGCCAAGAACATGTCGTTCCCGCCTCATCCCGGCGATGAAGGTGCGCAGCTCGGCGGGCTCGCCGTCTGCAACGCGGGCGGCGCCCGGGCCGTCAAGTTCGGCGTCATGCGCAACTACGTCAAGGGCCTCGAGGTCGTCCTGCCCACCGGCGAGATTGTCACCATGGGCGGCAAGCTGCTCAAGTGCAACACCGGTCTTCCGCTGCTGCACCTCATGGTCGACAGCGAGGGAATTCTTGGCGTGGTCACCAAAGTGACGTTGCGGCTCTACCCGCGCTTCGCCGGCACCGCAACAATGGTCATCTCGTACGAGAACAGGAACGACGCTATCAACACCGTCCCCGCCATCCTGCAGGCGGGCATCATCCCGCTCGCCATCGAGTTCATGGACCGCGAGATAGTCGACCTCACCTCCAACTACCTCGGCATGACCTGGCCAGCCCCCAAAGGCAAGGCCTACCTCATCGTCATCCTGAACGGCGCCAATGAGGACGAGGTGTACTTCCAGGCGGAGCAGGTCTCCAACGTGTGCCAGAAGTTCGGCGCCGTGGACACACTCATGGCTGAGCGCCGCGAGGAACAGTCCGCCATCCTGAAGATACGCAGTGAGGTCCAGTCCGCGGTTTCACCCAACGCCGATTCGCTCGACACGGCCGTTCCTCCGGGCGAGATCGGCAACCTGATGGATGAGGTCGACAAGATCGCCGCCAAGTACGGCGTGAAGATCCCGGCAGTCGGCCACGCCGGAGACGGCAACATCCACCACATCCTGGTGAAGGACATCGGCGACCGGGGCCTCCTGAACAACATAAAGGAAGAGGTTTACGCGGCCGCCATGCGCCTCGGAGGCACCATCACCGCCGAACACGGCATCGGCAAGAAGGGCATACACTACCTCGACCTCTACATGGACCCGAGGCAGAAGCAGATCATGCGGGACATCAAGAAGGCGTTCGACCCGAACAACATCCTCAACCCGGACACCGCCATCGTCCCCTGACCGCATCACAAGACTCGAGTCAGCGGGCCCGTTCTCGCAAGAGGCGGGCCCGCGTGTCGTTTCCCGGGGAATGCGCTGACACGAGCCGCGCAGGAACAGGAACACCCTGACTCGAGGGCTAGGAACGGGCCAGCTCGCGTTCGACCTGTGCGGACAGGTCGAGGCCTCGGGCAAGCGGTTCACCCACACGGTTGTGGATACGTCCCCCGGAGACGACGATGTCCCCGGCCGCGAGCGAGCGAAGGGTCGCCAGTATGAGCGGGAACTCGCGGCGCAACTCCTGCTTTCGTATGGCGTCCGCAAGAGCATCCACATCACCGCAGGCTCGGAGGCCGTCATAGGGCTGGCCCGACAACGGGAACGAGAAATACGTCGCCACTGGTCCCCTGTCCAACTCGGGCGTGACCACGTGGATCATGGCGCCGGTCCTCACTGCTCCGCTCCGCGCCAGTTCTCGCATTACCTCTGGCCACTCGCCCTTCGGACCGTCCGGCAGCGCCGGGTGGAGATTCAACAGCGAGTAGCGAGTGCAGAGGAACTCGCTCACGATGAGCATGTAGCCGGCAAGGAAGATAACGTCAACGTCGAACCGCTCAATGCCGCTCGACAGGATGCGGTCGAATGCCGTCCGCCAGTCGTCTCCGGCGTAGTCGCGGCGGAACCTGCTGGAGGATTCGGATACAAGCGGCAGGCCCTTCGACCTGATGAAATTGAGAAAGCGGTCGGTCTGCTCGGTTTCGCCCATCCCGCGATTGCAGATGACGCACGAAATCCGCGCATCGAGTCTCCCGGACTCGATGTTCTCACAGGTGACGCGCAGCAGCTCGAAAGAGCCGGGACCGCGCCCCGTGGACATCCAGCCCAGCTTCAGCACGTCTTCCTCCTCAGCTTGACCCAGGTGCTGGAGAAGTGGACGCGGAAGCTCGACCTCACGCCCGTTGCGCCGGAATCGCGAATCGCCGCGAGGAACGTCGCGGCGTCCGAGAAGTCGGCCATCTCGTTGCGCGCCCGGCCGATTTCCCCTGCCGTGTGTGCATCGCTTCCTGCCGTGCCCGGCAGCGAGCAAAGCTCCGCAAGACGACGGGCGGCCGCGAGGTTGCTGGAGAAGGGCGTCCTTGCGTTCATGACTTCAATCATGTCGATAGCCTGCAGCACATCCTGCGTCAGCAGCCCGTTCATCCTTCGCAGCCGGCTATCCGGTACGAAGCTGCCGTCATCGAGGTGGCCCAGCGAGGACGGCCGAATCACGGGCCAGCGAGAGAAGGGGTGCGGCATGCACACGAGTCCCCCCTGCGCCTTGATGCGCGCGATTGTCTCAAGAGGGTCAAGTCCGGGAGGCACACGCTCCGAGAGGAACAGACCCAGCAACTCACCGGCCGTCGTGCGTATCTCCTCGCCGACGATGACTCTCACCCCGCCCGAGCGCTGCAGTTCGAGTGCGGCTGCGATGCAATTGTGGTCGGTGATGGCAACGCAGTCGATGCCGCTGTCCGCACACGCCTGAACTATGGCATTCAGCGGCGTGTTGCTGTCGGGAGAACGGTACGTGTGAACGTGCAGGTCGACTGCGATCACGACGCCTTCTCGAGATACTCTCCGGTCCGGGTGTCGATCTTAAGGACATCGCCCGTGGCGATGAACAGAGGCACCTGTACGACGGCGCCGGTCTCGAGGGTTGCAGGCTTGGACCCACCTGTCGCCGTGTTGCCCTTGAAGCCGGGATCCGTCTGCGTCACCTCGAGGTTGACCGCGGTCGGCAACTCCACGCTGACAAGACTGCCCGCGTGACGCAGGACATCCACCACAAAGCCTTCTTTCAGGAATCTCACTCCGTCACCGATCTGCTCGGCCTGAAGCTCGAACTGCTCGTAGGTCTCGTTGTCCATGAAGCAGTACGCGCCACCGTCGGCATAGAGGAACTGCGCCGGCCGGTGCTCGAGAAACGCCGGCACGAACCGCTCCGTCGACTGCCAGCCGCGCTCGATTACGCCCCCGCCGCGGATGTCGCGGAGCTTCAGCTTCACCTGGGCCGAGCCGCGTCCCATCTTGATGTGCTGGAAATCCACCACCTGGTATATCTTGCCCTCAAGCTCGATTGCGATGCCCTTCCGCAATTCACCTGCGTCTATCATGTATGACTCCTTTCAGCAACGCCGTCCCTGGCCGTGAAAACCACTCAGCGCCCTCGCGGGGCGCTGGCTCATCGTGCATGTCGGACCCCGCGGGCGTCAGAGCCGGATTCCCACCACCGGGTCACCCTTGGCAGCGTGGGTCAGTTGTTCGGCCCTACCATCCCGCAGTACCACAGTGTCCTCAATTCTAACACCACCTTGTCCGGGAACATAAACGCCGGGCTCGACCGTAAAGGCCATGCCGTCCAGAAGGGGAGCATTCGACCTGGCGTTGACTGTCGGGCGCTCGTGTATCTCGAGACCCACCCCATGGCCAAGGCCGTGGGTGAAGAGCTCGCCATATCCGGCGGCTGCGAGTGAGTCCCGAGCGAGCGCATCGGCCTCGCGTCCGCTCATGCCGGTGACAAGACTCTCAATGGCGCCACGCTGCGCAGCCAGAACCGCCGCGTAGATGCGGTCGAAAGGGGCAGCGACGCAGGACAGGAACAACGTTCTGGTGATGTCGCTGCAATACCCGTCCACCGTCGCACCGAGGTCGATGACCACAGGTTCGCCCTCGGCTATCGGTCGGTCGGACGGCGTCGCGTGCGGCAGCGATGCATTCGGTCCCGACGCGACGATGATATCAAACGGCATCGCTCCGCTGCCGTGCTCGCGAAGCCACCGCTCAAGACGCCACGCCAGTTCGGCCTCCGTCAGGCCAGCCCGCAGAACCAGTCGCGCGTGGCGCACGGCGCCGTCCGCCAGCAGGGCGGCACGACGAATCGAGTCGAGTTCCCACCCGTCTTTGACCTCGCGAAGAGCTTCGACCAGTCCCGTCGTCGGCATCAACCGGCAGCCGGAGTCGTGCTCATGCAGCCGCTCCTGCAGCGCCGTGAAGCTGGAGCAGGTGAGATTCGCGGCTTCGAACGCGATATTCTCAAGACCTCTCTCGGCGGCGTAGTCCGCAACGTATTCAACCAGCCCTCTTCCGGCCAGTGCCGCACGGCCGCAGGGCATGTGCGACGAGGCCTGCTCGATGTAGCGGGCGTCCGTCGCAAGAATGAGATCGTCCTGCGACACCACGAGCCACCCGGACGTACCGGCGAATCCGACCATGTAGCGGACGTTCTGGGGACACGAGACTGCGAGCGCGCCACATCCCTGCTCGAGGAGGGACGCGCGCAGCCGCGCGACCCTGGCGCCGTAGTCAGGCGTCGGCGTGTTGTGCACCGTCCTCATCTTCACCTGACCCGGCGCCCGGGGACAGCGCCGTCACAGCGCCGCAGCTCAGGCACTTCGTCTTGCTCTTGCCGTACGGCACCTGCACCTTCCCGCACTTCGGACACGGAGTCGCCACCGGTTTCCGCGGCATCGCGAAGGTGCACGCCGGGTACCGGCTGCAGCCATAGAAGGTCTTGCCCTTCTTCGAGCGCTTCACGACTATGTCCGCGCCGCACTCGGGGCAGTGCGCTCCGGTGGAGACGGACAGCTTCCTGGTGGTCTTGCACTCAGGGTAGCCGCTGCAGGCTACGAATCTGCCGAATCGGCCGGTCCTGACCACCATAGGTTTGCCGCAGTTCGGGCATACCTCGTCGGTTGGCTCGGTAACGTTGACGTGCGCGATCCTGCTCTCAGCGCCCTCAAGCTCGGTCGAGAACGGCTTGTAGAACTCGCCCACCACCGAGACCCAGTCCCGTTCACCCTGTGCCACGTCGTCGAGTTGCGCCTCCATATTAGCGGTGAAGCCGACGTCGACGATGCGGGGAAAATGCTCGCTCAGCAGGTCGTTCACCACGAAGCCAAGCTTGGTCGGGCGGAAACGCCCTGCTTCCTTGGCAACGTAGTCGCGGTACTGGATTACCGACAGCGTGGGCGCGTAAGTACTCGGCCGGCCGATGCCCTTCTGCTCCAGGGTCTTGACGAGCGATGCCTCCGTATAGCGGGCCGGAGGCTGAGTGAACTTCTGCTCCTTGTCCGAGCCGGCATGGGTCAGTCCCTCGCCTTTCCCCAGGTCGGGGAGTTGCAGTCCTTCGTCCTCACCCTGCTCCGCTTCGTCCGAGCGCTCGCGGTAGAGCTTCTCAAAGCCCTGGAAGGTGCAGCGGGAGCTTGCGGCCTCAAGCAGGAACCCGGCGTCGCCCGTTGTCGCGGCATCGATCACGACGGTGATGTTCTCGTACAGGGACGGAGACATCTGGCTGGCGATGGCGCGCTGCCAGATGAGCGTGTAGAGCTTGAGTTGCCTTGCATCGAGGAACGCCTTCAGTCGCTCGGGAGTATTCGCCACGCTGGTGGGACGAATCGCCTCATGCGCCTCCTGAGCAAACTTGCTCTTGCTGGTGTAGCGGTGCGGCTTCGACGGCAGGTAGTCCGGCCCGAACTCCGTGCCGATGAAATCCCGGATCTCGGACACGGCAGCCGTCGCGAGATGCGGGGAGTCAGTACGCATGTACGTGATGAGGCCGACAGGGTCTCCCTTGCCGAGAGGAACACCTTCGTACAGTTGCTGTGCGACAGCCATGGTCTGGCTGGCGGTGAACCGGAGCCGGCGGGAGGCCTCCTGCTGGAGCGTTGAGGTGGTGAATGGTGCCGCGGGCTTGTGCGGCACGGTCTTCTTGGTGACGTCCGCGACGGTGTACCGGGCCGTGACAAGCTGGTTCAGCGTCGACAGCGCCGCGGCTTCCGTGCCAACCGACAGCTTCTTGCCGTTCCGCGACGCGACAACCTTCGCCCAGAAGGGGTCCCGCCCGTCGAGCCTCGTCAGCTTGACGCGCAGCACCCAGAACTCCTCGGCCACGAACGCCTCGATCTCTCGCTCGCGATCGACGATGAGTCGAACCGCCACCGATTGCACGCGTCCGGCCGAGAGGCCGCGCTGCACCTTCTTCCACAACAGAGGGCTCAGCTTATAACCGACAAGCCGGTCAAGCACTCTGCGGGCCTGCTGCGCCTCGACAAGGCGCATGTCGATATCCCGCGGATTCTTGAATGCCCGGGTGACTGCCTCAGACGTTATCTCGTGGAAGACGACACGCTGCAGCGAGCGGTCGCCTGCCTCGAGCTTCGCCGCCGCGATGAGGTGCCAGGATATGGCTTCACCCTCACGGTCAGGGTCCGTCGCCAGGTAGACGGCATCCGCCTTCGCCGCCGCCTCCCGTATCTCCGACACAACCTTCGACTTCGCCTTCGGCACCACGTACTGCGGCTCGAAGCCGTGCTCGACATCGACGCCGAGCTTGCTCTTGGGAAGATCCCTGATGTGGCCCAGAGAGGCGAGTACAGTGTAGTTCCGGCCGAGAATCCGGCCGATTGTCCTCGCCTTCGCGGGTGACTCAACGACAACCAGACCTTTCTTCACGAAGCGACCATCCTCCAGCGGGGTGAAACGACATACTGCATGCTTCCGACATCCTGCACGAGACCCTGCAACTCGAGCAGCGTGAGCGCCGCCGAGACATCGCCGCTCGGCAGCATCAGTTCCCGCGCCAGGTCATCCGCGTGCACCGGCGTCGAGCCCATGGCGGCAAGAAGGCGCACCTGCACCGCGTCGGCCTGTACGCGAATCGGCGGGCACAACTCAGGCGTCGGTACATCGATGCCCAGTTCAACGAGGATATCCTCCACCGACCGGACGAGCTTGGCCCCTTCCTGGATCAGATGATTGGTTCCGCGACTTTGAGTCGAGAAGATGCTGCCCGGCAGCGCAAAGACCTCGCGGTTCTGATCGACGGCCGCGTGTGCAGTGCGCAGGGCGCCGCTGCGCTCTCCGGCCTCGATGACCACCACGCCGGCACTGAGGCCACTCATGATCCGGTTGCGGAGAAGGAAGCTCTCGGGCCGCGGCTTCACGCCGGGCGGATACTCGCTGACGAGCGCTCCATTCGCGGCAATCCTCTGCGCCAGGGCAAGATTCTCGGCCGGATACACGAGGTCAAGTCCGGACGCGAGCACGGCGACCGTCGTGCCACCGCGTTCCAGCGCCTCGCGATGGGCAACCGTGTCTATGCCGATGGCAAGGCCGCTCACGATGATCACTCCGCGGCTGACGAGGCCATCCACCAGCTCCGCCGTCGCCTGTCGGCCATAGGAGGTGGGGCGTCGTGTTCCGACTACGGCGACCAGGGGAGTCGAATCGGGCGGCAGGCTCCCTCTGACGTACAGGACTGCCGGACCGTCGGGCGCCTCCCGCAGCCGCGAAGGATAGCGTTCGTCGTCCGCCGTGAGTGCCTGGATCCCGCATTGCCTCAGCCGGCCCATCTCCGCGTCCGGGTTGAGACTCGCTCTCGCCTCCAGCAGATGCTCGACCGTTCTTTCGTCCAGCCCCGCCGACCTCAGTTGGGCCGCCGAGGCTCCCCAGGCGCGGTCGAGGGCGCCGAAGCACTGCTTCAGCCGGCGGAGGCGGGCGCGTCCGATGCCCGCGACGCGCGACAGCACGATCCAGTAGGCGAGTTCTTCCATGGCAGGACGCCGAGCCGAGCGCCGATTGTAGCACACGACAGGGGCTGCGCCGTCGCCCACGGCCCCAAGTGGAAACGACACTGGTGGGCAGACTCAGTGAAACGAGGAATGTATGCGCGGCAAAGATAAGATACCATGGCGGAGAGGGTGGGATTCGAACCCACGGTCGCTTGCGCGA
>CAZVCS010000042.1:0-15843 GCA_964625765.1 uncultured Dehalococcoidales bacterium | reverse complement strand
GTTCGGGGGGCACGGCTCCGGTTCGCCGGGGGGTCTCGGCTGGGGCCGCTGCCGGTGCGGGGCGCCGTGTACTGCGCGGGAAACGGCCGCGGGCTGGGTGGGCCCCTGCCCGCGCGGTTCGGACAGCCTCTGTTCCGTCGAACGGAGCTACTCCGCCGACGTGTCGATGAGGACCTTCATGAAGTTCGCCTTGCCGCCCACGATGTCCTCGAACGTCTCCTGCACCCGGTCGACGGGCCGGATGTCTGAGACGATCTTGTCGAGCGGCAGCTTGCCACCCACCACGAGGCGAATGGCCTCGTCGAAGTCCTCCTTGAGGTAGTTGCGGGCGCCGACAACGGTGTACTCACGCCAGAGGATGTTGCGCAGGTCAACCATCATGGGCTCGGCGAAGATGGCGACGATGACGATGGTGCCGCACGTCCGCGGCAATCTGGTCATCATCTCTGCTCCCGCCTGCGTGCCGGTGACCTCGAAGACCACGTCGGCTCCCGCGCCCCCCGTATTGTCGAAGACGTACTTCACGAGGTCGGTCCTGGCGGGGTTGACCACATCGAAGCCCATGTCCTTCGCGAGCTTGAGCCTCGCCTCGTTCACCTCGGAGACCACCACCTGCGCGCCCTTCTCGCGGCAGACCAGCGCCTCCAGCACGCCGATGGGGCCGGCGCCGAGGATGACGCAGTAGTCACCCTTCTTCACCTTGCCGTAGCGGACGTCGTGTGCCGCGACCGCCAGCGGCTCGATGAGCGCTGCATGCACCAGGTTGATGTTGTCGGGAACCTTGTGCAGCAGGTGAGCCGGCACGGTCCAGGAGCCCTGGAAGGCGCCGGGCGTGGTGATGCCGATGAAGTTGAGCGTCGGGCAGATGTTGATGTGCCCCTTCTCGCACGACGGGCACTTGCCACAGGCATCCGTGGGCCGCAGCACAACATGGTCGCCAACCTTGAAGCCGGTCACACCCTGGCCGACCTCGGCGACGGTGCCGACCGCCTCGTGTCCGACTACCTGCGGCGGCTTGAGCCTGTGGTCCATGTGCCCGAGGAAGATATGCACGTCCGTGCCGCAGATGCCTGCGTAGGCAACCTTCATGCGGACCTGCCCGGGACCGGGAGGGATGATCCTGGATTCGCCGACTGAGAACCGCTTGTTACCCTCGTAGTACGCTGCTTTCATTCATCCTCCAGTTCTCGTGTCCTATCGCTGCAGGGCGCCGCTCGAAGAATCCCAGAGCTTCTTGCGCTCCCCGGCCATGGTCTCCTTCACCTTGTTCGCATCGACGCCGCAGACCTCGCACAGGATGCGGATCATGGCGTCTTCCTTGGGAGGGCAGCCCGGAAGGTGAGCCTTTGCGCCCTTGACACCCGCGGAGCACTTGCCGAGGGCGACAGCTTTGCCGGCGCCGCCGGCATCCGGGGCGTTGCCGATGACAACCGTGAGGCCCTTCATCTGCTCGGCGTAGCCGGCTGACTTCATGTAGGTGATGGCGCTGACCAGCTCGTTGGTGCAGCCGCTGCAGGCCGACTCGCCCTGGATGATGTTGACCTCGGGATAGCGCGAGCGGAAGACATCGAAGCCGGTCTTGAACGACTTGCGGTGGTCTTCGATGCGCTCGCCGACTATCTCGACGGCGTCGAGCGCCACGCGCTTGCCCTGCTTCTCGCCCATATGGTGCAGGTGCATGATCTGGGATGGGTCGATGCCCATGAGGGCCGCGCCAACGATATCGACGTATAGCGCATCGGCGCCCGCCACGATGAGGTCCATCTTCCGGCTGTCCTGCGGCGCCTGCCACAACCCCTCCATGCCGACGGTGGCGTCGATGATTGCGTACGCCGGGGGGACGACGGTGCACAGGTCCACGATTGCCATGTCCAGCCCCAGCCGGTGGGTCTTGCGCTTCTCAGCGCCGGGCATGACGCCCTTCATGTTCTTGAGCGCCAGCGTGGCGTGCGTGCGGATGTGGGTCTTGAGGACCGGGATGCTGATGATGACGTCGCTATCGAGCGCGGTCTTCGCGATGCGGACGCTGTCCATGATGAGCGCGTTGGGTATCTTCACGTCCACGGCAACGTCCGTGTTCAGGTTGCGCAGCTCGATGCCGAGACGCTTCGCGACATCGGTCACGCCGGAAGAGTCGAACGACTCCTGGGTGCTGAAGCCGCCGAAGTCGTAGCCCGCGATGGCGCCGTCGCCGATGATGACCGACTTCGGCTTGTGTTCCAGCACCAGCTTCGCCACCGCTTCGACCACCTCGCCGTCGGCCATGCAGCCACTATGACGCGGCGACGGCTTGCACTGATTCGGCTTGATGAGCACGCGGCTGTTGGGGCCGATGAGCTCGGAGAAGCCGCCGGCCAGGCGCACCGCTTCCCGTACGGCACTCTCGACACCCCCGGGTACCGTCCTGGTGATAGCTACACGGTTCGTCATGGGTTCCTCCTCCACAGCAGGTATGCCGCCTGAGAGAATCACGGCAGCCTGCCCAGTCTAACCCTCGCTTCCGCGGAGTGTCAAAGGACACCCCGGCGCGGGGGAGTGCCTAATAGCCCAGCGCCTTGTCCACCACGTTCAGCAGCGGCTCGCCGGCGAGGTAGCGCCGCAGGTTCTCGGCGAACAGGCGGGCGGCGAGGATGTCGTAGTCGCCGGTATCGCCGGACACGTGCGGGCTCATGATGACGTTCTGCATGTGCCGCAGCGGGCTGTCGGGTGAGAGCGGCTCGACGGCGAACACGTCCAGTCCGGCGCCGGCGATGGTTCCCTGCTGCAGCGCGCGGGTCAGCGCAGCCTCGTCCACGATGGGTCCGCGGGACACGTTGATGAGCCGCGCCGTCTTCTTCATCGCCGACAGCTCGGCCTCGCCGATGAGATTGCGGGTCTCCGCGGTGAGCGGTACGGCCAGCACAACGAAGTCGCTCTGCGCCAGCAACTCGTGCAGCCGGGACATGGGCAGCATCAGGTCGACGCTCTCCGCCGTGTCGCCGTCCGCAGCGGACCGGTGGGTCGCCACCACCTTCATGCCGGCGAAGCGGCAGTACCGGGCGACCTCGCGGCCGATGCGGCCGAAGCCGATAACGCCCGCGGTCTTGCCCGGGAGCACGTCCACCGGGTACCACTTCCAGCGTCCCTCTATCTGCTGGTAGAAGGCGCGCGGTATCTGTTTGACGAACATGAGCATCAGCATGAGCACGAACTCAGCCATGGTGACCTCGTGGATGCCGGACATGTTGGTGACGACCACGGAACTGCGGGCCAGCTCCGGATTCAGTATCCGGTCCACTCCGGTGGAAATCGTCTGTATCCACTTCAGCTTCGGAGAGCGCTCCACCAGGCGGTCAGGCAACTTGAGTGCGAAGACAACCTCCGCCGTCGCGAGCGCCCTGTCCAGCTCGGCGCTGCGGGACATGTCGCCCTTCCGCTCAGCGCGGGTGAGATCGGCGACATCTACGACGTGGACGTCGTCGCTCACCTCGCGAATCATCCGCATCGCCTCCGGCTCGATGGCGTTGACCACCAGGACTTGTTTCTTCTCTGACACGATGCCCCCTTTCCAGATGTGCGTGTCGCCGGCTGCCACGCAGCAATGGTACACGTTGACAGTCGGTGGCTTCCACGCCTAGTATTCGCGCGAAAGGAGCGAGAAGAGATGGCAACGTACACCTTCGACCACGTACATATCATCAGCCCCAATCCCGAGGCAGCGGCGCAGTTCTACGTTGAGAAGTTCGGGGCGGTCGTCAAGAACAAGGGCACCGCACCGGACGGCACCCCGATGATAGCGGTGAACCTGGGCGGCGGCAACATCTTCGTCAAAGGACGAGCTGAGAAACCGACCGCAAAGTCGCCGGCGCCCGGCACCACGTACGGGCTGGAGCACTTCGGCATCGTGACAAACGACCTCGATGCCGCGGTCAAAGAGCTGAAGGCCAAGGGCGTCGTATTCAAGCAGGACATCACCAACTTCCGGCCCGGCATACGCATCTCCTTCCTGCTGGGTCCGGACGACACGCTCATCGAGCTGCTCGAACGCAAGCCTGTCTAGAGCCATCCGTCGAACCGTCGCGAAACCGCTCCTGCACGACGGAGCGCCTTGCGCCGTGTCTACTCAGCCTGCCCCTCACCCCGGGGCAGGATGAGAAGCATGGAGGGCGCGGAGAGTCACGATGCCGGACCTGTCGCGAGATGAGCCAACCGTCAACTACGCCGGTTGCTGCGGCGCCTACTGCGGCACGTGCCGGGTCCTCGCCGAAGGGCAGTGCAAAGGCTGCAAGCTCGGGTACCTCGATGGGCGACGCGATATCGCGAAGGCGAAGTGCGCCATGAAGGTCTGCTGTGTCACCCGGAAGCTGGCCGCATGCGGAGAGTGTCCAGACCTGGCCTCGTGCGGCACGATTGCAGCCTTCTTCAACCACGCGGGCTACAAGTACCGCAGATACCGTGAAGCGACCGAGTTCATCGGGAAGTACGGAATGGCTGAATTCCTGAGCCAGGCGAAGAGCTGGACCGGGGCGTACGGGAAGCTCGTTCCTCCGCAGTCGCCGTAGCCGCGACCAGTCAACATCTGACGGCATTCGCGTGGGTGGGGCGGAACGCCCCACCCACGCTCGGAAATCAAGACCGAAGAGTCCGGGACGCGTCGGCTCACGCCGCTAGACGGAGAGCACCGCCGTGCCCGACTTCAGCAGCTCGGTCAGCGGCTGGCCCATGTACTTGACCTCGACACCCAGTGCGGTGAGCTGGTCGCTGATGCCGTACTTGTCGGAGCACGCCTTGCAGGCCTGCAACTCGACGCCTGCGTCCTTGAGCGCCTTCAGCTCCTTCTGCAGCTCGGGGTCGGAAACCAGTAGAGGGCCGGATGGTCCCCAGATGATGAGAGTGACCTTGCTCCACCACTTCCTGAGCTTCGAGTTCTTGGTATACATGAAGACCATGTTCATCGCCGCTTCGCGGTCGCGGGTGACCCAGACGACTGCAAGACTATCGTTCACGCTGTCCTCCTCACGGCTTCCGAAACTCGCGCCCGCACAACCGCCGGACGCGTCGAGTGGCCATGATACGGCAAGGCCGCGACGTCCGTCCAACCGGCCCACGCTTCTTCGCGGACCCGGCGCGGAACGTCCGGCTCCGCCGCACGCCGGCTCGTGTACGGCCATTGACAACACCGTGTCAGCGCACTATGATGACCCTGGTATCCAGTATTCTACATGCTGCATCCAACGGCCGCTTCCGTGCTTCCGGAGGTTGACATATGCTAGGCTCCCGGTGCGCGGGGACGCAGTCGGTCTCCCCCGCAGGGAGAGTGTGTGAATGAAGCTGCATGAGTACCAGGCGAAAGCGCTCCTGAGCCGGTACGGCATACCCGTCCCGAAGGGCGGCGTCGCGTCAAGCCCGGATGAGGCCGAGGCGCGAGCTGCCGAGACCGGGCTGCCGGCCATCCTCAAGGCCCAGATACATGCGGGAGGTCGCGGCAAAGCCGGCGGCATCCGTGCGGCGGCAACGCGCGACCAGGTGCGCGAGTGCGCACAGCAACTGCTTGGCTCGCGCCTCGTCACGCACCAGACCGGCCCTGAGGGGCTGCCCATCGGCTCACTCCTGGTCGAGGAGGCGATGCGGCCCGAGAGAGAGCTGTACTTCGGACTTCTCATCGACACCTCCGCACGCCTGCCGGTCATCATCGCGAGCGACGCCGGCGGTATGGAGATAGAAGAGGTCGCCGCGAGCCAGCCCAACCGCGTGGCGAGGTTGCACATCGACCCGCTCACCGGCGTTCTGCCGTACCAGGGACGCAACCTGGCCCGGCACATGAACCTGCCCTCCGAGTATGTTCGCCCGGTGACGCAGCTCGCTCAGGCAGCCTACCGCCTCTTCGTCGAGAGCGATTGCTCGCTGGTCGAGATCAACCCGCTCGTCACCACCGCGGACGGCCGCATGCTGGCGCTGGACGCCAAGGTGACGCTCGATGTCAACGCTCTGTTCCGCCATCCTGAGCTGGCTGCCCTGCGCGACATCTCGCAGGAAGACCCGTTCGATGCGAAGGCGGCGGACGTGGGCATCAACTACATCAGGCTGAACGGCACTGTCGGCTGCCTGGTGAACGGCGCCGGGCTCGCCATGGCGACCATGGACCTGGTGAAATGGGCCGGCGGCGAGCCGGCGAACTTCCTCGACGTGGGCGGCGGCGCCAGCGAAGAGCAACTGGTCGCGGCCCTCGAGATGATGCTCTCGGACCCGAAGGTCCGCGCCGCCTGGGTCAACATCTTCGGCGGCATCCTGCGATGCGATGTGCTGGCGACAGCCATCGTGCGGGTGCTGAAAGAGCGAGACGTCCAGGTGCCCTTCATCGTCCGCATGAACGGGACGAACCTGGAGCAGGGCATGGCGACGCTGCGCGAGTCCGGCCTGCCCATCACCTTCGAGCCGGACCTGAAGCAGGCGGCGCGCCGCGCCGTGGCGGCCGCTTTCGAGAGAGGGGGCGGGCGATGATACTCGTGAACAACGACACGCGCGTCCTCGTCCAGGGCATCACCGGCCGGGAAGCGACCTTCCACACGCAGCGCTGCATCGACTATGGCACAAAGGTGGTGGGCGGCGTGACTCCTGGCAAGGGGGGAACGACGTGGGGAGACGGCCTGCCCGTGTTCGACACGGTCGAGCAGGCCCTGCGCCGGACCGGCGCCGACACGAGCCTCATCTTCGTCCCGGCCCAGTTTGCCTCGGACGCCATCATGGAGGCGGCCGATTCAGGGATTCGGACGGTTGTCTGCATCACCGAGCACATCCCCACGATGGACGAGGTGAAGTGGCACCAGCATATCAGGGGCAAGGGCGTCCGGGTCATCGGTCCCAACTGTCCGGGGCTCATCGCGCCGGCGGCTCGCTGCAAGGTAGGCATCCTGCCGGCAAGCATCGCCACGCCGGGCAATGTCGGCGTCGTCTCCCGCAGCGGCACGCTCACCTACGAGGTCGTGAATCAACTGACCCTGAATGGCATGGGGCAATCCACCTGCGTGGGACTCGGAGGCGACCCCCTGCCCGGCACGACGTTCGTCGACATCCTGCGGCTGTTCCAGGAGGATGCCGATACGGACGCGGTCGTCCTCATCGGTGAGATAGGCGGCACGTCGGAACAGGAGGCAGCGGAGTACATCCGCGGCCACGTGACCAAGCCGGTCGTAGCCTTCATCGCGGGGGCTTCCGCTCCTCCGGGCCGGAGGATGGGCCATGCGGGCGCCATCATCACCGGCCGCGCCAGTCGAGCTGACGAGAAGAAGCAGGCCCTCGCGAAAGCAGGGGCCGTTGTTGTAGAGAACCTGGGCGACCTTGCCGCAGCGGCACAGGGCGTCGTTCCGCGACGCCGTTCGTGCCGGGAGCATGGCGCGGAATGAATCTAGCAAGGGGAGGTTTGCGTGTCTGAAAGTGCGTTGTCGGATGTGCGCGTAATCGAGCTGGCGGAGGACACCGCCGGCCCCTACGCCGGGAAGATGCTTGCCGACTACGGCGCCGACGTCATCAAGATAGAGCGGCCGGGGCTGGGCGACATCTCCAGGCGAAAGGGGCCGTTCCCCGGTGACGTTCCCCATCCCGAGAAGAGCTTCCAGTTCCTGTATCTGAACACGAACAAGCAGTCGGTCACGCTCGACGTCTACAAGCCGGAGGGCATGCAGGTCTTCAAGCGCCTGGTGAAGAACGCCGACATACTGGTCGTCGACCTCATTCCCTCGGAGATGGACAAGCTGGGGCTCACCTACGATGCGCTGTCCGCTGAGAACCCGAAGCTCATCATGCTCTCCATCACTCCCTTCGGCCACACCGGCCCGTACCGCGACATGAAGTCGACGGACATCGTCCAGTACGCGGTGAGCAGCTTCATGAACCTGAGCGGCAATCCCGACCGCGAGCCTCTGCAGCACGCGCTCGGCCAGGCAGGGTTCATGGCGGCGCGCAACGGCATCGTCGCCACGATGGCTGCGCTGCTGTACCGGGATTCCACGGGCCAGGGGCAGTTCATCGACACGTCCGTCGTCGAGTCCATCGCGGTGCAGCCGCCGTTCCAGCCGACGCAGTACACCTACCAGGGTGTGATCGCCACACGCGGCACCGAGCCGGTGCTCGACGGCGCATACGTACCGTGCAAGGGTGGCAGCTACATCTGCATGACGACCACGGGCGGGGCGCCGTTCTCGGACTTCGCCGAGCTGCTCGGGCTGCCGCAGTTGCTGGACCCGAAGTTCGCTACGAGCGAAGGCAGGACGGAGCACATCAAGGAGCTGGACGAACTGGTCAGCAAGCGGCTCAAGGAACTTGACGCCCTGGAGCTGTTCCACAAGGCTCAGAACCGCCGCTTCGTGTTCGGCGTCTGTCAGACGCCGAAGGATATCCTCGCCTGCCCCCAGATGCAGGCCCGCGAGTTCTTCCAGACGGTCGACCATCCGGTCGTCGGCCCGCTGCAGTACCCCGGCCGGCCCTTCCGCATGAGCGGGACTCCGGCGCACGAGTCCAACCCGGCGCCCCTGCTCGGACAGCACACCCACGAGGTGCTGAAGGGTCTCGGCTACGACAAGGAAGCCCTCAGCAGGCTGACCGAAATGGAGGTCATCTAGATGACGCCGAAGAAGGCAGGAGCGGAACAACCGATGAGAGCAAAGGCCCTGGAGGGCATCAGGATAATCACCGTCGAGGACTTCCTCGCGCTGCCGTTCGCCACGATGCTGCTGGCGGACCTGGGCGCCGAGGTCATCCGCGTCCAGTCGCACACGCGCATGATCCCGTGGACCATGGGACCCTATCCGGACTCGAAGCCCGGGCCGCGCTATTGGGACCACAACGGGACATACGACGGCTGGTATCGCAACAAGAAGAGCCTGACGCTTGACTTCGCCAAGCCCAGGGGCGTGCAGCTCTTCAAGGAGCTGGTCGCCACGGCCGACATCGTGATGGAGAACAACCGGCCGGGCGTGATGAAGAAGTTCGGGCTCGATTACGAGGCGCTGCGCCAGGTCAAGCCGGATATCATCGTCATCACCAGCAGCGGGTACGGCCACCAGGGTCTCTGGGGCAACTACGGCGCGTTCGCGCGCGCCATCGACGCGATGTCCGGCATGTCGAACGCGTGCGGCTACGTCGGCGAGGGACCGGTGAGGACCAACGCCTCGTACATGGACACAACCACGGCATGGCACAACGCCACCGCCGCGATGATGGCGCTGCGCTACCGGCGCAAGACCGGCCAGGGCCAGTGGATCGACCACTCGATGTACGAGACCGGCGTCGCCTGCATCGGCCAGATGATACTGGACTACCAGGTGAACGGCCGCACCGACCACCGCATCGGCAATCACCATTCTATCTGGGCGCCGCACGGCTGCTACCGCTGCGCCGGCAACGACGAATGGGTCGTCATCGCCGCCAGGGACGAGGAGGAGTGGGAGACGCTGTGCCGGGCGATGGGGCGCCCCGAGCTGACAGCGGACGAGCGGTTCGCGACTCCCATGGCGCGGTACGACAACCAGGAGGCGCTCAACGCCATCATCGCCGGGTGGACGGCGCCGCAGGACCGCCACAAGGTCGCCGGCCTGCTGCAGAAAGCCGGCGTGCCCGCCGGCGCCGTGAACCGGATCGACGATATCTTCAAGGACCCGCACTTCAAGGAGCGCGGTTTCATCCAGTGGTACTCCCGACCCGATGCGAAGGAGATGGGCGATGCGCTCTCCCGCCCGTATTTCGGCTGGCCCTTCAAGATGTCGAAGACCCAACCCGTCATCGAGTCCATCCCGAATCTCGGCGAGCACAACGAGTACGTCCTCGGGACGATACTGGGCAAATCCGAGGCGGAGATAGCGCAGCTCTACGACGAGGGCGTTATCGCCAGGGAGCCCGTTGATGCCGAGCAGATGCGGCCCAAGCCGTCCAAGCCGGGCACCGAAGTGGGGCGCGGCGGGCTGTACAAGTGGGACCAGGACTACAAGAAGGTACTCGGGCTGAAATACTGACGCGGGCAGCACTGCGCCTGCATGATAGAGAGATGGCGCCCCCTGCACCTCCTGGGGGCGCCATCTCCGTTTTTCCGGACGACCGGCGGTCACTCGCTCCTGCCGGACGCGACGCCTGGCGCAATCGTGTCCGTCCGGCTTGCTAGCGGCCGCGGGCCGAGGCCCACGACAGCAGCGCCTTGCGCGCCCAGTCGAGCTTCTCCAGCTCAGCGGCGGACAGTACGCCGACAACCTCGGCAATCGTGAGCACGCGGGCAGCCATCTCCACCATCGGCATCTCGATGAGCTTGCCGTCGACGGTGGTCGCGCCGCGGCCCGCCTCTTCGGACTCCCGGTAGGCGTCGATGGCGCGGACCCAGAACTGGATCTGCTCCGTGCTCGGCGTGAAGACTTTGTTGATGGCGGCAAGCTGGTCCGGATGTACGGCCTGCTTGCCGTCATAGCCGAGCTTGAGGGCCTGGACGGCCTCGCGCTCGTTGGCGACCTGGTCGCGGATGCTGACGCACGGCGAGTCGATGGCGTCGATGCCCGCCGCGCGAGCGGCGCACAGTATGCGGCTCATCGCATAGTAGAGCTCGATGCGGCTCTCGGTGATGACGGCATGCGTCTCGCGGGTGAAGTCGCCCGCGCCGAAGCAGAGGCCCGTGAGGCGCTTGCAGCTCTTGGCGATGCGCATCGCGTTCTCGAGACCTTCCGGCATCTCCATGAGCGCCAGAAGGCCGACAGAGCCGGGCTCGAGACCGGCGCGGCGCTCGGCCGCCGTCATGACCGCGTCGGCGGTCAGCACGTTCTCCGGGGTGTTCACCTTAGGCAGCAGAAGAGCATCCGGCTTGCCCTCGATGATGGTCATGATGTCCTGATGGCCGAACTCGCTGCCGAGCTCGTTGATGCGGACGATCTTCTCCTTCCTGCCGAAATCGTTCTGCAGCAGCGCGTTCCGCACCCAGTCCCGCACCTCCGCCTTGCGGTGTGCGGCGACCGCATCCTCCAGGTCGATGATAAGGCCGTCAGCCTCGGACGCCAGCCCCTTCTCCATGAACCGCGGGATGCCGCCGGGCACGAACAACAGGGACCTTCTGACTCTCTTCACTGCTCACCTCATGCAACGTGTATTTGTGTGAGGAAGGCCTCACGGGTTCGCACAGATGCCCATCCGATGCTACACGACCCAGGGCTTGCCTGCCATCGAGAAGCTGCAGATAGGCTGGTGGCAATCAACGCAGTTGAAGGTGCGCACCTGTGGCAGCCGCGCTCCCTTGCAGCTCTCGACGAGAGCGATGGCCGCCTTCACCTGCTCGTCGCTTCCCTTCAGCACCATGGTGATGGCGCCCTCGGCGCCGCCAAGGCCGCCGGCTGCAATAGGCGTGGCCTCACAGCCGAAGGCGATGCGCATGGCATCCACCTCCGTCACCACAATGCCCTGCTTGCACGGGAAGAGTCCGCAACTGATGCCGGTGCTGTAGGTGTACTGGCTCTTGATGGCCTCCTTCGCCGCCTCCTCGACCGGGACCGGGATGAGCTTTTCGAGCCCGACGGGGAAGATGAGCTTGAAGCCCTTCCGGGCGGCGCCTGACACGACGCGGCCGATGGTGCCGCCCTCGACCAGGTTGCCGACGAGGATGCCGACGTGATGGTTGCAGTCCACGGCGTTGACGCCCTTGATGTAGACATCGTCTGGTCCCATCTCGGCCAGGAGCTGCGTCAGGCTCAAACCGGTGTGCAGCTTGCCGCCCCGGACGACCCAGGAGAAGCGGAAGGCCTCGGGGTTGCCCGTCGTGGCGCTCTCCTCGGGCTTGGCGGCGGCGATGGCGTGCGGTCCCACGCAGGTGCCTATCTCGACGCAGGTCCCCTTGGGGACGGTTACGCCACAGACCCAGTAGTCTGTTGCCGGGCGCTCTCCCAGGAGCTCCGTGGCGGTGAAGAACGTCGAGCTGCTCGGGTGCATGACGACGGTGCCGTGCGCTGCCGCGTGCTGCACCTCCGGCATGCGGGCCACGGCAAGGCCGATGAGCTTCTTCGACTCCGTCGGTGTGAGTGTGACCTGTGCGCGCATCGATTCCTCCTCAGTCTCTGTGATGTGTTCAAGAGCCGCGGCGCGGGCTGCGTTCTCAATCCGGCCGCGACCGCATCATATACGCCAAACACGTGCACGGCCGCGAAGCAGGTCTCCGCGGCTCAGATAGCGTTCTCCCTGATGAGCCTGTCCACGTAGTCGCTCGTGTAGCCCAGCGTGCCCTCCAGGACGTCCCGGTTGTGCTCTCCCAGCCCCGGAGGGGCGTCGAAACGCTCTTCCGGCATCTGTGTCATCTTCACGGGCATGCCGAGCGTCCGGTACTTGCCCCAGCGGGGATGGTCCACCTCGACGACCATCCGGCGGAAGAGAGTCTGCGGGTCGCTGAGCGCCTCGGCCACGTCGTTGACCGGGCCGCAGGCGATGTCCCCTTCCTCAAGCTCCCGCAGCCAATCGGCCCTGTCCTTGGTGACGAAGAGCGCATCAAGGTAGGGCCACATGATGGGACGGTTGTCGACGCGCTTCTGGAACGTGTCGAAGCGCGGGTCGGTGGGCAGCGTCTCGTATCCCGGGTTGCGGGCAAGGACGGAGGTGAGGCGTTCCCAGTCCCTCTGAGCCACCGCGCTTATCTGCAGCCACTTGCCGTCACGGCACTTGAACGCGCGGTGGAAGTTGGTGGGGTGTCCCGAGCCGACCGGGCCCGGTATCCTGCCGTCGACGAGGTAGAACTGGCCGAGGTAGACGAGCCAGTCGACGAGGTTATCGGCCAGCGACGTATCGATCCGGCCGCCCTCGCCGGTGCGCTCGCGATGGAACAGCGCCGCCAGAATGGCATACACAGCCGTCGTGCCACCGAGCATGTCGGTGATGGGAATGCCGGACAGGCACGGAGGCCCGCCTTCGACTCCGGTGACACTCATGTTGCCCGAGAAGGCCTGGATGACGGGGTCGTAGGCAGGTCCCATTGCCCTCGGTCCTTCGTGGCCATAGCCGGAGATGGAGCAGTAGATGATGCGGGGGTTGACCTTCTTGAGCGCTTCGTAGCCGATGCCGAGCCGGTCGCACACCTTCGGCCGGAAGTTCTCCACCACGACATCGGAGACGGCAACAAGGTCGAGAATCACCTTCTTCGCCAGCTCGTGCTTCAGATTCAGGGTGACGCTCTTCTTGTTGCGGTTGACGCAGTGGAAGTAGGAGCAGGTGTCCCCGATGCGCGGGCCGGCCAGGATACGGGTCATGTCCCCGCCGCCGGGCTCCTCGATCTTGATGACCTCGGCGCCGAAGTCGCCCAGGCGCCTGGTGCAACTGGGGCCTGCGAGAGCCCGGGTGAGGTCAACGACTCGGATTCCTTCCAGCGGCAGTCTGTTGGCCATCCTCGTTCTCCTTTCTCGTGACCCGTTGAGGGGCTGCTGCGGGCCGGGTGCGGCGCCCGCCTGCCATCGACACAGAGACAGCCACCGCCCCTATCGGGTCAGTGCAAGAACGTTCTCGCCAGAGGCGCTAGCGGCTCTACAGGGTGCGTGAGGTCGTCGCCCTGCGCGCACGAGGCGCACTGAGCGCGACGGCGGCTTCGGGCGGAGCCGCCTCTTCCCGGCTCCGGGCGAGTCCGACCTGCACACGGCACGATGCGGTGAGGTGGTCGTGCATGAGCTTCCCGGCCAGCTCTGCATTGCGCAGCCGGCACGCCTCGATGAGATGGACGTGCTCCACCTGCGCCTCAGCGAAGGCATCGGGAATCTCGCTCCAGAACATCGTGCTGTAGAAGCTGCTGAGGTTGATGAGCGAGTCAATCTCGCTGCTGAGCAATGGCATGCCCGACGCAGCGGACAGCCTCGTGTGGAAGTCACGATTCCAGCGGCGCCACTCCACGGCGTCCTGCCGCTGCAGCGCTTTCCGGCTCGATGAGGCGCAGCGCTCGAGGTACCTCAGTTGGGCCTCGTCGATGTTCAGGGCGGCGCGGGAGGCGGCAATGCTTTCCAGTGCGATGCGCATGAGGAAGACCTCCTCGATGCGCTGAGACGAGACCTGGGCGACGACCGGCTTGGAGAACGGCCGGTGCGCCACGAATCCCTGCACCTCGAGGACCTTGAGTGCCTCACGCACGGGAGTCCGGCTGACGCCGAAAGCCTCGGCCAGGGCGTGGTCGTCCAGCTCCTGTCCGGCAGTGAGCTTGCCGTTGAGCATCGCGTCCCTGATGCCCTCCAGCACGAATTCGCGGGCGGTGAGGTGTTTCCTGGGGAGGTCTGCGCCGACAGATAAAGCCATCTTCTGTCCTCTGTATACTGAATACTGGGTGCAGTTTATGGTCACGGCGAGAGATTGTCAATAGCGTTGCTGGTGCGTGTTGATGGTCTACGATTCTGTCCGCCCCTAACTGTTCAGCGACAATGTCCGCATGCAGGAGATGCTGACATTGAATGCGCGAGAGCAGAGGAGACTGCAGGTGTTGAATGCCCTGGAGGGTGGGGAGGTGCGGATGGCGGTGGCAGCCGAACTCATGGGTGTGTCCGTGCGACAGGTGCGGCGGCTGCGCGCGGCGTATCGACAGGGGGGAGCGGCGAGGCTGGCGCACGGCAACCGTGGGCGACGGCCGCACAATGTGCTGGATGAGTCAGTGGCGCAGCACGTGGTAACGCTGGCAAGAGGGCGGTACCGTGGCGTGAACCAGCAGCATCTGACCGAGCTGCTGCAGGAAGAGGAACAGCTATGGCTGTCCCGATCGACGGTGCGGCGCATCCTGTTGCGCGCGGGGATCGGGAGTCCACGGACACGGCGGCCGCCGAAGCATCGGAGCCGGCGGGAGCGCATGCCGCGGGAAGGCATGCTGCTGCAGGTTGATGGCAGCCCGCACGACTGGCTGGAAGGACGAGGGCCGCGCCTGTGTCTGGTGGGCGCCATCGATGACGCCACCAGCCAGGTGCCCTGCGCCCTCTTCCGTGAACAGGAGGACACCCGTGGCTATCTCATGGTGCTGCGGCACATCGTCGAGAAGAAGGGCATTCCTCTGTCGGTGTATCACGACAAACACATGATCTTCGTCTCACCGAAGAAGGACGTCGAGAGCATCGAGGAGCAGTTGGCCGGGGCGTGCGCTCGGACGCAGGTCGGCCGGGCGCTGCAGGAGCTGGGCATCGAGTCGATTTCGGCGGACTCGCCGGAAGCGAAGGGCCGGATAGAGCGCCTCTGGCGCACCTTCCAGGACAGGCTGGGGAGTGAGCTGCGGCTGGCGAAGGCGAGTACACTGGAGGAAGCGGACCGGGTGCTGCGCCGCTTTCTGCCACGCTACAACCGCAGATTCGTCGTGCCTGCGGCCGAGGCCGAGAGTGCCTACCGCACCGTGGCTGCGGGCCTGGACCTCAACCGCGTCTTCTGTCTGAAGCACGAGCGCACAGTGGGCCGCGACAACGTCGTCAGCTTGTCTGGGCGGCGCTTTCAGGTGCTGCCGACGCATGGCCGGAGCAGCTACGCCCGGGCCAGAGTCGAGGTGCACGAGCGGCTTGACGGCAGCTTCGCCATCTACCACGGCGGTACCAGGCTCAGCACCACCATCGCCCCACCTGAAGCCAGGGGCCTCAGAGTCGGACACGGACCGCACCCTGTCCCCGCTCCTGTGCCCGAGAACGGGCCGACCTCGCTGGGGCCTGCCACAACCCCACGACCAGAAGCTCATGTCATCGCGCCGCGCAAGCCGGCGCTCACACATCCGTGGCGCGTCGCCTACCAGCCACGACAACGAAGAGAGAGGACATTATCGCTGACCACTTAGGCGGACATTATCGCTGGACACCAACATACCCGCAGCTTCAAGGACGGGACGGTTGCGGCTACAGGCGCCCCTTGTCCTTC
>CAZVCS010000041.1:1653-17727 GCA_964625765.1 uncultured Dehalococcoidales bacterium | reverse complement strand
CACGACGAGACCGAACACCGCGCCATGGGCGGGGACCGGTGGTGCTGGCAGGGGGGGGACATATCCCGCCCGTTGGTCGGCGAGCGAACCGCCGGTGCGGCACGCAAGTACGAGCGGTGGGCAACACGCCAGTGTGCCTAGTACCCTACGGGAGAGGCATGCCTCTCCCCTGCCAATTCACAGCCACGCCAGCCCCGGCGGGCCGGTCCATGACCCGCACCGGGCCGGTTCGGTGTGGGAACCGCCCCCTCCACGAGACGGCACATCCACACGACGGACGTGCAGCCGCACGCGGTACAATGCGGCCGATGGTTCCGGAGAACAGGACGCCGGCGCTCGATGACGCCGCCGTCGCCGCATTCCGGCAGCGCGTCTACGAGCATTTCGAGTCGCACGGCCGCGACTTTCCGTGGCGCCACACCACGGACCCGTACCGCACGCTCGTGTCCGAGGTGATGCTGCAGCAGACGCAGACACACAGGGTCGTGCCGAAGTACGAGGCGTTCATACAACGCTTCCCGGACGCAGCGGCTCTGGCAGCAGCGCCGGCCGAAGCCGTGCTCAACGTGTGGCAGGGGCTGGGCTACAACCGCCGCGCCATGGCGCTGCAGGCCGCGGCACGAGCGGTCAACGCCGTGCACGGCGGCGCGGTTCCCTCCGCCTACGAGGCGCTGCTGGCGCTCCCCGGGGTCGGACCGTACACGGCATCGGCCGTGCGAGCATTCGCCTTCAACCTGCCCGACGCCTTCATCGAGACGAACATCCGCACAGCCTTCCTTCACGACTTCTTTCCGGGCCGGGAGCGCGTGACGGACGCGGAGGTGCTGCCCCTCGTGACCGAGACAGTGGACCGGGACAGCCCGCGGCGCTGGTACCAGGCGCTGATGGACTATGGCGCGATGCTGAAAGAGAGCGACAACGCCTCCCGCAGGAGCGCCCACCATCGTCCGCAGAGCCGGTTCGAGGGCTCACGCCGACAGGCCAGAGGCATCATCCTGCGGTCGCTGCTGCGGGGCAGTCCCGCCACACGCGACGACCTGGCCGGACGGGTCGCCGGTTGGGACGAACGTTTCGACGACGCGCTGGCGACCCTCGAGCGGGACGGACTCGTCAGCAGGCGGGACGGCGGGTTCACAGCCGCGAAGTGACAGTGGCATCCCGGGACACCGTACTCATTCCATCGCACGTTCGAGCGCGGGCTCCGGCAATGGCCCCTGGCGTCGCCACCTTGCCGGGTCGGTGTGGGAACCGACCTCTGCGGGAGATGGCACGGTTGCCCATGGATGACGGGGGTGGGCGCGCAACAACCGGTTGGCGGGCGGACTCAGAGGTCCGCCCCTACGGCAGACCGCAAGCCACCCCACCATTCGGGCACCCCTCGACCGGTTGACACCGCACGGGTCGCCATCTACCATGTCTGCTTCACCATATCCGAGAGGAGTGACCATGCCCGAATACGCCGGCGACATGTACGTCGACAAGCGGGACCAACTTGAGAAGATAGAGCCCCTCTGCCTGCCAGACGAGCTCATCAGAGCGGTGTTCGACCTGAGAGGACGGGGAACCGGATTCCTGGCCGTTACCGACAGGCGCATCATCTACTACGACAAGGAGTGGCTGAAGAACCGGCAAGCCATCGTCAGCATCCCCTTCAGCCGCATCACGTCGGTTGCGAGCGAAGACAGCAAGGGGTTCTTCGTGCAGAAGGGGTTCTTCGTGAGCGAGAGCCTGATGATCACGATACAGGGGGAAGGGGTCAAGACGTTCGAGTTCCGGGGCGGCGACAAGGCTCACCTGGCGCACATGATTATCATGGAGCACCTGCTCCGCGAGTAGCAGCCAGGCCGATGGGGGAGGAGACATGGCACGCGGCTACGAGATAAACGACTTCGCCAAGGAAGAATCCTGGCGCATGTTCCGCATCATCGGGGAACTGGTGGAAGGGTTCGACCGGCTCTCCGGCGTCGAGCCGGCCGTCACCATCTACGGCTCCGCGCGCGTCAAGCCCGGGCAGCCACTCTACCAGGTAACGGAAGAGATAGCCCGGCGGCTGGGCGAACTGGGATTCTCCATCATCACCGGTGGCGGACCCGGACTGATGGAGGCGGCGAACAAGGGAGCCGCGGAGGCTGGAGTCGTGTCCGCGGGCCTGAACATAGAGCTTCCCGAGGAGCAGACGCCGAATCCCTATGCCACGCTCTCCATCACCTTCAATCACTTCTTCGCGCGCAAGGTGATGCTCGCGAAGTACGCCACGGCCTTCATCGCGATGCCAGGCGGCATCGGAACGATGGACGAGGTGACGGAGATCGTCTGCCTCATCCAGACGCACAAGATGAGACCATTTCCCGTCATCCTGTACGACAGCAGCTATTGGGGCGGCTGGCTCGAGTGGATGCGTCGAACCACGCTGGCGCAGGGGTACATCGAGGCGGACGACCTCGGGCTCCTGGTCGTCTGCAACTCCGTGGACGAGGTAGTGACGACGGTTCGCGAATGGTACGAGAAGCAGGAGCTGGCGGTGGGACGAGCTGCTGACGAGATGAAGCGGCAGTATCGCACGCCGGCCAGGCGCAACAGGTCGCGCACCGTTTCGGGAGGGGAATCCTGACGCTGCGATTCCACAGCTCGGCAAGGGCGCGGCCTTCCGCCGGCGCATTGGACGAGCGCCGCCCGTGTCAGTTGTGCCGGTGGCCGTCGTCGTTCTCGTGTACAAGGGGACGGCGTCCGCGGTTGCCACATGTGCCTCGGCCCTCGGTGTCTCTATCAACTGCAATGGGCCTGTCCCCGGTGGTAAGCTGTGGGGACACAGGCAAGGGACCGAACCACACTGCACGGATGCCGCATGTGGCGCCGTCGCAGTACGCGTCCCGGCTTGTGCCTCGGGACAAGGGGCGGACCGCCTCGCAGATGGCAAAGAGGGAAGAGCTTCTCACTGGAACCGGACAGCCGGCCGGGATGCGGACTGGCTGCATCAGCAATTCCAAAGCAGGCCGCAGAGTGCGCGCGGAGCTTGAGACACTGCGGCGCGACGCGACCCGGGATGACGCGCCGGTCATGGTAGCCACCACCCCGCCTGCTGGAGGACCGGGAGTCATACGCCAATTCGCGTTGGATAGCGTCGCAGTCTAAACGGAGGAATGCACGCCATGAGAGAAATCGACGTCGCCCGGGTGACAGCTGCCGTGGCCCATCTGTTCGAGCACGCATGCCACTACCTCCCCCAGGACGTTATCGACGCGCTCGAGAGGGCCCGCAAGCAGGAGGAGTCTCCTGTGTGCCGAGAGGTGCTCGACAAGATGCTCGAGAATGCCCGGGTGGCCGGGAAGGAAGACACGCCGCTGTGCCAGGATACCGGAACAGCCGTGGTCATGCTGGAGGTCGGCCAGGACGTGCACTTCTCGGGAGGCGACCTGTCCCGGGCAGTGAACGAGGGCGTACGCCAGGGCTACGAGAAGGGGTATCTGCGGAAGTCGATGGTGACGCGACCCTTCTCAGCCAGAGTGAACACGAAGGACAACACGCCGGCGGTCATTCACACGGACATCGTGCCGGGGGACAGTCTGAAGATCACGGTCCTGCCCAAGGGCGGCGGTTGTGAGAACATGTCCCGGCTCACGGTGCTGTCGCCGTCGAAGGGGCGTGCCGGCATCATCGATTTCGTCGTGAACCTGGTGGACGCCTCGGGAGCGAATCCCTGTCCACCCACCGTGGTGGGAGTCGGCATCGGAGGCACCACGGACGAGACGATGCTCCTGGCCAAGAAGGCGCTGCTGCGAAGAGTCGGGGAGCCGCACCCTGACCCTGAGGTGGCCGACCTGGAGCGCGAGTTGCTCGAGAAGATCAACAAGCTGGGAATCGGCCCGATGGGCTACGGTGGAAGAATCACCGCCCTGGCCGTGCACGTGGAAACGTTCCCCTCTCATATTGCCAGCCTGCCGGTAGCAGTGAATATGCAGTGCTGGTGCGACAGGCGCGAGGAGATCACCCTATAGAGGGAGGTAGCGATGGCAGAACCCGCCGGTACGCCGGAACTCGTTGACATCTACGTAATGGGAAAGCGCTTCGGGGTTCCTCAGGGACTCACGATACAGGCCGCCCTGGAGTACTCCGGCTACAACCTGATTCGAGGCGTGGGTTGTCGCTCGGGGTTCTGCGGGGCATGCGGCACGGTCTACTGCTTCAAGAACGACCCGCAACTGAGGTACGCGCTCGCCTGCCAGAAGACAGTTGAACCTGACATGTACCTGACACAAGTACCCTTCTTCCCCGCCGCCTCGGCGCTGTATGACATCGAAGAACTGGACCTTGCCGGGGGCGAGAACATCCTGCTGAAGCTCTATCCGGACCTGCTCACCTGCTTCGGATGCAACAACTGCACCAAGAGTTGCCCGCAGGACCTGCAGGTGATGGAGATAGTGTCGGCCGCGATACGGGGAGACTACGAGAAGGTGTACGAGAAGTCCTTCGACTGTCTCATGTGCGGCCTGTGCGCGGCGAGATGCCCGCAGGGCTTGCGCCCTTACGTCGCAGCCATCGCAGCCAGGCGGATACGGGGCGCACACCTGGCTCCAAAGTCTCAACACAATCTCGACCGTATCCGGGAGATACAGGAAGGGAGATTCGACGCGGAGTTGAGCCAGCTCAAGCACTCGTCCAGGGACGAGTTGCGGAAGCTCTACGCCGAACGCACGATCGAGCCGGTTCGCTAGGCGGGACGCGGGCTCCACTGCTGGTTGAAGGAGGACAAACCGTATGCCATACCCGGCCTCGATGGAAGAAAGCAAGAGAAAGGTTGAGCAGACCCGGTCAGCCCGGATGCAGCGCGGACCGGCCGCACGGATGTCGGCGGAGGAGCGGGATGCCCTGGTTGATACGTTCCACCCGGACTACAAGAAGGAGCAGTTCCGCGAGATAAGGATCGGACCCGGAAAAGGTGAACGCGCACCGCTGGAGATTGCCGAGCTGCTGGAGGGCAGCAGCCGGGTAGAGCCGGACAAGGTAGACCTTTCGAAGGTAGACCGGGACGTTGACGTCCTTGTCATCGGCTGCGGCGGCGCCGGAGGGTCCGCCGCGCTGATGGCGGAGGAGAACGGCGCCAGCGTGCTCATCTCGTCGAAGCTCCGACTCGGAGACGCCAATACCGTGGGCGCCCAGGCGGGAACCCAGGCCTGCGACAGGTCGAACGACTCTCCTGCCTTCCACTATCTCGACACCATGGGAGGTGGCCACTACGACAACGATCCCGAGCTGGTTGAGGCCCTGGTGAAGGATTCCCCGGACGTCATCCGCTGGCTCGAGTCGCTCGGCGTGAACTGGGACAAGGAAGCCGACCACTCCTACCATGAGCTGTCGGGCGGCGGCGCATCGCGTCGGCGGCTGCACTCGTGCCGCGACTACACCGGACTCGAGGAGATGCGAGTCATCCGGGACGAGATACGCCAGCGGAACATGCGCGGCAGGCGAATCGACTGGCTCGAGTTCGAGCCCGCCATTGAGTTGCTGCTGGACACCAACGGGCATATCGCAGGCGCACTCCTCATGAATCTGGAGACGCGCGAGATGAAGCTCGTCCGGGCGAAGGCTGTAGTGATCGCCACCGGCGGACTGGGCAGGACGCACATACAGGGCTTCCCCACCACCAACCACTACGGCGCCACCGCGGACGGCCTCGTGCTTGCCTACCGGGCTGGCGCTCCGCTCGTGCACATGGACACGGTGCAGTACCACCCGACCGGAGCGGCCTTTCCCCCGCAGATCCTCGGCTTCCTGGTCACCGAGAAGGTGAGGACCCTGGGCGCCGAGCTTGTCAACTGCGATGGTGAGCAGTTCGTCCATCCGCTCGAGGCCCGTGACACGGAGGCATCAGCCGCGATTCGCGAATGCCATGAACGTGGCAAGGGCATCACGACGCCCACGGGAGAGGTGGGCGTATGGCTCGATTCTCCGATGATCGACATACTGCGGGGCGAAGGCACCATCAAGGCGGAGCTGCCGGCGATGGTCCGGCAGTTCGGCCGCTTCGACATCGACATCACGAAAGAGCCCATGCTCATATACCCGACACTGCATTATCAGAACGGGGGCATTAAGATAGGCGTTGATGCCTCCACGGCGATACCCGGGCTCTTCGCCGCCGGCGAAGTCTCGGGAGGAGTCCATGGGCGCAATCGCCTCATCGGCAACTCGACGCTCGACCTGTTCGTCTTCGGCCGCCGGGCCGGCATTGCGGCGGCAGCGCATGCGAAGGAAGCGAGTCTGGCTGGCCTGACCCTGGACCATGTGCGCCGATGGCAGCAGCAGGTCCGCGAGTTGGGGCTTGAGGCTCTGCCGGTGTCGCCCATGCTGCTCCCGAACTACGCGAGGCAAGAGCGTCCCACTCCGGGCTTCCGGCCGCTGGGGCAGGCGAGCAGCTATACGCCCTTCGGCAACAGGGCAGTCCGCTGGATCTAGGAGAGTGACATGCCACAGCGAGAGCAGACGGAAGTACGAGGCGAAGTTGAGACCGTCCTCAACCAGATCTTGAATGCCAAGTGCCCGCCAGTCGCACGATGCAGGCTCCTCTCCAGCGGGTTCAACCCCGGCCACGCGCTCAACATAGTCGAAGACATCGGGGGCCACAAGGAATGCCTGGCCTGCGGCTGCTGTGTGGATGCCTGTCCCTTCTTGTTCAGGGAGCCGTCGCGCCGGGAGCGTACCGAGCAGCGCACGTCGATGGCGCTGGAGACAATCGTGGGCGCTGACTGCGATCAGTGCGATGCCTGCGTGCTGGCGTGTCCTCAGGTCGATACCACCATCAAGAACTACGTCATCAATCACCGCATGGTGGATGTTATGTCTCGCCTGGAGCAGAGGATCGGCGACGAAGACGACCCCGATCTGGACCTCTACGTGGAAGAGGCAATCGCAGAGTGACGCTCCACAGGCCGCTGCCTGTCGCGCCATGTGACTGGAAGGTGCAGTGATGGAGTTTGAGAAACCCGAAGAGCTCGAGATGGTCCAGACCGCGGTGCGTCAGTTCGTGACTGAGCAACTGAAGCCGCTGGAGAGGATGCTCCTGGGTCGCGCCGCGGACCTCAGCGACGCGGTGATGTACCTGCCGGCCGAGAAGGAACGGGAACTGATCAGCCTGGCCAGAGAGATGGGACTGTGGGGCATAGGCGTGCCCGAGCAGTTGGGGGGAGCCGGCCTGGGAACACTGGGGACGTGCCTCGTCGAGGAGGAGTTGGCCCAGACGGTGGTGCCGTTCACGCTGGGTGACGTTCCGGCCGTGCTGCTCCAATGCAGCGAGCGGCAACGGCAGGACTACCTTAGCCCGGCACTCGACCGGGAGAAGTCTCCTTTGGTCGCGCTCATGGAGCCCGGAGGAAGATCCGGCGTTGAAGACATCCGGACGAAGGCTGAGAAGAAGGATGGCTGTTACGAGCTGACCGGAGAGAAGCTGACTCTGTCCAGAATCGGCGAGCGCTGGTTCGCGATCGTGTTTGCCGTCACGGATGCGGAAGCGCGTCCGCGTGACGGCGTGAGCTGCTTCCTGGTCGACCAGGACACACCCGGATGCCGCCTGACCGGGGATGCGGAGAGAACCGGTTGGGAGGCTCGCGTGAGGCGGCCCGCACTGCTGCGCCTCGACCACTGCAGGGTCGGTGCAGACAAACTTCTGGGCCAGGAAGGCAAGGCCTTTCAGCTTGGGAGGGAGTGGCTGCCGGGGCGGAGGATAGTCAGGGCGGCGCGCTCGGTCGGCGCCGCGCTGCGAGTACTGGACGAGTGCACCGTCCAGGTCCAGACCTGGGTTTCCCTGGGAAAGGCCATCTCGGTTCGGCCCAGCGTACGCGCCTCTCTGGGAGACATCGCAGCCCGCATCCATGCGACGAGACTGGCGGTATACGAGGCCGCGTGGAAGGTAGATCAGGGGCAACCAGTACGGCGGGAGGCGGCGATGGCCAAGCTGCTTGCCACCGAGATGATCCACTTCGTGGCCGATAGCGCGGCGCACATATTCAACGGTCCGGCGTACGTGGCCGGCCTGCCTCTGGAGCGGTTCTGCCGCAGCGCCGTCGCAGCAAGCCTTGCGGACGAGTCTCTCCAGCTTCAGCGCGACATCATCGCAAGGGATGTCTTGCGCGGCTTGCGAGTATAGAGGAGGGGAAGACCATGCCGGAGCCAAGAAGAATCGTACTGCCGCTGACGGACGAGACGCTGGCCGGCCTTCGGGCCGGCGACAGCCTGCTGCTCAACGGCGTTGTGTACGTCGGCAGAGACGCTGCCCACAAGAGGATGATTGAAGCCCTGGACCAGGGCAAACCGCTGCCGATCGACATCAAGGGACAGACCATCTACTTCATGGGTCCTTCACCCGCGCGGCCGGGGAGACCCATCGGCTCAGCCGGCCCCACTACCAGCGGACGGATGGACGCCTACTCGCCCCGCCTGATAGAGCAAGGCCTCAAGGGCATGATCGGCAAGGGTCTGCGCTCCAGGGAAGTGCTGGACGCCATGGTGAAACATAAGGCCGTCTACATGGGCGCGATTGGCGGGGCCGGCGCGGTCGTCGCCAGGAGCATTCGAAAGGCAGAGGTCGTAGCCTACGGCGACCTTGGCGCTGAAGCGCTTCTGCGGCTGGAGGTGCAGGACTTCCCGGTCACTGTGATCAACGACATCTACGGTGGAGACCTCTACGAGCAGGGGAAGCGCACGTACCGAGTCGCCTGACGGTCTCCGGCGAGCGCCCCGGTCCGCATGGAACGGGCCCTCTTGTGGCGGTCTTCGCAGTCGCAGACCGCGGCGGATGGTCCGGGCCCCCGCAGTTCCACTCCGCGAACAGGACAGAGGGGTGACCTCGCGCGGCACCGACCGGCAGGTGTGCACTCCCGAAGCTAACTCGGCAGTCGCTGGCGGATGAAGTCGACCACCTGAGCTGAGAACGTCCCCGGGCCAAATACCTCTGCGACGCCCATCCGCTTGAGGGCCACCACGTCGTCCGCGGGAATGATGCCACCTGCCACTATCAGAGCGTCACCCTTGCCGGCATCCTTCAGCCCCTGTATGACGACCGGAAAGAGCTCCATGTGGGCGCCGGAGTGGATGCTGAGTCCCACGACATCCACATCCTCCTGAACCGCAACGGAGACTATGGCCTCAGGCGTCTGCCGGATCCCGGTATAGATCACTTCCATGCCCGCATCGCGGAGCGCACGCGCGATGAACTTCGCCCCACGGTCGTGCCCGTCCAGGCCCGGCTTGGCAACCAGCACGCGTATCGGCCTCTTGTGCTTCACGTAGCTCACCTCGCCGACTCCTTCTCACACAGCTCCACGAGCACGCCATTGACCGAACGAGGATGGAGGAACACGACCTTCCCTTCCACTCCCTGACGCGGCGTCTGGTCGATGAGTGCCACCTGCTGCTCCTTGAGCGTCGAGAGGTCCTGCTCGATGTCATCGACATCGAACGAGATGTGCTGAATCCCCTCGCCCCGCTTCTCGAGCACCGCAGCCATTCTGCTGTTGGGCAGCGGTTCCAGCAGCTCAAGGTGAGGCCCCCGCGGGAAGCTCAGCATCCCGACCTTCACGCCCTGCTCTTCCACGACCTTGACCTCGCGCAGGACGGCGCCAAACATCTTCTGATAGAGCCCGGCACTCTGTTCAAGGTCACGCACGAGGATGCCGATGTGGCCAACTCCCAGAATCATGAGGCTCTCCCTTCACCGCTATTCATTGACACTGCGCGCGTCATTCCTTGAGGAGGGTCCGCGACGGCAGCTAGATGGTGTGGAATTCCCTCTGCGTGCCGAAGACCTTCCGCAGCGTGTCAGTCATCTCGCCGACCGTGGCGTAGGCTTCGACGCATTCCATCAACGCGGGAATGATGCTGCCTTCGCTCCGTGCCGCTGCTTCCAGCCGCTCCAGCCCTCCCGCAACCTTCGCGCTGTCCCTCTCCTGCCTGACCCGGGCCAGGCGCGCCTTCTGCCTGCCTTCAACCTCCGGATTGAACTTGAGTACGTCAGCTATGCCGGCGTACTCTGAGACGAAATCGTTCACTCCGACTATCACCTGCTGCTTCTCTTCAATCATGCGCTGGTAGCGGTAGGATGCTTCCTGAATCTCCGTCTGCGGAAACCCTTGCTCGATGGCTGAGACCGCGCCGCCCAGCCCGTCAATCGTATCAAGATACTGCCGGGCCCCCTGCTCAATCCTGTCCGTGAGGTACTCAACATAGTAGGAACCGCCCAGCGGGTCCACGACATCCGCCACCCCACTCTCGTAGGCGATGAGCTGCTGCGTCCTCACGGCAAGCGTCGCCGATGCCTCTGTCGGCGTGGCGTACGCTTCGTCGTACGAATCCGTATGCAGAGACTGGGTACCACCGAGGACAGCGGCCAGACTCTCCATCGTGGCCCTCATCAGGTTGTTCAGCGGTTGCTGCGCCATGAGGGTCACCCCTGCAGTCTGGGTGTGGAACCTGAGCATCATCGAACGTGGGTCGCTGGCGCCGAACCTCTGTTTCATGAGTCTCGCCCAGAGGCGGCGGGCCGCCCGGAACTTGCCGATCTCCTCAAGGAAGTTGATGTGGCTGCTGAAGAAGAAGGACAGACGCGGAGCGAAGACATCCACCGCGAGCCCGGCCCGAAGGACGTCTTCCACGTAGGCGATGCCGTTGGCCAGCGTGAAGGCCACCTCCTGTACCGCCGTGGCGCCGGCCTCACGGATGTGGTACCCGCTGATGCTGATGGAGTTCCAGCGCGGTATGTTGCCGGCGCAGTAGGCAATGATGTCGGTCGTCAGGCGCATGGATGGACGCGGCGGGAAGATGTAGGTGCCCCTGGCGATGTAGTCCTTCAGAGGATCATTCTGGACCGTCCCCGCGAGTTTCGACTGCTCGACGCCCTGCTTCTTGCCGAGGACGATGTACATCGCAAGCAGGATGGGAGCAGTTGCATTGATGGTCATCGACGTCGTCACCCTGTCGAGGGGAATACCCTCAAAGAGGATCTCCATGTCCCTCAGGCTGTCGATGGCCACACCTACCTTGCCTACCTCACCCCTGACGAGGGGATGGTCCGAGTCGTACCCCATCTGAGTGGGCAGATGAAAAGCGACGGAAAGGCCTGTCTGGCCTTCTGCAAGCAGCTTCTTGAATCGCCGGTTCGTATCGTCCGCCGTACCGAAGCCGGCGTACTGCCTGATGGTCCACAAGCGGCCCCGATACATGTTCGGCTGCACGCCTCGGGTGAACGGGTACTCCCCCGGATACCCCGATTGAGCTTCGTAGTCGAACTCGGAAAGGTCGTCCGGCGCATAGACGGCCTCAAGCCCGATGTCCGACGTCGTGGCAAAGGTTGCTTTGCGTTCGGGGTACCCTTTCAGCACTGAAGCCAGGGTCGTATTCTGCCACTGCTGCTTGTTCCGGCTCACTCTCTGCACCCTCCTGACGCAAGACGCCGACATAGACTACCGCTTTCGAGAGATGTCAGCCATTGTACTCGCCGCCGGTATTCCGGTCGCCGTCCGCTGGTGACTGCCTGACTCAGAACCGCCTCCGAAGCCAGACCTGCCGGCCCGGCAAGCGCGGCCTGACGGGCTCCTTCCGCCATGTTCCGATGGCCGGAAGGTGCAGCGCCCTGATTCGCTTGCATCACAGCCTCCGCCCGATTGGGACCTGCCGCTGCCCGGCGCAGAAGGAACAGCGTGACGCCTGCACACAGAGCACCACGCGGCCTCTCGGTCTCGGCGGCACTGAGCAACAGAGACAGCTCGACCGGCGCACGCGCAGCAACGGCAGGAGCCGACGGCGTGATAGGTGGAGTTTACGGTGGCCGGCCTTCAGGCTAGAATACGGTTCCTCTGCTTCTCCGTGACCGGCGCGTGGCCGAGCCACGGCATGAAACAGAAGAGCTCCGAGTAACCTCACCACCACATCAGCCCGGCTTTCGCCGGCTGTCGCCCGGCTCAGCTTGATTACTCGGAGCCAGCATTACCCTAGCATGGTCGGATGCGACTGTCAAGTCGAACCTGAATCAGGCAGGGCGCGACCGGCCGCTATGAAACTGGAGGCAACATGATGGTACGCGCGGTGTTCTTCGACTGGGTCAACACGCTGGTGCGCATGGAGCCCGACCGGCACGTCCTCTCGGCGGAGGTGTGCCGCGAGTTTGGCATACCGCTGAACGAACGTGACGCGTTGCGCGGCATCTATGCGGCCGACGAGGAGGCCGTGCGCTCCGGGGCGCAAAACCGCATGGCGCAGGGCGACGCCGAGGCGAATCTGCGCTACAACAATCGCGTCCTGGCGGAAGCGGGCATACCGGCCCCTGACCGGAACACCGCCGTGGCATTGCTCAGGCGACTCGCCGAGCGATTCAGGGACTACCGGTTCGTCCCATTCGACGATGTGCGCCCCTCGCTGCTCCTGCTGAGGCGGCAGGGCATCGTCACCGGGCTCGTCTCCAACATGCCACGCCCGATGCAGCCGATCATCGAGGCCGCGGGCCTGGGCGACCTGCTGGATTTCGCAGTCACGCCGCTCGATGCAAACGGCGCGGGCAAGCCGGCAGCTCAGATATTCGTTGAGGCGCTGAAACGCGCAGGAGCAAGGCCTGCGGAGACGCTGCACGTGGGTGACGAGCCGTTCACGGACGGCAAGGGCGCCGAGGCGGCCGGCATCACGCCGGTAATCATCGACCGTCACGATGTCTGGACGGGCGTCAAGGAATACCGCCGCATCACTTCGCTGGCCGAGTTGCCAGGCGTGGTGGCAGCGCTGCAGGCGGATGGCGGGGCCGCAGGAACCAGCGCCGGCTGAACCCCCAGCCACGGGCGGCGCACTAGCGCCGGCATCATCTTGACGCTCTCTGCCGGACGAAGTACCTTGTCAACCATCGTGAGCGCGCCAGCAGGTGCGCCGCACGCCCGAGGAGGCGCCGGATGTCCGATGATCTGTCCGCAGAGATGCTCGCGGCACTCGCTGAGCGGGACCGCCTTCACGGATTCCTCTCCAAGCTCGAAGGACTGAAGGCAGACGGCTCGGTCACGGCTGAGCAGTACAACATGGCGCAGGCGGACTACGCCCAGCGCATCGAGTCGGCGACGAACCGCATCGAGGAGCTGAGGCCGCAGATCGAGGAGCAACTCGACGAGGTGCACCGCAGCCTCGAGTCGCACCGGTCGGAACTGGGCAAGTTGGAGGCCCGGTTCAAGGTGCAGGAGATTCCGCTCACGAAGCTGCAGAGCGACGGAGTGCAGCACCGCCGGGCCATCCGCGTTCTGCAGGAGCAGGAGAAGCAGCTCACTGCCCTGGTGGACGCGGAGTCAGCCGAGGGGCTGGCTGTGGCCGAGCCCTCCGCCTCGCCGGTCGAGACACCCAAGCGGACACCCCCGGCGACGCGGCGAGTCGAGGAACCGGCACTGGTCCGCGAGACACCGGCGTACGAGACGCCAGCATATGAGGCACCCGAGACCAGGGAAGGAGCCATCCCGCGGTCGCCGCTGCGCATCGCGGGTCTGGTTGCGGCGGCCCTCCTGCTTCTCAGCGTGTTTCTCGCCTGGGTCGCGCCTACCGAAGCGCTGGGCACAACTGCCGGCGCCGACCCGGGAGTCCTCGTGTCGTTCCTCGCCGGGCTGGCCGGCCTTGTGTGCGGACTTGGCGCCATTGGCTTCGCGTTCATCCCCAGGAAAAGGCTCCGCGCCGCGCTGCTGCTGGTGGCGGGGCTCGCCGCCCTCGGCGCGCTCGTCGCAGCCATCCTTCTTGAGGAGATACCCCTGCTGAACAGCTACTTCCGGGAGTTGGTCGTCATGCGTGAGGGGTTCTTCGTCTACATCGCAGCGGCAGCCACACTTGCCGTGCTCGGAATCCTCCAGATGCGGCGCGCCTGAACAGAGCCGTCAGTCCGATTGCCACAGGGGCTCGGCCCACGAGACGAGGCGGACGATGGGGTCCACCACGCACTCACGCACGAGCGCGCGTACAACTTCGTGCCGGGCGATGAAGGCCGCTACCGGCGGGCTGGCAGCGTAGTAGAAACCGATGTAGTCGCGGCCAGCCGGGCTCTGCCGCAGCACCTCGTCCCGGAACGTGCGCAGCACGTCTATCTCGGCCGCCGTGCTCGTGCCATAGGCGGCGGTGGCGATGAAGCACTCTTCACCCAGCAACCACTCCAGGACCTCGGTGCCGACCTCCGCCTGCTCCACGACCTCCGCCACCTTGGCGTTCAGCGCGCCCTGGCCGGCATCGAGCAGCGCCCTGATGTCAGCAATCTCGCTGTTGACACTGGCGACGAACCGCAACTTCACGGTGACTCCGCTGTCTCGCTTCTCCGGGGCCGGTCCTACGCCCAGCACACCCGCGAAGAAGCCCCCGAACTTCTCACGAGCAGCATCCAGCAGCCGGTTCTTGGCTTCTTCGCCCACGATGGCAAAGGTCGGCCCGAACGAACCTTCGAGCCGCGCGGCGATAGCCGTGTTGGTCGAGGCGAGACTGGCGAACGATGGGGGAGGCGCTTCCCTGAACACCGAAGCCTGTGCGGCCAGCGTGCCCTTGCAGGTAGCCACCTTCCCGACCATTTCAGCAGGGCCGGGCCCCCCGCCGAACAAGGCGCTGCCGACCGCACTGTCGATCTGACCGCTGAGTACATCGAGAGCGGCGCGCGCAGCGCCATACGCCCCGTTCAGCTTCGCGATGTACGCTTCCTCCGCATCGTTGAGGTACTCGTTGGGGTCGTCCGGCTTGTCGTCCGCGGCAATGGAGCCGACCGGAACCGCCAGCGCGGCCAGCACCGAGCACAGAACAACCAGCGAGACTACAGGCCTGATCATCCGCCCGCCCATCTATGACACGGAACCAAGGCGACAGTATGCCTCTTCCCGCAGCACTATCTTCAGTGTAGTCGGGTACAATACTGAGTTTCAACTTCTCGACACAGGGATGGTGACCGGATTGGACACAGTCACACGACTCAGGGATGCACTGGTGGTTCGTGACGACGCCCGCGCAAAGCTGCGTGACCTTGAAGGCGACACCAAACGCGCCGCCCGGCAGCCAAAGACGGTGGCCGCCGAGATACGAAGGCAGCAGGAAGACATCGCCGAGAAGGACCGCGAGGTCGAGGTGCTTCGGGCGAAGCTGGTCTCAGAGAAAGAGAAGGCTGAGGCTGAGAGGAGCTCGCTAGTGCAGCAACTCTCCGCCCCGGCATCACCGGCAGCAGCCGGCACCGCGGGCAAGGAGGCGTCGCGGCTGCGCGAACGGCTCGCGAAGCTTGAGGAGCGGCTGGCGCGGATGGACAAGGGTGTCTCTGCCCAGTCGCCGGACGATATTCCCGCTGTGGAGTCGATTGTGCCAGGCCGCGACAGGGGAACCGCCGACATCATGCAGGACCCGGCGCTGCGTCGCTACACACAGATAACCGGCATTGACTGGCCGGGAGCCTCTGTGCCGGAGCGGCTCATTGCGCTGTTCAGGGAATCGAAGAAGACGGACTCTCGGAAGGCGATAGTCGTCAGCTCGGTCGTCGTGGCCGTGCTCACGCTCGTCGTGCTGGGCGCGACGCTCATCTCGGGCGCCAGGGCTCCCGGCGGCGAGAGCAGCCCCCTCGGGAAGGGAGAGCTGTACGTGCCGGTGCTCGTGGCGGACGCTGACGAGGTCGGACGACTCGAGATGACTATCGAGTACGATGCCGCCACGCTGACCGCACTCGGGGCGTCGAACGGCCCGATCTCGGCAGCTGCCGCCGTGCAGTCCAACCTCGAGACGCCGGGGAAGATGACCCTTGCCATCTCGGACGTGACCGGCTTCTCCGGCTCAGGGGCGATTGTGCTGCTCAGGTTCCGGGTCGACCACATCCTGGTGAAGCCGACGCCGCTGGCGGTGACCGCCGTCACGGCAACGGACGCCCGGACGATGGCTCCCGTGGCGGTCGAGTTCGAGGACGGTTCTGTCAACACCGGGACGCTCGAATCGGTGGCTCCCGTCATGCGATTCTAGGACAGCGCTCTCTCACCCATGCCTGAGCCGCAGCCGGGGGCGCTTCATCTGGCCGCGCCGCCGCGCAGGAACGCGATGGCTATCCCCGCGAGGATCAGC
>CAZVCS010000041.1:0-1643 GCA_964625765.1 uncultured Dehalococcoidales bacterium | reverse complement strand
CTCATGCAGCACGACCACGGCGAGGATGGAGGCGCCGACCGGCTCGCCCAGGATCGCGACGGTGACCATCGTGGCCGGCATGAAGCGCAGCGCCCAGTTGAGCGACATGTGGCCAACGAGCTGCGGCACAAGCGCAAGTGCGACTATCGCTGTCCACGTGTGCCGCGCATAGCCCCCGATGCTCGTCCCCGTGGCCAGAACCGCAATGGCGAGCAGTGCCCCGGCAGCAGTGAACACGGCGGTTGAGTACGGCAGCAGGCCCGTGTCGCGCCGCAGCCGCCTGCCGACCAGCAGATAGCCGGCCATGGCCAGCGCGCCGCAGAAGGCCAGCGCATTCCCTGACATGGCCGTCCCACCCTCTTGCCAGCCCACATAGCCGATGAGGGCCGCCCCGGCGAGGCAGATGCCCATGCCAGCGAACGTCGCACGCCTGAGCCGTTCACCGAAGAAGAAATACGACGCCAGCGCAACGATGAACGGGGTAGTCGTGACGAGAACGACTGAGCTGGCCACGGTGGTATATGAGAGCGAGGCGATCCACAGCGCGAAGTGAGTGGCGAGCAGCGCCCCCGCCAACAGCACGGGGCGCCAGCGAGAACGCAACAGGGCTGCAAGCTCTCGTCGCGCCAACGCCAGGCAGAGCGGAAGCAGCACCGCGGAGGCGATGCCAAGCCGGCCGGCGGCCACGATCAGCGGGGGCGCGCCAGCAAGACGAACCAGCACAGCCGCACAGGAGATGGCGGCCACGCCCGCCAGCAGCACCGGCAACCGACGCGTCACGCTAGTTCTCACGAGCCCGCGCAAGCCGTCGCCGCTCAGCGCCTGGAAGCGTCACAGGCGCCGCCACAGCCCGCCGCCCCCTGGCGGGAGCCGTCGGACCCGGCCGACTGGAACTCCTTCAGTCTGCCGGCCATGGTCTGCAGGCGAGCGACAACGCGCCCGTTCAACGAGCGGGATGGGTACGTCCCGTCTTTGCGCATGCGTCCCGCCGGCACACCGCTCAGTAGCTCGATACCCTCGTCGACGCTGTCCACGGCATAGACGTGGAACTTCCCTTCCCGAACCGCCTGGACGACCTCCTCCCGAAGCGAGAGGTTCTGGAGGTTGCGGCGGGGAATCATGACGCCCTGCGTGCCGGTAAGCCCCTTGGCCTGACAGACCTGAAAGAAGCCTTCTATCTTCTGGTTCACGCCGCCGATGGGCTGAACCTCGCCGCGCTGGTTGACGGAGCCGGTCACGGCTATGTCCTGTCGCAGCGGCGCATCAGCAAGGCTTGAGAGCAACACGTACAGCTCGGCGCACGAGGCGCTGTCCCCATCCACTCCACCGTACGACTGCTCGAAGCAGAGGGTCGCCGAGAGCGACAGCGGCGCGTCCTGCGCATACTTCCAGCCGAGGTAGCCTCCCATGATGAGCACGCCCTTATCGTGGGAACTGCCGCTCAGGTTCGACTCGCGCTCGATGTTGACGACCCCATCCCTGCCCAGGAAGGTGCGACAGGTGATGCGCGATGGCTTGCCGAAAACGATGTCACCCAGGCTGTACACACTGAGGCCGTTCACCTGCCCGACCACCGAGCCCTCGGTGTCGATGAGGATGGTGCCATCGGCAATCATGTCTCTCAGGCGCACGTCCGCCAGGTT
>CAZVCS010000040.1:14537-17899 GCA_964625765.1 uncultured Dehalococcoidales bacterium | reverse complement strand
GGGAGCGCTTCCGGAGGCGGCGACATGGACCGCTGACGACCCGGCCGCCTTCGCCGAGAAGGCGAAGTTCGTCGGCATCCTCTCGACCGCGAACGAGGACGTCCGCTCACTCAGGGAGCTGCTCGTCATCGGACTCAAGGGCATCGCCGCCTACGCCGAGCACGCTGCCGTGCTCGGCTACGACGACGATGGTGTCTACGACTTCATGATGGAGGCCCTGGCCTCGACCACGAAAGACCTGACGGTCGACCAGATGGTCGGACTGGTGCTGAAGGCTGGTGAGAAGGCCGTGGCGACCATGGCTCTGCTGGACAAGGCCAACACGTCAACGTACGGCAACCCCGAGATCACGCAGGTCAGCATCGGCGTACGGGGCAACCCGGGCATCCTCATCAGCGGTCACGACCTGAAGGACATGCAGGAGCTGCTGGAGCAGACCGAGGGCGCCGGCGTGGACGTCTACACGCATGGAGAGATGCTGCCGGCCAACTACTACCCGGCGTTCAAGAAGTTCAAGCACCTGGCCGGCAACTACGGTGGCTCGTGGTGGCATCAGAACCAGGAGTTCGAGTCGTTCAACGGCCCCATCCTGCTGACGACCAACTGCCTCGTCCCGCTTAAGAAAGAGAATACGTACCTGAAGCGGCTGTTCACCACCGGCATGGCCGGCTACCCGGGCGCAACCCACATCCCCGACCGGCCCAGCGGCGGGAAGAAGGACTTCTCCGCTCTCGTCAAGCTGGCGAAGGCGTGCCCGCCGCCGGTGCAGCTCGAGACCGGCGCCATCGTCGGCGGCTTCGCACACAACCAGGTGCTCGCGCTGGCGGACAAGGTGGTGGCTGCGGTGAAGTCCGGCGCCATCAAGCGATTCGTGGTCATGGCCGGTTGTGACGGCCGGTTCCCATCGAGGGAGTACTTCACGCAGGTCGCTCAGGCTCTTCCGAAAGACGCCGTCATCCTGACCGCCGGATGCGCCAAGTACCGGTACAACAAGCTGGCGCTGGGCGACATCGGCGGCATCCCGCGCGTGCTCGACGCGGGGCAATGCAACGACTCGTACTCGCTGGCGGTCATCGCCCTGAAGCTGAAGGAGGCGTTCGGCCTCTCCGACCTCAACCAGTTGCCGCTCTCATTCGACATCGCCTGGTACGAGCAGAAGGCCGTGGCCGTCCTGCTTGCGCTGCTGTACCTCGGGGTGAAGGGCATACGCCTCGGCCCGACACTGCCGGGATTCCTCTCTCCGAACGTGGCGAAGGTGCTGGTGGAGAAGTTCGACATCAAGCCCATCACCACGGTGGAGAGCGACGTTGCGGCGATGATGGCCGGGAAGTAGCGACCGGGTATTGAGAAATGACGCCGGGGCGCACCGCCCGCACGGCCGGTGCGCCCCGGCAAAGGTATGCAACATGAAGATCACAGACGCGAAGAGAGCTCCGATAACTGAGAACCCTCACCGCGTAGCGACGCGCAAGCTCTACGACACCGAGCACGCGCAGGTTATCCACATCACGCTCGAGCCCGGTGAATCGCTGAAGCGTCACATAACGCCGGTCGACGTCTTCTTCTACGTGCTCGAAGGGACAGGGGTGGTGGAGATTGGCGAGGAGAAGAAGACGGTGGGGCCGGACACGCTCATCGACAGTCCGGCGAACATCGTTCACTGCTGGTACAACGAGAGCGATGCTCCGCTGCGCTTCCTGGTTGTGAAGGTTCCCCGCCCCACCGGCACCACCCGGCTGCTGTAGGCGTCACGCTCGCCGGTTCACCCGGCGGCGCCCAAGCCGGCGCACGGCCGTCAATAGGGGATTGAATCGGGACCCGGCGACTCGTCGCGGCCGCGAGCCCTCGCTTGCTTGACCAGCTCGACGACCGTCATGGTGACCGGCAGGATGATGAGGAACCCCAGAACGCCGAACACGTAGCCGGCGCCCATAGTCAGCACGATGACGATGGCGGGGTGGATGCCCATCTGCTGTCCCTGGACTCTCGGGGAAAGCAGGTTGTTCTGGAGAAGCTGAATCACGATATAGCCCAGCGCCACCCACAGCGCCTTGGCCGGAGACGTCGCCAGCACCACCACCACGCCGAGTGTGCCCGCAAGCCACGGGCCGACGATGGGCACGAACTCCGCCATGCCCGCGAGCACCGCCAGCGGAGCGGCATAGGTCACGCCGGCCACCGCCAGAAGCAGGAACACGGCGCTGCCAACCGCGAGCCCGAGCACGAGCTGACCTCGAAGGTAGCGACCCGTCACGTTCCGCACGACCGAGGCCGTCCGACGCACCGGCACGAGCGCCCATTTCGGCAGCACGTGGTAGAACTTGTGCCGCAACAGCTCCCAGTCCCTCAGCAGGTAGAAGAGGAAGACCGGCAGCGCCACAAATCCGACTATCATGTCCGAGGAGCTCCTGATACGTGCGATCTCCTCGGCAACGAAGTTGCCGACCGCCTCCCCGCCTTTCGAGCCTACCTGCGACAGGAAGTCGCCCAGCTGCTGCTGCATCGAGGGAGGCAGCGACATCATGAAAGTGTGGAGCCGCTCGTCGAGCGTGGCCATCGCCTCCGGAATCAGCTCCGGCGCCTGCATCAAGAGATATGCCAGGGACTTGCCCGGCACGGTGATGACGTAGAAGACGGCGAGGGCAATCAGTCCGGCCGAGACGATGTAGATGGCGACGATGATGCATATCCGCTTGAGCCTGGGGTGCCTGTCCGCATGGGGCAGACGCATCTGCAGCCTGTCGATGGCAGGTTGAAGGAACCATGCCACGATGAAGCCGAGCACGAAGGGCAGCAGGATGCCGCGCATCATCCAGAGGACTACAGCCAACACAACGAGGACTGCCACCAGGGCAATGGCCCTGTAGTGCCGTCTCACGAACGTGCTGAAGAGATCCAACGTCTGCACTGCCTTCCGCGCCTGTGCAAAGGGACAGCCTCACCCGCCGCCCTGCCACGGGCAGGCGGATGAGGCCTGGATACTCGATGCGAAGTGAAGTAGGGGAGTCTAGCCCTGGGTTTCCTCTGCGGCCGCGGCCTCTGCCTCATGTCGCTCAGCAGCGCGCGTCGCGGCGGCGGCGGCAGCCCGAGCCTGGCGGGCCTTTTCGAGAGCTATCTCCTTGGCATGCACCGCGAGGACCTTCGCCTCCTCGGCAGTGTACTCGGCCTTGCTCTTCAGCATGTCGCGCGTCTCCTTGCCCGGCCGTGGCGCGTAGAGCAGACCAACGATACCACCGATGAGCGCTCCGGTAACGAATCCCATCGTCACGAGTTTGTTGTGCATCTCTTCCCCCTTTGTCTCCATATGCAGTGCCGCCAGCTTTCGGGCGTGCCTCTGTTCAGTATCGGCCAGCGGAATCCGC
>CAZVCS010000040.1:4505-14527 GCA_964625765.1 uncultured Dehalococcoidales bacterium | reverse complement strand
CCGCACGGATTCCACCTTTCCGCACAGTATCCGTCTCATCTCCGAGCCCTTGCGGGGCGCGTAGAGCAGGCCGAGCGTGCCGCCCACAATGGCGCCTGCGAGCAGAGCAGTCTTGTAGACCGTAGTCGCTCTGTGTTCCATTCCTGTCCTCTCCTCACCTCCTGCGCTTCTCATCGCGCGTGCTGCTTCGGTCGGACTTGTGGCTCACTGCCTTGACGAACCCTGCCAGCGAAGCAAGTGGCTCCACGCCGTCGCGCACTATCTCGGCGGATTCACGAGCGATGATCGATGCCGCCTTCAGCTCCTTCAGTACCTGATTCGCGCTGCGCTGCAGCCGCAGCGCAACAATCATCAGGATAAAGAGTACAGCCGTGGCTCCAAAACCCAAAATCGTAACACTCAAGTCCCGGTACCATTCGATGGCCATTCGCATCACCTCCTTCGCGCAGTAGGGTCTCCCACGTTTCTCACCGCGATTCCCACAGACTCGTCACGAACGGGTTCACGCAGGGTTCCTCTTCCAGCGGACGACCGCCTGTGTGCCGCCCACGCTCAGAATACCTTACCGTGGCAGCGGCGTCGAGCGGACGACGTCTCCGGACGTGTGGTCCGTTCTGCACGGCAACACGAGATTCCGGACACCGGAGCAGTCAACCAGGAGGCGTTCCGGCTCGCCAGGTCCGAAGGACGCGCATCGCTCCGCCCGGGAACGTGACCCCTCACGCACCAACGCGCCCCCGTCGTCGCTTTCGCCGGGAGACGGCGACGGGTCACTGCAGTTCGGACCGCGTGCCCGAGTCGAATCGTGCAACTTGACTCGACGCCCGCACCGGCGCTACAGTGCGCCGATGTGTCCGTATCTCACCCTAAGGAACCCCTCCGGAGGTCCTCGCTGTGAAGATAGCCGCTGGCCTTGTTTGTGTCCTGCTTGCACTGACCGGCGGCGCCGGCTGCACTCCGGTCGAATCGCCTCCTGATTCCGTGCCCGCTGCCGATACCACGCCGATGACCGGCGTTGAGAAAGCGTACCTGGAGTTCGCGCTCAACCACCTGCAGACCGTCAGGGACGATATCGCCCTGCTTGAGACGCTCTTCAGCACCCCGGACCTTGAGGACGAGTACTGGAAGGCCTCGGTAGCTACGCTGCTGAACCGCATTGAGCTTGCTGACGCGGACATCGCGACACTCGAACCCACGGAACGACTGCAACCGTTCCAGGATGCCTCGGTCAATGCGCTCAACCACGCCGCTGCGTTCGCCAAGCTCCTCCGTGAGATGCTGTTGGCCGGCGAGACGACGCTCTCCAATGCGGCGGCAGAGGAATACGTGCAGACGAGCCTGGCGTTCGAAGAGGTCGACCGGCTGCTCACGGAGTTCATCGTGGCGCATCCCGTTCCGGACGAGCTGAAGGGCCAGAGCGCCTCCTGACGAACGACCTCTCCCCGCGGATGGGACGCTCCGCGCCAACGACCAAACAGCCAGCTACCCGGTTGCCGCCTGGCGCCAGTGGCGGAATTGCCCGCCTACTTCTTCGTCCCGGGCAGGTCGAAGTACCGCGGCGTCAACTGACAGTAGTCGACGTACTCCTTGCCGTAGACCGCTTTCAGGTGCGATTCCTCGGTCGTCACCATGCGGTGGGCGAGCACGAAGTACAGGAACAGCCAGAAGATGCCGGTCCACGAAGGCCAGAGCAGCGCGTACCCGAGGACGGCGACGCCGTAGGAGATGACCTGCGGATTCCGTGTGCGGCGGTACATGCCGGAGCACGTCAGCGAGCCCACCTCGTCGCCCGCCGCGCGGCGCATGCCGAAGCGCCCAACCGTCGTGAGCAGGATGATGAGGCCCCCCGCGATGAGCAACAAAGCGAGTCCGAACAGCGGATTGCCCGTGTCGATGGCGTCAAAGTCGGAGTCCAGGAACACGAGTGACGACGCCGCGTGCAGCGCGAAGAGGAGGAGCTGGAGCAAGCTGGACGACTTCGTGAGTCTGCCGTGGCGAGCGTAGTCCGCGCCGGCGCGTCGGAACACCAGCACGCCGCCGATAAGGAGCAGTCCTCCCGCAAGTGCCGCCAGTGTGATTCGATCCATCCAGCCTCCGGCGCTAATACTAGCAGAACGGACCGCTCCAGCTCCGCGGATATGACGACCGGAAACGGGAGGAAATCACGTTGTTCGGCGTCGCACCATGCAGGCACCGGGCGACCGGGTGGTGTACGCTCAGGAATGGCCGGCATGAAGACCTCCGACTGGCTCCGCCTCATCGCACTCTCCATCGTCTGGGGGAGCGTCTTCCTGTTCAACTCGCTCGCTCTGCGGAGCATCCCAGGGTTCACACTCGTCTTCTTGCGCCTTGCCTTCGCCGCGGCCGGTTTCTGGTTGCTCATCCTTGCAACGCAGACGCGCATGCCGCGGGACCGCGGGCTCTGGGGGGAGTTCCTCATCAGCGGCCTCATCACGAACGTCATCCCGTTCACCCTCATCACCTGGGAACAGACGCAGGTGGAGGGCGGCATCGCATCTGTTCTGAACGCAATGACGCCGTGCTTCGTCGTGGTACTAGCCCATTTCCTGACGAAGGACGAGAAGGCAAGCATCCGCAAGGGAGTGGGAGTGCTCGTAGGCTTCCTCGGTGCCTACACGCTGATGTCGCCCGACCTCGAGGGAGGCCTCTCCATGCGCAGCCTGGGGCAGATAGCCGGCTTGACTGCCTCGTTTGCCCACGCCATCGCCGGCATCTACGGCAAACGCTTCAGGAACCTGCCGCCGCTGGTTGCCGCCACCGGCATGCTCACGTGCGCAGCGCTGTGGGAGCTGCCGGTCGCCCTCATGGTCGACCGGCCCTGGGGCGTTCGGCCGGACGGAACGGCTCTCGGCGCGGTGGTCGTGCTGGGCCTCCTCACCGTCGCGGCCTACCTGTTGTACTTTCGCATCCTGCCATCGGCGGGTGCGACCAACCTGATGCTGGCAACACTGCTCTCGCCCGTCTTCGCTCACATCCTGGGGGCGGCGGTCCTCGGCGAGACGATATACACGACGTCGGTCATCGGCATGGTCGTCATCGTTGTCGGACTCACCATCATGGACGGGCGGCTGCTGCGGCGCCTGCGCGGCCCGGGCGGAGGCAGCGGCAGAGTGGTGACCGGAAACGGATAGAAGCCGGGTCGCACTGCTGCTACGATTCGTGTGTCTGGCGGAAGACATTCCGCGGCAGCCCGACACATGACGAACCTCGACTGGCTCCGGCTCGTGGCGCTCTCCCTACTCTGGGGCGGGACCTTCCTGTTTGTGTCCCTCTCCCTCAGGAGCTTCCCCGAGTTCACGGTGGTGTTCCTGCGGGTGTCTCTGGCGGCCGCCGTGTTCTGGCTGCTGCTGCCTGCGGCAGGACTCGGCATGCCGCGCGACCGGGGCATCTGGGGAGCGTTCCTGCTGATGGGCCTCTGCAACAACGTGGTGCCGTTCAGCCTCATCACCTGGGAGCAGACGCAGGTGGAGGGAGGCATCGCCTCCATCATGAATGCGATGACCTCCTGCTTCACGGTCGTCCTGGCGCACTTCCTGACGAAGGACGAGAAATTGACCGCGCGCAAGGCGGTCGGCGTGCTCATCGGCCTCTTCGGCGCGTACGTGCTGCTGCGGCCGGAGCTGGTCAGCGGGGTCTCCATGCGGGGCCTCGGCCAGATAGCCGGACTCACCGCTTCGATGTCGCTGGCGCTGGCGGGCATCTTCGGCAAGCGCTTCGGAGAGCTGTCACCGCTGCAGACGGCCACCGGCATGCTGACGTGTTCGTCAGTAGTGTTGTTCCCGATAGCGATGGCCGTCGACCGGCCGTGGACGCTCGCGCCCGAGCCGGCGGCGTGGGGCGCAATCTCCGGCCTCGTGCTGCTGAGCACCGTGCTGGCATACGTGCTCTACTTCAGCGTGCTGCGTTCGGCGGGGGCCACAAACCTGCTCCTGGTGACGCTGCTCATGCCGGTGAGTGCGCACATCCTCGGAGCAGCCTTCCTGGATGAACCGCTCTACGCGACCTCGGTCGCCGGCATGCTGTTCATCGTGCTGGGATTGAGCATCATCGACGGCCGCTGGATGAGACGCATGCGCCGCGCCGGGGCATCTGAACACTCGCCGGCCGGCATTCGCGGCCCGGAGGAGGCATGAGATGAAGGACCTGCGCGAGGAAGCGCTGTGGAGCGCCGTGGCGAATCGCGACGCGACCTGCGACGGCATCTTCTACTACGGAGTGAAGACGACCCGGGTGTACTGCCGCCCGGGATGCCCGAGTCCCTTGCCGAAGCGCGAGAACGTCGTCTTCGCATTCTCGCCGCGGTCGCTGGCGGAGGCCGGCTTCCGGCCGTGCCGGCGCTGCCGGCCGGACTCGCCGGACCAGCGCTCGGAAGCCGTTGAGACCGTCGTGCGGCTGTGCCGGGCCATCGAGGAGTCCGGCCATCCGCTCTCGCTGCGCGAGGTCGCCCATCTTGCGGGCATGAGTGAACGCGCTGTCACCCGGCTCTTTCGTGAGGCTCTGGGCGTGACGCCCAAGGGCTATGCCGACAGTCACCGAATCGGGCGCTTCAAGCGAGCACTGCGGGACGGCGCAGACATCCTGGACGCGACGTTCGCCTCGGGCTACGGCTCCGGAAGCCGCGCCTACGAAGGAGCGAACGGCCGCCTGGGGATGACTCCGAAGTCCTATCGGGAGCACGGCAAGGGGCTCCGCGTCGAATACACCACGCTGGAAACGCCGATGGGCTGGCTGCTCGTGGCCGCGACGGTTAAGGGTATCAGCGCGGTGAAGCTCGGGGACGACTCCGCGGCGCTCGAGGCAGAGCTGCGGCAGGAGTTCTCCGCAGCCGAGTTGACCGCCGGCGGGGAGCCGCTCGGCGGCTGGACTCAGTTGCTGGCGGCCTACCTTGCGGGGCACGCACCGTGGCCGCAACTGCCGTACGACGTTCGCGCGACGGCATTCCAGCGCCGCGTCTGGGAGTTCCTCCGCCGGATACCAGTTGGCGAGACGATGCACTACAGCCAGGTCGCAGAGGCGCTGGGCCAGCCGACCGCCACCAGGGCGGTGGCACGCGCCTGCGCCACGAATCCCGTGGCGCTCGTCGTGCCGTGCCATCGCGTCGTCCCGAAAGGACCCGGCTTCGCCGGCTATCGCTGGGGCATCGAGCGCAAGAAGAAGCTGCTCGAGCTTGAGGGCTCCCCCGACGCGAAGCGTTGAAGCCGGGCAGCCGCTCATGCTCCCGGTCGGCATGCAAGGCGCCCGTCTTACGGACGGTTCCGCCACTGCCGGTAGACGCCGACAACCACCGCAATCAGCCCACCCAGGGCCACGAGCAGCGGCAGGACGACGGATTGTCCAAGCAGCGCGAAGACAATCGTGCCGGCGACGCCGAGGAGCAGCCACTTGAAGCCGGCGGTCGACCATGGCCGGAGGACCGCCAGCGGCCGGCCCTTGTGCCTGGAGAGGACGACGAGCACGGCGACGGCGATGATGACGGCCGACGCTGCGGCCATGATGGCGAAGGCGACAACTGCCGTTTCCACGCGGTCCCCGGTTGGTATCGTTGCAGAACGGGCCTGTCGTCGCAAGCGGACCCGCTGCGGGACCTGAATGCAGGGGCATGCTCCCGTTCCTGAAGTAGAACGGCTCCAGTACGATACGATTGTGGATGCAATGGCACGTCGACTTGACAACGGCGTCGCAGGTCTCTTACCATCTAGTAAGTAAGGACGCCGCTCATGCCCGAAACCGCAACGAAGGACACGCGCACAGCCATCCTGGACCTGGCCGAGGACCTGATGCTCGACCGCGGCTACTGCGCTTTCAGCTACAGTGACATCTCGTCCGACCTCGGCATACGCAACGCGGCCGTGCACTACCACTTCCCGGGGAAGTCCGACCTCGGCGTCGCTGTGGTTCGTCGCTCGCGCGAGCGCTTCCTCGACTGGGCTCACCGCCTGGAGGAGACCGGCGCCGGTCCTGCTGAGCGACTCGATGCCTTCTTCCGGCGGTACCTGCGGCATCTCGAGCGCGGACGGCGTGTCTGCCTCGGCGGCTCGCTGGAGACCGACTACGCAACGCTGCCCGAATCACTGCAGGCCGAGACGAAGCTGTTCGTCTCGACGATACTGGGCTGGTGGGAGGCGCTGCTCGCAGACGGTCGAAGCAAGGGCGTCTTCGCCTTTCCCGGAGAACCTCGCGACCAGGCGCTGGTGCTGATGTGCACGCTTCAGGGCGCGCTGCAGGCGAGCCGGGCGATGGATGAGCAGTGCCTCACGACCGCCATGGAGCAGATACGGCGACTGATGGTGACGCGGCCGTGACTCGCCAGATTCTTCCCGGTCCATGAGTGTCTGCCACTGCGCCGACGCCGCCACCAGACTGATTGAGAGAGAAAGGAATCGATACGTGACTGTCCGCAGTGCTGAACCCCTGACGGACGGCCTCGCCGCCCCGGTCGCCGGGGGGGCGGTGGCCCGACCGGTGCGGCTGGTGCGGGCCGCAGGCGCGGCCATCGGCCAGGTCTCGACTACCATCTACCTCCCATCCATCCCCGAGCTGTCACGCTCTCTCGGCGTTGCCGAGAGCACCGTGCAGCTGACGATAGTCGCCTACCTGGCGCCGTTCGCGCTCTTCCAACTGGTGGCCGGCCCGATAGCCGACAGTCGAGGTCGTCGGGTCACACTGGCTGCCGGCATGGGACTGTTCATCATCGGGAGCCTGCTCGGAGCGCTCTCCTGGCATCCTGCCGCCCTGTTCCTCGGGCGGTTCCTCCAGGGGGTCGGCGCCTCGGCGGGCTACACCGTGTCCCGGGCGGTGGCGCGCGACCTGTTCGAAGGCACGCAACTCACGCGTGTCATCGGCGACATCGCGCTGGCGTTCGCCCTGGCCCCAGGCATGATGCCGGCGATCGGCGGCTTTGCGAACGACCTCCTCGGCTGGCGCACCAACTTCGCCATCCCGGTCGGATTCGGTCTGGCCATCCTCGCCAGCATCCTCCGGTTCCTGCCGGAGACGCTCGGCTCGAAGGTTCCGTTCGACCCGCGGCGACTGGCCCGCACGTACACGCCCATCGCCAGGTCGACCCGCTTCGCCAGCTTCGCACTCCTCTCTACGGTCCCGTTCATCGGGCTGTTCGCGTTCTTCGCTGCCGGGCCCGCCTACACCATCAACGTCGTCGGCCTGAGTCCGCGGGAGTTCGGCGTTCTGCCGCCGCTCGCGGTGTGTGGCTTCCTTGTGGGGCTCAGGCTCTCCCGCCGGATGCTGCGCGGCCCGCGCGCCGCTTTGACGGTCGGCCTCGGCATCGGAGTGGCGCTGCTCTCCGCTGTCCTCATCTTCAGCCTGTATCGGCTGGGGATTCTCGGCGCAGCCGAGTTGACCCTGGGCATGTTCATCCATGCCACGGCCCTGGGTATCGTTGTCCCGGTGACAAGCGCCGAGGCCATCCGGCCGTTCGGCGCCTCCGCTGGCGCGGCGTCGGCGCTGCTCGGCTTCACGCAGATGAGCGGCGCGATGGCCGGCACGCTGGTGACGAGCTGGCTCGGCGTGGTGCTCGGGCGTCATGCCTTTCCCGAGGTGATGCTGGCCGGGGCGCTCATCGGTTGCGTGGCGCTGGCCGTGTGCAGGGGTTCCGTGCGCGCAGTCGCGGAGCCGCAGCCCGCTCATGTCGCCGTGCCTGCAACGCGCCCGTGTGACGCCGGGGCGTGACCCGACGATGGACGATGCCGAAACCGGCAAGAGCCGGAATGGAGCGGCACTTACGCAAGGAGGTCCGATGTCTCTGACCGACAGACAGATAGAGCAGATGGCGCGGGAACTTGTCGACGCGTGGCGGACGCACACGCCCATCGCCCCGCTCAGCGAGCGCTTCGGCGACGTCTCCTACGAGGATGCGTACGCCATCCAGCTCAAGACGTACGACATCAAGACGAAGGAGGGCGTCGTCATCGTCGGCAAGAAGATAGGTTTCACCAGCCGGGCGATGCAACTCCAGTTCAACATGACCGAGCCGGACTACGGCATGATCGATGACACGATGGTCGTCCGCGAGGGGCAGCCCATCCCCATGAGCCGGCTCATCCTGCCGAAGATAGAGCCGGAGATTGCCTTCCTGCTGAGGGATGACCTCGCCGGGCCGGGCGTCAACGCCGCGAAGGTGCTCGCCGCCACGGCAGGAGTGCTGCCGGCGCTCGAGGTCGTGGACAGCCGTTACCGCACGTGGACGGCGAACATCAAGGACTCAATCTCGGACGACGCGTCCGCGGGAGTCTTCGTCCTTGGCGGCAGGCTGACGCCGGTGCAGGACATCGATCTGAGGCTCGTCGGCATGGTGTTCGAGCGCAACGGCAGCGTAGTGAGCACGGGCGCCGGCGCCGCCGTACTCGGCAACCCGGCGGAATCGGTGGCCTGGCTGGCGAACAAGCTGGCGCAGTACGGAATCGGCCTGAAGCGCGGTGAGTTCGTCATGTCCGGCAGCCTCGTTCCCGCCCAGGAGGTCAAGGCTGGGTCGTTCTTCCGGGCCACATTCGACCGTATCGGCACTGTGTCCGCGCTGGTCGAGTAGCGGCCCGATGCCACGGGCGTAGATTTCGAGTGAGGGAAAGGAGATAGGAACATGGACAAGCAGGTGGAACTCAATCAGGAAAGGCTGAGGCTGCTGGAGAAGTACAAGAAGGTGCTGCCGGAGACGCTCGCCGCCGAGCTGAAGGTCGGCGAGAAAGCCTATGCCGACGGCGCGCTGTCGGCAAAGCAGAAGCGGCTCATCGCGCTCGGCGTTGCGCTCGGCAGGGGCTGCACCAACTGCATCCTCGGCCAGACCATGCGCTCGCTCGAAGCCGGCGCGACCCCGCAGGAGATACTCGAGGCGACCGGCGTCGCCGTGGCCATCGGCGGTACGATGGGCATGGCCGAATCGCTCCGCGTCGTGAAGCTGCTCGAGGAGCTCGGCCAGATCTAGCTGCGGACACCCGGCAGGACTCGGAGGCAGGCGGCGGTCAGCCCGGCCATGCTGCCTGCCTCGGTTGCGCTGAGTCCACTCAGGAGCCAGCCGGTTGCTTCGATGCAAAGGGATTTCTAAGGGAACTCCTTGCTCGCTCACAGGCAACGTGCCCTAGCATTGGCGGCTGGTACGTGATGAGTACCGTGTGGAGGTTGTCCGCAAGGGAAGCGACCCGGTAGCACTGGTTCAGCCCGCTCGAAAGAACCTCGTCTCTGCCGCGACTCTTTCCACCGAATCTGCAGAAACAACGCTGTTGCGCGCGGCTGAGCGCCGTCCTGCAACCGGCGGGAGATGACAAAGCTTAACCCGGACTTAACCACGCCTTCACGGCGTCTTCACGACCACGCCATAGGATGAGAACGACGCGGAAAGCGTCTGAGAAAGGAAGAAAGGAACAAGAATGACTCCAGCAATCAGGGTGACCACGACGGATGGCAATCGCAGGGCCGTAGTCTCGGCTCAGGGGCAGCCTGCCCGGGACCGCGGCCTCATCGCCCGACTCGGCCGGGACCTGTACGACCTGAACGATGCCGCCAGCTTCACGTCTGAGACGGTCGGCTGCTCGCTCATGGTCGGTGAGATGCTCGCCGGCATAGCCCGGTAGCGTCCAACCTTCCAACACTGGTCCCGCCACCCCGCCCCTTCGCCCCGCGAAGGGCTCCGGGGAGCGGCCCGGGTGGGACCGGCCCCTCGAGAATCCTCCCCTCGAATCCTTCTTCCAAACCTCCTCCCATTGACCCCGCTCTCGCGCGGGCGCACCATGTCACGGTGCCGCGTCTCGCGGCCCCGGAAGGAGGGAGGACAACATGGACTATGCTGGAGTCGTCGAACGGCTTGCTCCCTGCGGGCTGGACTGCTCGCGCTGCGTCTACTACGGAAAGAGCGACGTCAAGCGGCATGCCGCGGAGTTGAAGCAGGCCCTGACGGACTACGAGAAGGTGGTCCCGGCCCACGCCAAGGCAGTCGCGCCGGTGCTCGCCGGCTATGACACGTTCAAGGCCATCCTGAGCCACTTCGCCGCCGG
>CAZVCS010000040.1:0-4405 GCA_964625765.1 uncultured Dehalococcoidales bacterium | reverse complement strand
CGGTGCTCGCCGGCTATGACACGTTCAAGGCCATCCTGAGCCACTTCGCCGCCGGCGAGTGCGTCACTTGCAGGCAGGGCGCCCCTTGCTTCGAGTTCTGCGCCGCCCGGACGTGCCACAAGGAGAAGGGCGTCGACTTCTGCTTCCAGTGCGCCGAGTTCCCGTGTGAGAAGAACCACTACCCCGGCAGCCTGGACCGTCGCTGGCGGGAGTTCGGCGCGCGCATGAAGGAAGTGGGCGCCGAGCGCTTCTACGACGAGTACCGGCAGCGCCCGAGATACGAATAGGGAGAACACGATGGACTACGCCGGTGTCGTCGAACGGCTGGCCCCCTGCGGGCTTGACTGCTCGCGCTGTCTCTACTTCGGCGCGGGGAACACGAAGAGATTCGCTACGGGACTGAGACAGGAACTGGAGGGCTTCGAGAAGGTTGCCCCGATGCTGGCACACGGGGAGGCGCCCGTGCTGCAGGACTACCCCACGTTCAAGGCCATCCTGGAGCATCTCGCGGGAGGAGAGTGCATCGGCTGCCGCGACGGCGCTGTCTGCTTTGAAAGCTGCGTTGCGCTCTCCTGCTGCAAGGAAAAGGGCATCGACTTCTGCTTCCAGTGCGCGGAGTTCCCGTGTGAGAAGAACCACTACCCGGAGAGCCTGGACAGGCGCTGGCGGGCCTGGGGAGCTCGCATGCGGGAAGTGGGCATCGAGCGCTTCTACGAGGAGTCGCTTCGAAAGCCGAGGTACGAGTAGGCAACCGGACCATTTGCCCGACGGCCGCTCGCTGTTGCGTGAGAGCCGAACGTCGATGGCTTGACTCCAGTCCCACGGCATGGCATAGATTCTGTAGAGCCCACCGCCGCTCCCGGCTGAGCGGTGAGGCACGGAGGTGTACGAATGCCTGAAGTCACACTGGTGGATGTTCCAACCCAGCTCGTGCTGGGAGTTCAGAGGAGGGGCCACTACTCGGAGATCCCGGTCGCGCTGGGTGAGATCGTGCACTACGCCATGGCCAACGGTGCACAGCTCACCGGCATGCCCGTCGCCATCATGCACGAGCTCGGCAAGGAGGCGGCCATGAAGGCGGACCGGGAAGGCACGGCGGTCGTCGACGTGGCTTTCCCCATCGCGAAGGCCGTGAGGGGCAGCGATGCGGTGCAGTGCTACGAGCTGCCCGGAGGGAAGTTCGCGAAGGCGGTCCACAAGGGCCCCTACGAGACGTGTGAGGTGACCTACAACGCACTCTTCGAGTGGCTCGGGAAGAAGGGCCTCCAGGCGACCGGCCCCACGCGTGAGGCGTACCTGAACGACCCGCGCGAAGTGAAGTCCGAGGACATCCTCACCGAGATCTACGCGCCGGTCGACTAGCCAGCGCACAGCGAGGAGACCTGCAAGTGTATGAGGTCACACTGGTTGACGTCCCCACCCGGCTCGTGCTGGGGCTGCAGAAGAAAGGGCGCTACGCTGACACGCCGTCCGTCATCGGCGAGATCGTGCAGTACGCCAGGGACCACGAAGCGAAGTTCGCCGGCATGCCCATAGCGCTGATGCACGAACCGGACCGGGAGGCAGCGATGCGGGCCGACCGCAAGGGTACTGCCGTCATCGACGTGGCCTTCCCCATCGCAAAGCCTGTGCCGAGCGGCGAACGGGTGAAGTGCTACGAGCTGCCCGGCGGCAGGATGGCGAAGATAGTCCACAAAGGGCCGTACGATGCCTGTGGCTCCGCCTACAGCGCCCTGTTCGAGTGGCTGGCGAAGAAGGGTCTGCGGGTAACGGGGCTCCCTCGCGAGGTCTCCCTGAACGACCCGCGCACGGTGAAGCCGGAGGAACTCCTCATCGAGATCTACGCGCCGGTCGACTGAGGCGCAACTGCAGTCTCGCGCCATTCGTCACGATGCGCGCGGTGCTGAACGACTGTCCCGCTACGGCACAGCGTAGAGCAGGGCCAACCCGAGCGACAGCGCCAGCGTGACGGCCAGCCAGAGCTTGAAGCCGCCTGTGGCGACGGCATAGCCGGCATAGAGCAGCACGGGGACAAGGAACAACGGCACCACGTTCTGCGACGCGCGTAGCACGCTGGTGAAGACAAAAGCGATAGCACTGGTGAGAAGGGCGGTAACCACCGCCGCCCTGACCTCGTTCTTCATCGGTGCTCCTCCCTGACGGGCACAACGCCGCGCTGGCGAAGGTTCAGGCGGCGAGAGCGAGTTGCATCTCGGCTCGTGCCTGCTCGTCAGACTCCGTGCCGAGCGCCTTTTCGACGGCCGCGCGGGCTTCGGCGCCGCCGAGCCGGCCGAGCGCCCAGGCGGCATAGCCGCGAACGAGCGGCTCGGGGTCGGAGAGCGCTTCCGCCAGGAACGGCACGTGCGAGCGGTCCCCGCTGTTGCCCAGCGCGATGGCGGCGTTCCGCTGGAAGTACTTCTTCTGGCGCAGGTAGTTGTACGCCACGGGCTTGATGACCAACTCGTAGTACTCGTCGGTGAGCAGCAGCACTTTGCGAAGGTCGAATCTCGAAGCGAGGAGCACCAGGAACTCGTTCACCGGCCGCCTCGCTTTGAGCCGCGGCTGGTTGCGGGGGCAGGCCTCCTGGCACAGGTCGCAACCGTGTATCCACGAGCCCATCCGGGTGCGTATCTCAGGCGGGATGTGGTCGGAGAGCGACGGAGCATAGCCATCCTGGGTCATGAACGTGTTGAAGGCGATGCACTTCCGGGGGTTCAGCTTGAAGGGCTCGAGAGCCCCGGTGGGACAGGCATCAGTACACAGATGGCATTTCTCGGGACACGGCGCCACCATGGTCGGCTCGTCGTACTCCAACTCCGCATCGACGACGAACGAGGTCACCGTGATGAATGAGCCCATCTCTTTCGTGTAAACGAAGTTATTCCGGCCGAAGGTGACGGTACCGGCGCGCGCAGCCGCCAGACGGTCTGATACGTTCAGTTGGGGCCTGACCATGACCTGGATGCCTTTGCCTCCGAGGAACTCCATGAACAGATGGCGCCTCGACCCGTTGATGCGGTTTCGTGGAGGGTTGTAGCTCCTGGAGAGGTAGAGACGGCCCAGCTTGCCGAGGAGTTCGGGCGGGAAGTCCTCCCGGGCGTAGTCGTAGACGGTGGAGATGATGGACTTTGCCGACGGCATGATGTTCGTCGGCGTAGTCCCGTCGAGCATCCTGAAGTTGCCGTCGATTATCCACCGGTACGCCTCGCGGCGAGATTCAAGGTCCGCGGCGTGCTGCGTGAACGGCTCGGCGGTGGTGATGCCGACCCCGCTGTAGCCGAGGTCGAGGGCGAAGTCCTTGATTTCACGGGTGAGCGACATGGTTCACTCTCCTGTCTCCTGTCGTTGCGTGATGAGACGCGGGTCCCGACACTGTACACATTCGTGCCGCGCTCTGTCGAGGCGTACTGCCCACGGCCCTCTTTTCCGCCTGTAACGAGCCGGTCAAAGCGTCAACTCCCAGTACTGCCCCACGAGGTCCTTGCCGAAGGAGTGGTGCTGCTCCTCCTTGACGAGGTTGAATCCGGCGGCCTGGTAGATGCGACGCGCCGAGACGAGCACGTCGTTCGTCCAGAGCGTCAGCTTCCGGTAGCCCTTCTCCCGGGCGAAGCGGATGCACTCGTCTACCAGCCGGCTGCCGATGCCGAGCCTTCGGGCCGACGGCTCGACGTAGAGCATGCGGAGCTTGGCGGTATCGTCGGACTCCTTCACCAGGAAAGCGGACCCGACGATGGCGCCGTTCCGTTCGGCCATCCAGCAGCGCTCCCGGGTGGAGTCGAAACTCCTGACGAAGTGCGCGCCTATCTCGGCCACGAAGGCCTCGAACTCCTCGCTCCAGCCGTACTCCTCGGCGTAGAGCATGCCCTGGCGACGGGCGACCCAGCCGATGTCCCCTATCCGATGCGGTCGAAGAGTGTAGGGCTCGGCGGCTGCCGGTTCCGCCATCAGTCTCTCGATGCACGCCATCGAACCCACGAGCGCCTCCACCTGGTCGGGCGCAAGCGCCGAGAGCAGAGAAGCAACCTGCTCCTCCGAACCGCGGTCGAGCGGCTCGAAGGCGGTCCGGCCCGCCGGCGTCAGGGTCAGGAGTGCCCGGCGGGCATCGCGCCCTGACGTCTCACGGGAGATGAAGCCCCGTCGCTCGAACTTCCTCAGGATGCGGCTTACGTAGCCGGCGTCCAGGCCTAGCTCCTTCACGAGGTCGGCGGCCGCCAGTCCCTCGCGGTGCGCCAGCTCGTAGAGGACGCGAGCCTCGGTCAGCGAGAACTCGGTCTGGAGCAGCTTCGTGTCCAGCAGCTTGAGCCGGCCCGTGTAGAACCTGCTGAAGCGCCGCACCGCGGCGATGGCTTCGCTGCCTGCCGGCGACTGAGCTTCCATCGAATGCCTCCGGCGGAGAGCATGCACC
>CAZVCS010000039.1:5894-18013 GCA_964625765.1 uncultured Dehalococcoidales bacterium | reverse complement strand
ACCGGAGGTGTTCTCTCTGTGCGAGCAGTTGTGGCAGTCAGGTTACCTGGAAGAGTCGTTTATCGCGTGCCACTGGGCATATGAGCTCCGAAAGGGCTACGAGCCCGACGACTTCGCCGTACTGGAGCGCTGGGTCACGCACCACGTCACCAACTGGGCTTCATGCGACACGCTCTGCAATCACACGATTGGTTCCTTCGTCCAGATGTACCCGGAATACGTCGAATCCTTGAAACGTTGGGCGCGCTCGGACAATCGGTGGGTGAGAAGGGCTGCGGCGGTGTCTCTTATCATCCCGGCACGCCATGGCGCGTTCCTCGAGGAGTCGCTGGCCATAGCCGACATTCTGCTGATGGACCGGGACGACATGGTGCAGAAAGGCTACGGCTGGCTGCTGAAGGCGGCGAGCGAGAGTCACCAGCAGGAGGTCTTCGACTACGTGACCCTGAACCGGGCGGTCATGCCGAGGACCGCCCTGCGCTACGCCATCGAGAAGATGCCGCCGGAGTTGAAGCGCAGGGCGATGGCGAAGTGATGGCACACGACCCGGCATTCTCCGGCGCCTCTTGACTCTCAAGCCACTCGAGGGTCCATACTGCCCTCGGAATGATCACTCCAAATACGAATGAAGGAGAGCTATGCTCAAGATCGGTGAGTTCTCCCGTCTGAGCCAGACGCCCGTCTCCACGCTGCGCTATTACGATGATATCGGCCTGATCAGGCCGGTGGAGGTGGACGCATTCACCGGCTACCGCTACTACTCCGCGGAGCAGTTGGCGAAGCTGAATCGGGTCACGGCCCTGAAGGACCTGGGACTGGCGCTTGCCGAGATAGTGAACCTGACCTCCAACGGCATGGGGGCAGCGGAGCTACGCGCTGCACTGGAGCACCGCAAGACGGAGAGTATTCGCACTATCGAGGCTGAACAGGGCCGGCTGCAGCGGCTGGAGGCCTGGCTGGGGCACCTCACCGAGGAGGAAGCCATGGATACCTATGACGTTACCATCAAGAAGGTTGAACCCCAGCTTGCGGTGTGTTTGCGCCGCATCGTGCCGACGTACCATTCCGAAGCCGAGCTATGGGGAGAACTGTGCGCCTACCTCGGGTCACTGAAGGCGGTGCGGTACGCGGGGCCGGCGATGACCATCTGCTACGACGGGGAGTACAAGGAAAGAGACGTCGACATCGAGATTGCGATGCCGCTCTCGGCGCCCATTCCGGAGCATGGAGACATCAGGATGCGTACGCTGCCCGGCCACGAACAGGTGGCCAGTGTCGTCCACAGAGGGCCGTTCGATACAATCCACCATGCGTACACTTTCATGTTGCGGTGGATGGACAAGAACCGCTACCGGATGGCCGGACCGGACCGTGTGGTCTACCTCAACATGTCGGACAACCCAGCGCCGCAGGACATCCTGCAGGAAATGCAGCTGCCCATCAGCAAGGTGTGAGTCCTGGAACCGCAGTTCGGGGTCCCGCACTCGAGTGCGGGACCCCGGGCATTCCGGCATCGGAGGCCGCTGTTTCGCCGAAACCTGCGATGTGCAGGCGTGTAGCGTGCTACCCCTTCTTCGCTGCGAAGTAGTGCGCCACCGCGCGCGCGAAGAAGCCCGGTAGATCGGGGTGGTACCTGGAGAAGTAAGCCGCGAACCGTGGGTCCTCACCGTACATCTGCCCCAGCCCGCACGCCGCCTCATCAGAGTATCTGGAGAAATGCTCGATCCACCCGCGCCACCGTGCGACCTGCTGCTGTACCAGCGCGCTTTCGATCCCCAGCACCATGTTGTCCGCGATGGACCGGAATATGGCATCGCCCTCACTCTGCAGTTCTGCGAATCGGGACGTGCCCATCTTCAGCACACGGGCTTCGCTATCTCGCAGCGTATCTTCGCCCCAGCGCTTGCGCACCTCATCTCTGTAGCCCTCGATTGTTTCTTCGCTGAAACCCTGGTAGTAGTCTCCGATCTGCATACCATCACCTTCCTTGAGTTGTCGTATGGTTCGGTCCACCGTGGCGAGCAGCTCCGACACTCGTTCTGCCCGCTGCTGCAGCAGCGTCCTGTGGGACTCAAGAGCCTCAAGAACATCGAACTTCGGACTCGACATGATCCCCTTGATGTCACTCAGGCTGAAGCCCAGTTCCCGGAAGAAGAGTATCTGCTGCAGAGGCACGATTGCCTCGTCAGCGTATTGCCGGTATCCGTTGCCGTCGCGGCGTGTGGGTCGGAGCAGCCCGATCCGGTCGTAGTACTGCAGCGTACGAACGCTGACTCCAGCCAGGCGGGCGAGCTGTCTTACGGTGTAGACCATCTCGGGCACAAGCATAGGCTATGACGTAGCGTCATAGTCAAGAGACCTCCTGCTCACGGCGAGATTCTTCGGCTCCTCCGGGGGGCGCAGCCCGAGCCCGTCGAAAGGATGATTGACACGTGGACCGCGCTCGCGGACAATCAAGGCGGATTGTGCTGGATGGGAGGGGAGAGTGAACATCAGAGATCTGCTTGTCTCGACCGCTTCGCTGGTTCCCGACCGTGTGGCGCTCGTCCTCGGCGATAACCGTATGACGTACCGACAACTGGACCTGTTGTCAAACAAGGTCGCGAATTCGCTGCTCGCGGCGGGGCTCCGGCGCGGCGAACACGTGGCCGTTCTGATGTCGTACTGCCCCGAGTGGATGGCAGTCTACTTCGGAATCCTGAAGGCCGGGGGCACGGCAATAGTGCTGAACGCAATACTGAAGGCTGCCGACTACAGCAAGTTGCTGGCGGACTCCGACTCAGTCTGTCTGGTCACGGAAGGCTCATTCGGCGAGATGCTCTCGCCCATCCTGCCGGACCTCCCGCTCCTGCGGCGAGTTGTCGAATGGGACTCCACGGTCTTCCGTGAAGCTGTGGCGCGTGCGTCCGGCGCGATGCCGGACCTCGAACTTGGTGACACGGAGGAATGCACCATTGTGTACACATCCGGAGTCCTGGGCCGGCAGAAAGGAGTGGTCCACACTCATCGTTCTCTGATCGCCGCGACCGATATCGTGACTCCTGGTCTTGAGCAGACGGGCGCAGATGCCGTCGTCGGCATGATTCCCTTCTTCTACCTGCTCGGCCTGGCTGTCGTCGCACTCATTTCCGTGCGGGAGGGCTCCACAGTGGTGCTGCTCCCGCGCTTCACGCCACGTGCCGTGCTGGAAGTTGTGCACAGAGAGCGGGCTACGATGCTTGTCGGCGTTCCCGCGATGTTCAACGCGCTGGCGCAGGTAGACGAGGCGACAGTGGCGGAGTACGACGTCAGCCGTCTGAGGGTGGCCGTGACGGCCGGAGCCAAGTCATCCCCCTATCTGATGTCCGAACTGGAACGGAAGTACGGGCTCGTGCTCTGCGAGCTTTACGGCACGACCGAGGCTATTGCCAGCACGATGGGCAGTATCCGGGACCGCCGGCTCGGGACGGCCGGAAAGGCGCTGCAGCAGTACCGCATCATCGACCCGGACGGCAGACAGGTGCGGGCAGGCGAGATCGGTGAGTTGGTTGTCTCGAGTCCGGAGCTGATGACGGGCTACTACAATGCTCCGGAGTTGACAGCTCAGGTGTTCCGCGACGGGTGGTTCCACACTGGCGACCTTGTTCGCGAGGACCCCGACGGATACATCGAATACGTCGAGAAGCGATCGTTCATCATTGTCACCGCAGCCGGAACCAAGATTCCGCCGACGGAGGTGGAGGAGGTGCTGCTGACCCATCCGGACATCGCCGAGGCGGCCTACGTCGGCATCGAAGGTCCGGACGGCAATCAGATACCGACTCTCTTCGTGGTGCAGCGCGAGGGCGCACACGTCAGCAGAACCACGGTCAGGAAGTTCTGCGTTGACAAGCTGGCAGAATACAAGGTGCCGCGCCGCATCGAGTTCATAGACAGCATCCCGAAGACAGGGTCCGGCAAGATGGACCGCAGAGCACTGAAGGAGATGGGAAAGTCGCGGCTTCGTGCGTAGCCGGCGAGGCCGACAGGTCGCCAGGACCGGACTCGAGACGGATGCGGCGAAGCACAGCGGCGCGTCGCACGTATCATCGAGAATGAAGTGAAGAAAGGCGGACTCACGAATGCGTCGAGCCTACAGCGAAGTCACCGATAGACGGGAGATCGAGCGCATCCTCACCTCAACGAATATCGGGCGCATGGCCAGCACGGGTGCGGACGGCTATCCGTACGTGACTCCCGTGAACTTCGTTCTCTATGACGGGAGCATCTTCTTCCACAGCGCGCCCACCGGGGAGAAGCTCGACAACATCGCGCGGGATGCACGTGTCTGCTTCGAGGTGGACACGCCTCTCGCGTACCTGGACGCGGCCTTCGAGACCTCGCGCCGCGGCTGCAGGCTGCACCAGTTCTACCACTGCGTGGTCATCCGCGGACGAGCCTCGGTAGTGCCTGACGGTCCCCGGAAGACCGCCGCGCTGAACGCGCTCGTCGCCAAGCACGAACCGGGCGTCCCACTCGAACCGGTGACCGAGGACCTGCCCGCATACAAGGCCTGCAAGGTCATCGAGATACGCCCGGAGTCCATCTCAGCCAAGAGCGACCTGGCGCAGAATCGCGCGCCTGAGGAGCGCCTCGCCCGCGCGCAGTACTTCAAGCAGCGCAACGCTCCAGGGGACATCGCGACCATCAGGGCAATGGGCTACGACCCGGATGCCCTGTAGCTCCGCTGCGGAATGCCGCGGATGGGAGGCCGGATGCGCGCCACATGCCTGGCCCGAAACGGCGCTATGACTTTGTGCCGTGCGCCAGTGCTTTGCGCGTGCGGTACAGTGTGCGGCAGGCGTCGACGATGTCCTTCAACTCGTCCGGGGTCACCATCTGCGCGCCGTCCACCAGTGCCTCGGCCGGGTTGTAGTGCGACTCAATCATCAGTCCATCGGCGCCGGCCGAGATGGCGGCGCAACTCATGTCGAAGATGAGGTCGCGCCGTCCCGTGCCATGGCTTGGGTCAACGATGACCGGCAGGTAGGTTTCCTGATGGATGACCGGGATCGCCGCAAGGTCGAGCGTGTACCGGGTGTAGCTCTTTCCTTTCCCAACCGGCACAATGCCGCGCTCACACAGGACGATGTCCTTATTCCCCTCCGCCGCGATGTACTCGCTGAAGGACAGCAGTTCCTCGATGCTGGCGCCGAAGTGACGCTTGAGCAAGACGGGCTTCCGTTGCTGCGCCACCTGGACGAGCAGGTCCTGGTCATACATGTTGCGGGCGCCGATGTGCATGAGGTCCACGTGCTTTCCCACCAGTTCGACCATGGACTCGCCGCGAACCTCTGTAACGACAGGAAGGTCGAAGGCATTGCCGGCTTCTTCCAGCCAGGAGAGCGCCTCCTCGGCATCATGCACGCCGGCTGCTCCTATGCCCTGAAATGAATGGACGGAACTGCGGGGCTTGAAGACGCCACCTCTCAGGATGTGAGCGCCGGCTCTCTTCACCGCCTCCGCCATGCGCATTATCTGCTGGCGGCTTTCGACCGCACACGGCCCGGCGATGATGACCGGTTCGCCGTTCCCTATGTGCACATTACGAATAATAACGGTCTTGTGGGCGCCGGGCTCGCCAAAGAATCTCGCGTACTCCCGGCTGATAAGCTTGTAAGGTGCTTCGACGCGGGCCGCTTCCTTGACGCCCGGCAGCGCCGCCAGTCTTTCGAAGTCCAGCCGCCGCTCATCTCCGACCGGACCGATGACCGTCTGGTAATCGCCGTGAATGACCACCGCACGAAGGCCGCTCGCCTCCACTTCGAGAGCGACCCTGCGCACGTCCTCGGGCGTTGCGTCCGTCTTCATGACTATCATGTTCTTCTCCTCTCCGGTTCTATCCGTGTTGTCGTGAGCCGGGCCAAAAAGAAGAAGGACCCTCCGGGAGGGTCCTTCTCTTCGTTCCTGCGATGATGGCGCTAAGTCACGTGAGGGTGCCGCTCCCGGGCAGCCGGGTCGCAAAGGTAAACGACCACGCAAAGACGAACCGTGCCCTGGAGCTTTCCATCGCCATCTTCTACGGTCTGAGCCGTGGCTGTGCAGTGTAGAGAGTAGCGATGAGGCTGTCAAGCTGGCATCTTCCGCCGGGCGGGGACACAAGGCTGCTGCGAACGGATGCCGCGGCCGACCTTGTCCGCGTTTGTCTCGACTGCATGGTGGACGAGGAACGCAACTGCGTCGGAGAGTGGAGTGATTCTGCCGACAGCAGCCCCTGGGCCGTTCAACGCTGCAGTGCACCGCAATGCCGTCCGTAGCTCCGCCGCACCGCACCGATGGAGTCATAGACCGCCGCCAAGTCTCTCATCAGAGCGGGACACCATGCTCTCGCGCAGAAACTAGCCCGTTGTGAGTACGTTCCTCAAGTCCGTGTCCCGCCGTGGAACAATGACCGGCCAGGCGGCACGTACCCTCAGTCAGCTCAAGAGCCATGGGATTCTTCGAGGAATGACGTGCACCGCCGACTGGAATGAGGTAAGGTCATAGTATCAGCGTCAGTCAAGGAGGAGTCATGGAACCGGTAGCTGACTATGAGAAGCTCGGCCTGTTCTATCTTGGGCGTCCGTATGACCCTGTGGCGAAGAAGCCGGGGGAAGGACTCATCCTGTACAAGTCAAAAGACCTGGTGACGCACGCCGTCTGCGTGGGCATGACGGGCAGTGGGAAGACCGGCCTGTGTATCGGCCTGCTTGAAGAGGCTGCCATGGACGGCATTCCGGCGTTGATTATTGACCCGAAAGGCGACATGACCAACCTCATGCTCACTTTCCCGCAGCTCCGGGCTGACGACTTCCTCCCGTGGGTGAACGAGGATGACGCACGCCGGAAAGGCGTATCGACGGCTGACTACGCCGAGGCACAGGCGCAGCAGTGGTCGAAGGGTCTCGCTTCATGGGGACAGGATGGTGGCCGGATTGCACGCCTGAGAGAATCGGCGGAGTGCCTCATCTACACACCTGGCAGCACGGCCGGGATTCCCGTCTCAATACTGAAGTCACTTGACGCCCCATCGAACGTCGTGCTCGACGACCCCGAACTGCTCGGCGACCGCGTCAACACCACCGTGACGAGCCTGCTCGGGCTGATGGGCATCCAGGCCGACCCGGTCCAGAGTCGCGAACACGTGCTGTTGAGTCATCTCCTGACCTCCGCGTGGCAGAGCGGCCAGAACCTCGACATCGGCACGCTCATTCATCAGATTCAGTCTCCGCCGATGGAACGAGTGGGTGTCATGACCGTCGATTCCTTCTTCCCCGCGAAGGACCGGTTCTCCCTGGCGCTGGCCCTCAACAACGTCCTCGCAGCCCCCGGCTTCAGCCAGTGGCTGGAAGGCGAGCCGCTCGACATCGAGGCAATGCTGCACTCTCCGTCGGGCAAGCCACGCCTTTCGATAGTGTCCGTGGCGCACCTGAGCGAAGAGCAGCGGATGTTCTTCGTGTCACTCCTCCTGAACGAGGTGGTCGGCTGGGTGCGCTCCCAATCCGGAACGACCAGCCTGCGAGCCATCCTCTACATGGACGAGATCTTCGGCTTCTTCCCGCCAGTGGCGAACCCTCCGTCGAAGAAGCCTCTGCTCACGCTGTTGAAGCAAGCGCGAGCGTACGGGCTCGGCGTAGTCCTGACCACGCAGAACCCGGTCGACCTCGACTACAAGGGTCTGGCCAACACAGGCACGTGGTTCATCGGCCGGATGCAGACGGAGCGAGACAAGGCAAGGGTGATTGAAGGACTTGAAGGAGTATCGGCAGCGACCGGGTCAGCGTTCAACCGTGCCGAGACGGAACGGCTGATAGCGGGCCTCGGCAACCGCATCTTCCTGTTGAACAACGTCCATGAGAATGCTCCTGAGGTCTTCGAGACACGTTGGGTGATGTCCTACCTGTGCGGACCGCTCACGAGGAATCAGATCAAGCAGTTGATGTCAGGGAAGCAACCCGAACGGGCGCCGCGCCCTGCACCGGAGTCAGCCCACACCGTCGAGAGGACGCGCCCCGCTCCTGCTGCCGCAACTCCGTCGAGACCCGTGCTGCCGCCCGACATCCCCCAGTACTTCGTACCGACTCGAGGCATGCCGCCGGCCGGGTACAGGCTGCTCTACGAACCCGGCCTCCTTAGTGTGGCGCAGGTTGCCTTCGTCGATAAGAAGACAGGGGCGCGCGTCGACCGTAACCTCACCACTATCACCGAGTTGACCGAGGAGGCGCTCGCGGTTGATTGGTCACAGGGGCACGAGGTCTCCGTGCCGCTGGAGGACCTGGAGAGAGTCGCACCCGCCGGCGCCGGGTTCTCTCCATTGCCTGCTGCCGCAGGCAGGGCAGCCAGCTACACCGCCTGGAAGCGGGACCTCGCCACATGGCTGTACGGCAGTCAATCCATCGAGTTGTTCACCTTCCCCAGTCTGAAGATGACATCGTTGCCCGGAGAGTCCGAGAAAGACTTCCGGTTCCGGCTGGTACAGGCGGCGCGTGAGCGGCGCGATGCCGAAACAGAGAAGCTGAGGGAGAAGTACGAGGCAAAGGTCTCCAGTCTGAGGAACCAGATGCTCAAAGCTGAACAGGCGGTCGACAGAGAGAAGGAACAGCTCAAGCACCAGAAGACGCAGACTGCCATCTCCCTGGGCGCGACTGTCCTCGGTGCATTCCTGGGAGGGGGACGTGGCCTCGCATCCTCCATCGGGCGAATGACGACCACCGCGCGTGGCGCCGGACGCACCATGCGGGAAGGGCAGGACATCGACCGGGCCGAAGAATCGCGCGACGCACTCAAGAAACGGATGCAGCAGCTCGAGGATGACTTCAGAGCTGATGCGGATCGCATCGGCGCCGGTCCCGACCCGTCGGCTGCCACGCTCGACCGGCTCACCCTGAGGCCCACCAAGGCCAATGTCGTCGTCAGAGTGGTTGCACTTGGGTGGTTGCCATACTGGCAGAGGGAAGGGGGTGGCGACCTCCGCGCTGCGTTCTGAAGAGGCGCAGGTGGTTCGTGGCTCCCCGGCAGCCGTATGGAACGTCGCCGGCGTGCGCCTCCAGCGGTACTCGCGTCAGGTGAGCTCGCACGCTGATTCCAGCGAGGTCACTCGGTCGCGCGAGGGGAGTGGCGGCGGCAGCACGAAATGCGATATGGTTACCGCAATCAGCAGGCGGAGGGTTACGCACATGGGCAGCAAGGGACGAAAGAACGTCAAGAAACCGAAGCAGGACAAGGCAAAGGGGACGGCGACACCCACCCCCGAACCGAAGAAGAAGTAGAGCCGAAACGGGGAAACCTCCGGCGGCCGCTTCCCGTCATGGCCGTCTCCCCTGAGGGCAAGGACGCCCCTGCCTTTCGGTTGACTCTATGCTGACGGCGAGCGGCGTTGTCTGAAGGCCTCATACATGACGAGTGCGCCGGCGACTGACGCATTCAGAGAGGTGATTTCGCCGCGCATGGGTATCGAGGCAATCATGTCACAGCGCTTCTTGACGAGATCGGACAGTCCCGCTCCCTCGCTGCCGATAACGAGCGCAACGGCTCCGGTGTAGTCCATCTGCGTGAACTCGGTTGGGCCCGAGCGGTCGACCCCGATTATCCATACGTTCAGCTGTTTCAGTCTCTCGATAGTCTGCGCGATGTTGGGAACGCGCGCCACGGGGACGTATTCGATAGCCCCGGCGGACGCCCTCGAGACACCGGCTGTCAGTCCGACCGCGCGGCGCGAGCGCACGATGACGCCATGGACCCCTGCCGCGTCGGCGGTGCGCAGTATCGCGCCAAGGTTCTGGGGGTCCTCGATACCGTCCAGGATGCAGTACAGGGGCGCCTCACCCTTCACCCTTGAACGCTCCAGCAGGTCATCGACCTCCACGTAGTCTTTGGCCGCGGCATATGCGAGCACGCCCTGATCGGTAGAGCCGCCCGCAGCGCCGGCAAGCGACCGGCCGGGCGCGTGTTCGACCGGGATGCGCTGCTCCCGCGCCAGCCGGAGTATCTCCGCCACGATGCTGTGCCGGCCGATTTCGTGAGAGAGGACGAGCCGGTTGATGGGGCGGCCCGATTTCAATGCTTCAAGCACCTGCTGCCTGCCGGCGATAATGTCCGTGTTTGCGGCTTCGTCGCGCTTCATATTTGGTGGCGCTATTGTGCCAGATTGTGCTCACCCCGGACAGACGCCATCAGCGCTTGTGACCTGTCTGGCCGGATGGAAACGCTTCTGTCCATCCTTTGCTGCGGAGCACGGACATCGGGCGGAGGACCTCGGGAGTTGACCCGCACAGCCGCATGCGGTACGTTGACGCTACTCCGGAGCCAGGTGGACCCGTATGGGTTCGCGAGATCTGTCCGGAACGAATGGAGCACACGTGACTGTTCGAATCGTCACCGACAGTACTGCTGACCTCCCCGCTGATGTGGCTGAACGCCTGGGCATCGCGGTCGTACCTCTGAACATCCATGTCGGGGAGGAGACGTTTCAGGATGGGGTAACTATCTCGATGGACGGGTTCTACAACCTGCTGACCACTGGACACATCCTGCCGAAGACGTCGGCACCTTCCTCGGGCAGCTTCATCGAGACGTATGAACGCCTGGCACGTGAGACCGACGAGATACTCTCCATCCATATCTCCACCAAGCTCAGTGCGACGTATGCCTCCGCACTCGTGGCGAAACAGGGCGTTGAGGCGCCGTGCCGCATCGAACTGGTTGATTCCCTCTCCGCCTCGATCGGGCTGGGTCTTCTTGTCGTTCAGGCTGCAACGATGGCGCTGCAGGGACTAGGTATCGATGCGATACTGCAGGCCACCCGGGCGGCGGTGCCACGGACGCAGTTCGTCGGCGTACTGGACACGCTCGAGTATCTCCACAAGGGCGGACGGATAGGACGCGCCACGATGTTCCTGGGCTCGATGCTGAACGTCAAGCCGATCCTGTGCCTCCGTGACGGAGTCGCTCATCCACTCGAGCGCGTTCGGGGCCGAGAGCAGGGCCTGCAACGGCTGTGTGAGCTCGTCGGGGCATACCGGACTATCTCGTATCTGGCGGTCGCTCATACGACGGACGACAGCGAAATGGAGCGGCTAGCTTCACGGCTTTCCCAGTTCTTCCCTGAGCCTCAGATCCTGCGCGCCCGCTGCGGAGCGACACTTGGGACGTACCTCGGCCCCGGGGCTCTCTGCGTCGCGCTCATCGAAGGTCCGCCGGACGCAAACAGCAATCACCCGCGATAGCCGGGAGCGCCTCTCCCCATCTGCACCGCGACCGGCGCGTCCTCGTCTGCCGTGCTTCGCGGTCCTGCTCTACTGCAGTCTGCCCAGGAACTCCGTGTGCGTCAGAGCCTCACCGATGTACGGGAAAAACGACTTCTCTACGTACGACTGCTCGGCAGCCGAGAGGGCAGCGCAACAGTCCTTCAGCAGGAAGACCTTGTAGCCCCTGTCATAGGCTGAGCGAGCCGTGCCTTCGACGCAGACGTTGGTCAGGAAGCCACACAAGGCGACGTTCTTGATGCAGTTCACGCGGAGGATGAAGTCCAGGTTGCTCGAGTTGAAGGCGTCCAGCGTGCGCTTTCCTTCGACGACGATGTCCTGCGCCGCGGGCTTCAACTCGTCCACGATTGCCCCACCCCAGGTTCCCTTCTGGAAGGCCTTGGTGTTGACGACGTTGGCGTGGATTGGCCCGAGAACACCCTGGCAGCCCATATCCGCATAGCTTTGCTCGAACACGATTGGCACCAGCAACGTCAGGCACTTGCCGCGGGCCTTCAGGATGCAGTCGCGGGCATTGACCACGGTGCCCTGGGCTTTGATCTGCTCCCTCGTTCCAGCGTAGAGCGCCCCACCCTCCTTGCAGAAGTCGTTCTGAAACTCGATGAATACGATGGCGGTTTCTCTGGCGTTCATGCAGCACCTCCCTGTCCACTCTATCCTTGACTGCGCCACCCGTTCTCGGGTCGCCTCCAGGGCGACCGGCAGCAATGGCAAGCGCTCGTCAGTGGTTCGCCCCTGGTGCGCGGGGAAGCCTGGCACGGTGGCGTCTGCCTGACTGAACCGCACGACAGAGACGGGAGCATCGGGGAGCACTCCTGACCACGGGCCTGTCCCCGCTCACTGCATTATGTCGCTCAC
>CAZVCS010000039.1:1229-5794 GCA_964625765.1 uncultured Dehalococcoidales bacterium | reverse complement strand
CCAACCGATGAGAACGGTGACAATAGCTCGTGTCGTCGAGAAATCCAGGGCGGCACGGACGCCAATGATGCCGGCAACGAGGTTCCAGATGAGCACCACGATGCCGATGATTCCACCCACCACGGGGATGAAGATGAGGATGTTGAACACACCCGGCGCGTTGGCGAAGCCGATGGTGCGGGCAACCTCCCCCCAGTTCGATTGTGTCGCCTTGCCCTTGATAAGCTTGGCGCCGATGAGGTAGACCACGAGTGCCCAGAGCAACCATCCGAGCAGTGCCATTACCAGTCCCCAGACTGCCGCAAGTACACCGCCGGATGTCGCGCCTGCCAGGCCGGCGCCGATCGCGGCCGCGATACTGGCAATCAGCACAACCAGGCCAGCCTGTACGTTCGCGGACTTATCGGCCTCTACTTCCTCGTAGAGAGCCGACTCCAGCTTCATCGCCCTGATCATTCGACTGACGAGTCCCGTCGTCACAGCCATGTTGACACCTCCTTGTTTCGACCTACGGTTGATTGTAGGCGGAGCCCCTACAGTAATCAAGCGTTTTGCATGTGCGCCGCGAGAGGATTGCGCGCAGCGCCACCGCGTCGCGGCCTCCCGTGGTGCACGCGTCCCCACGTGGCGTGTGTCGGAGTGAGTGACGAAGGCGACTATCGTGTGGTACGTTTCGCCTGTGTCTGTGCGCATCGTCACCGACAGCACGGCCGACCTTCCCGAGGCGCTTGCCGCTTCCCTCAACGTGGCCGTTGTTCCACTGCACGTTTACTTCGACCACGAGGAGTTCGAGGACGGCGTCACCATCGGGAGAGACGATTTCTACCGCAAGCTGACATCTCCAGGCCAGCGGCTCCCTCGAACCGCGGCGCCCTCTTCAGGAGTCTTCGCTGCCCTGTATGAACGCGAAACCGGCAGCGATGGCATTGTGTCGATACACATCTCGCCGAAGCTGAGCGGCACCCACGCTGCTGCGGCAGCCGCCAGTGCGGAAGCCAGGACGAAGCATCGAATCGCGGTCATAGACAGCGGGACAACCTGCCTGGGGTTGGGACTCCTCGTATTGCAGGCCGCGTCGATGGCGCGCGACGGGGCGACGCTGGCCGAGATAGTCCGCGTGACGAAGGCATCCGTACCCAAGACCAGGTTCTTCGGCGCTCTGGGCACACTGGAGTATCTGCGACGTGGCGGCAGGATTGGTCGAGCAACGTCCCTGTTGGGCTCGATGCTCCACGTCTCGCCCGTCGTCGGTCTCCAGGACGGGGTCGTCTACCCCATCGAGAGGGTGCGAGGACATCGGCGGGCGCTGGACCGCATCTGCCAGCTCGTCGAGTCATACGGTCCACTTGCGTACCTGGCGGTGGGCCATACAACGGACGAAGCCGGCATGACGGAACTGGCTGAACGGCTCTCAGTCCTCTTCCCTGCCGAGCGCATGCTGCGCGCTCAATGTGGGGCAACCCTCGGGACATACCTGGGTCCCGGTGCGTTCGGGGTGGCGCTGATACAATCGGTCGAATGAGTCGCCCGGAGGGAGCAGCCCGGGTCTGCGCATTTGCGCTCGTTTACCGTATAATTCACAGCAACTTCACAACCTTCTGGTATTACAGTGTGACACGTCGCGCGGTGCAGCGCGGATTGGTTCGGTCTCGTGTTTTGCCGTCTGGAGGTTAGAGTCATGCGAAGGTCCGGACATTTCACTCGTCTTAGCTCGATTGCGCTGGCTGTTGTGTTCGGCGCCGGCCTGCTGGCGCCAGCCGCGGCACTGGCGGACGAGAACTTCTCGTCCGTGATGCGACCCGATAGGATCACGGTCAGCTCGAAGTACCCGACCGTGACCGGCTCGGCGCATACGACCTTCATGTTCCAGATCGAGTTGAAGTACGAGCTCACCGACCTTGATCCGGTCATGGGCGAGTACGACACGGGTCGCCTGCAACGCAAGGTGTTCGACATCGAGTTGTCGTACCCTGAGGGGTGGGAGGTCTTTGTCGCGGAGTCGAGCTGGCAACTGAGCACGAGGATCTCCTCGGTAAGCCTTGCGGCGCTCGGCCTTGCACAGTCGCTTGTGGTCGTGGCGAATGCTCCCTACTGGGAGTATCCTGCGCCTGGCGATTACCCCATCAAGGTAGCGGTGTCCTCCGGCAGTCTTCGTTCGGAGATCGACCTGACGGCCAAGATCACGGCCTGGTACGGGCTGGATGTGTCAACGGCGACGGAGCGCCTGAATGTGAAGACCACGTCGGGCACGCCGGTTGAGTTGGGACTGCTCCTGACGAACACCGGTCACGAGACGCTCGACAAGGTGACTCTCTCCTCTGTGAAGCCGAGCGGCATAGCCAACGAGAACTGGTCAGTCAAGTATGAACCCGAGTCGATCGAAGGTCTGGAACCCGGCCAGGAACGCGAGGTACTGGTCGTTATCACTCCGCCGGTCAAGACCATCTCGGGTGACTACACTGTGAAACTGGACGTCGGTGGCAAGCCTGCACTCAGCCAGGTTCCGCCGTCGCTCGATATCCGTGTCTCCGTGGCAACGAAGTCCGTCTGGCTGATCGTCGGATTGCTCATTGCTCTCGCCACCGTTGCCGGTCTGGTCTACGCCTTCACCGCTGTCCGTCAGCGGTAGGAGCGCAGTGTCCGCGCTCGGGTGCCGCGGCCAGTGCAAGACATGGCATCGGCGGGCGCGTTGTCGTGCCGCAGGCTTCCGGCTGATTGCCGGCAGCAGGTGCACCGCCCCTGTCTCTGCCCATGTCATGGGTCGCTTTCCGCTGCATGAGTCGAGCGACGTTGTAGGACCAACTGCGCAGGAAGCCGGGCCAGCACATAGGGCGGCACCGGCAGTCTAAGGCCCCAGGCGTGGTCGGGCGGGCCACCCGGCCGCGATGGAGGTGAGCCGCCGCACTGGTCAGTGCGACGCCGCGACAGGTGAGAACGCCGCACTGCCACACTAGACGACAAGCGGTTGGTTACCCAGCAGGGCAGCCAGGCCGAAGACGAGGAACATGTGGGCCAACCACCCGACGAGTGCCGTCACGATGGCCCGTCCCGTGGAGAAGTCCAGCGCCTGACGTATCGCCACGACCGCCGCAACCAGCATCCACACATATGCCGCCAGTGAGATGACGCCGCCTGCGAGTGGCATGAAAGCGAACAGGCGGAGGACTCCAGGAGAGTTGGCAAAGCCCATCGTACGCAGCAGTTCGCCCCAGGTCGACGACGTATGTGGCCCCCGGAAGATACTCACACCAAGGATGAACGCGAACAGAGCCCAGAGTAGCCACCCGCCGATGGCCGTGCCGAGGCCGAAGAGAAGGCTCCAGGCGATGTCCAAGGCGCTTCCGCCTGCAACCGCCCCAAGGGCGGCGCCAGCGCCAGAGGCTATGCTCGCGATGACGACGGCCGCGAGGGCCTGGCCGGTCGCCGAGGTGTCCGCTTCCACCTCCTCGTAGAGGCCTGAAGACAGTTGCATGGCCCTTACCATGCGACTGAACAGCGATGTCGATGCAGCCACGGAACACCTCCCTTGAAGGTGGTATGGTACTGTTCAAGCGGCACAGAATCAACGCCCGGTAGCTGCTCGGCGAAACCGGGATGTGGCCGACGCTTCGGGCCGTTTCCAGGCAGCCAGGCGACAGCGGCGAGCAAACGCTGATAGCATGTGTCAGTGCACGTGCTTCGGTCAGACTCGGAGGAAGGAGGCCGGCTGGCGCCGCCCTGTGACAAATGAGACAAGTCGTGGTTGTGACTGACAGCGTAGCCTGTGTTCCCCCGGAAGTGGCTACTCGCTTCGGGATCAACGTGTTGCCCGTCCGTATCCGGGTAGGCGCGACAGAGTACGAAGACCTGGCGGAGAGTCTCTCTCCGGAGGTTGTCCGCCGGCTGCAGGCTGAACAGCGGATTGACACCACTCCATGGCCACCAGAGCACTACTGTCGCGCCTATCTCGCCCTGGCGGACACGACCGACGCCGTCGTGCACGTTGTCGCCTTCTCCCGGTTCACCTCAACGGCATCTCTGGCTATGGCCGGCGCGGCGATGGCGCGCGAGGCGCGACCCGGCCTGCGGGTCGAGCTGGTGGACTCGGCCAGCACCGGCATGGCTCAAGGGCTGGCTGCCATCGCGGCGGCTCGCGTGGCCGCAGCCGGCGGCGACTTGGCTGTGGTTGCTGCAACGGCCCAACGCACGGTGGAAACCACCGCCTCGGTCTTCGCTCTTGAATCACTGCGCTACCTGGCAAGGACGGGACGAGTCGGCCGACTCCATGCCTGGGCGGGTTCTGTTCTCAGGGTGATGCCTGTCGTGTCATTGGTTGGAGGAGCCGAGCACCCTGTCGCTCTTGCACGGTCTCGCGCGCAGGCACTCCGACGTGCCGCCGACTATGCCGCGGCGCACGTGACACCTGGGACTCAGGCGGCCGTAGCAGTGATGGATTCGGACTGTCAGGCGGACGCCCAGGAACTCGCCGAGTTGCTGTCGGCGCGAATGCACATCGCGGAACTCTACTCCTCGCACTTCACGCCGGTGATGCGGCTGGTAGCGGGCCCCGGCGTCGTGGGCGTTGC
>CAZVCS010000039.1:0-1213 GCA_964625765.1 uncultured Dehalococcoidales bacterium | reverse complement strand
GGGGGTGGTCGGGGGGGGTGGCGGTCATCCCCCGGTGGTCGTGGTGCCCGGGGGGACCAAACCGGGCGGGGGCGGGTGTAAGCGGGCCCGCGCCTGCACTGCAGTTCCGTACGGGCGGGCTACTTGACCTCGACGGTCGCGCCAGCGGCCTCGAGCTTCGACTTGATGGTGGCCGCCTCGTCCTTGGAGACAGCCTCCTTGACGTTCTGAGGGGCGCCCTCGACCAGGTCCTTCGCCTGCTTCAGGCCGAGGTCGGTGACCTCGCGGACGGCCTTGATGACCTCGATCTTCTTCTCGCCAACGGCCTTGAGGACGACCGTGAACTCGGTCTTCTCTTCCTCTTCCTCCGCCGCTTCGGCCGCTGCGCCTGCGGCGGCCGCAGGAGCGGCAGCAGCGACGGCGACGGGGGCAGCGCTGACGCCGAACTCCGTTTCGAGCGCCTTCACGAGCTCCGAGAGCTCAACGACCGTCATCTGCTTGACGGCGGCGATGATCTCGGCGACGCCGAGCCCGGCAGATTCCTTCTTCTCGGGTGACATATCAAACCTCCTTACTACTGAGCGAGTGATTCAATGCGAGCCTGAAGAACGTTGCGTAGACCCTGCAGAGGCCACGAGAGAGCCCGGTGCAGACTGGACACAGGAGCGTTCAACTGCGCGGCCAACTGTGCGATGAGCGTCTCGCGGGACGGCAGGTCAGCCAGGGCGAGAACCTCAGCGGCTGTGAGTACGCGACGGCCGAGCAGACCGCCGCGAATCTGCATGGCGGACTCTTTGGTCTTCATCTGGGAGCGGAACGCTCGAGCGGCCTGAACAGCGTCTCCGGCGAAACCGAGCGCCATCGCCCCTTCGAGTATCTCGGTCACCGCGGTGCGTCCAGTCTGTTCGGCGGCGACGCGCACGAGCGTGTTCTTCACCACGTGATACTCGACACCGGCATCTGCGAGCGCCCACCGCATCTCGGCCAGCGCCTGAGCGGTTGCGCCCTGGTAAGTGGTGGACACCACGAACTCCCGACTGGCGAGGTATTCCGCCAGCCGTGCGATTGCTTCCGACTTCTTGTCCTTTTGCATTGCTCCGTCCTACTCAAAAAAAATGCCCTGCGCCAGATGACGAGGCAGCAGGGTCCTTCCCACCCACGCCTCTGCAGGTATGTTTGAGCCCCTGTCGGGGCGCCTGCCGTCATCGGCGACCGCGATAGTATATCAGTTTGC
>CAZVCS010000038.1:11860-18354 GCA_964625765.1 uncultured Dehalococcoidales bacterium | reverse complement strand
AGTTGAGACCAGCGGCAACACGCTGGTGGCGACGGCACGGAGCGATATGCGCGGGCAGGTCTCGCGTGCCATCATCGACAGCGGCGCACTGCTCCTCGGCATGAAGATCGAGGAGTTCAACCTGGAGAAGATCTACAAGCGATACTCGAAAGAGGCCTGAACGCCATGTATGCCGTGTTTCGGAAAGAGATAGCGGACCATCTGACCAGCAAGAGGTTCATCATCCTCTTCGCGCTCGTGTTCCTTTCTGCAGTGTTTGCCATCTATATCGCCATTCAAACCATCCGGGGCGTGGTCGACCCGACCACGGAGTTCATCTTCCTCAAGATATTTACGACGTCGGGAAGCAACCTGCCTTCGTTCCTGTTCTTCCTTTCTCTGTTCATACCCATCGTGGGGATTGCTCTGGGGTTCGATGCGGTCAACAACGAGCGCAACTCGGGCAACCTGAGCCGTCTTATGTCCCAGCCCATCTACCGTGATTCCGTTATCAACGGAAAGTTCCTCGCCGGACTCGCCGTGCTGGCCATCATGATTGTCGGCGTCGTCCTCATGGTGGCGGGTCTGGGATTGCGCATCGTGGGAGTGCCGCCGACAGGAGAGGAAGTTGTGCGGCTGATGGCTTTTGTAGCCATCAGCATCCTGTACGGTGGTTTCTGGCTCGCGCTCGCCGTGCTGTTCTCCGTGATCTTCAGCCGGACTGCGACCTCGATGCTGGCATCTCTCGCGGTCTGGATTGTGTTCTTCTTCTTCCTGAGTGTGATAGCCGGCGCGATTGCGGACGCGGCGGTGCCCATCGACGCAAACTCAACAATAGAGGCCTTCACCCGAAACGCCACCATCGAAGGAGCGCTGTCGCGCATATCGCCGTGCACGCTGTACGGTGAGGCGACTCTTGGTCTGCTGACTCCCGAGCTGGGGACGATGAACTCTGCCATGCTCATCGTGAGTACCTACTCGGGGCGCATGTCGAATCCGCTACCACTCGAGGAGAGCCTCATCATCGTGTGGCCGCAGATAGTGTCGCTCATCGCTCTCAGCATCATCTGCTTCGCGATTTCCTACATACGGTTCATGCGTGAGGAGATCCGTTCCATCTGAGGCCTCTTCTCTGCCGCCCTGATGCGCGGGCCCGCCGAGTGACGGCGGGCCCGTTTGTGTACACGCATTTCCCGTTGCGATATGATGTGCCGGCCGGGGCGACCTGGCTTGGCCCTGCGCTGACGGCTGCCGAGTCAGCTACTGATGCAAGGACGAATGTGAAGAAGCCACGACTGGAGCGATTATGATCGAGGTCGCGGCGGTCGTTCTGGGCTACCTCATTGGCTCGGTGCCGTTCTCCTATGTGATTGCCAAGCTGAGGCTCGGCATCGACATCAGGACGGTCGACATCGGCAATGTCGGCGCGGGAAGTGTAATACGGACGGTCGGCCTGCGCGAAGGCATTGCGGCGCTGGCCGGAGACGTCGGAAAGGGAGTGGCATCCATCCTGCTGGCCGAAGCCCTGGGCGTGGGCGTGCTGTGGATACTGGGTGCGGGGTTCGCGGCGGTGCTGGGGCACATCTTCCCTCTGTATATCGGATTCAGGGGTGGACAGGGTGTGGCAACGGCCATAGGGGTCTTCGGTGCGCTGGCGCCGAAGGCGATGGGCGTGACGCTGGCTGTCATGGGCATCGTGCTGCTGCTGAACATCCGGAGCGGAGCCTCTCGACGGCTGTTCCTCTGTGCGGCGTGCGCGGCCCCAATCCTGCCGCTGCTGATCCTGCTCGTGTACGACTCGTGGCTGTTCGCGGGCTACGCACTGGTCGTGGTCGGCTTCATCGCGTTCCGTAATCGCGGCCGCCTCAGGCATCCGCGGTCTATAACCACACGATTGCTCGGGGAAACGGAAGGTGAGAAGAGGCGGTGACTCACAGAGGAGACTGATGGACACCGGGTATGACTTGAGGTTCTTCGTTGGTCGGCAGGTCTCGACCAATTTGCGGCGGGACATCGGCATGGTCGGGCTGATCTGCATCATGATCGGCCTGAACATCGGCGGGTCGCTCTTCCTGCTGACTGCGGTTGCGGCCGGGTTGACCGGTTCCTCTCTCCTGATTGCTCAACTTCTTTCGGCTGCCCCGATACTACTGAGTCTGCCTGCCTACTCGGCGCTATCGTCGGCGCTCCCGGTGACCTGCGCGAATTACCAGTACGCCAAGCTATTCTCGCGCCCGCTTGCGGTCGCGGCATGGATGGTGCTCTTCATCGCGATTCCTCTGGGCATGCTGCCCCTCTTCGCGGTTGCGACTGCGAAGCTGCTGGCCGTGCTGGTCCCGGGGCTGGCGGTCACCGGCTGGGCAATCGGCGTCATGACCGTCCTGTTCGTCGTGAACCTACTTGGCGTGAAACTCGCCACGCAGACGCAGTTCCTGGGAGTGATCATCCTGCTGGCCGCGCTGTTGACGTTCATCGTGGGCGGAGCCCCCTCGGTCAAGGCATCCAACCTCGTTCTGCAGTTTGCCGGCGGGCCCGTCGGGCTGCTGGGCGCGTCCGCGCTTCTCTACACGCTGCTGGCTGGTGGGCTGTTCGGCATTGAAATGGGCGACGAGGTGCGGAACGCGCGCATCACGATTCCCCGCGCCCTGATTGTCAGCATCCTCATCGTCCTGGTGCTCTACCTGCTCATCGAGGTGGTGGCGGTGGGGACGGTCGGCTGGGAGCAGTTGTCCAAGGGAACGCTGGGTGATGCGGCCGGAGCCTTCCTCCCCGGCGCGTGGCTGGGTTTCTTCGTCATAGGTGGCGGCATAATGGCGAGCACGACAACTATCAATCTCACGCTTGCCGCAGCCGGCAGGTACGCCCTGGCTTTCTCCTTCGATGGATACTTCCCGCGTTTCTTCTCGCATGTCAACCAACGATTCGGCACGCCGCACAACGGCCTTGCGCTGATCTACGTGATGACCGTTGCCGCGCTGCTCGTCAACCAGGATCTCATGACGCTCGGCTCGGTGCTCAACTTCGGCCTGCTCTTCATGGTGACGCTCGTCCTCTGCGGGGCGGTGAGATTGCTGCGCCGTCATCCTGCCACCTACCTGCAGTCGCCGGCGCGCATTCGCCCGAAGCTGCTCGTATGGTCGTCATGTGTGGCCGTGGTCATCAACCTGGCGTATATGGCGGTCCTCGCCTACGCCCTCAAGTGGACGTTCCTCGTCTTCGTCGGTGCGATAGCCGTGGGCCTCGCGCTTTTCTACACGCGAAAGCGCGGCCTCTGGCGTTCAGTGCCCTAGCCCGGTCGCGGCAATCCCGGCGCGCGCAGGCCTTTCGGTGCGCACCATCAGTTCGTGTCCGTCTGTGACGAACTCGATCGTCCCGTGCGTCGCGGTCATGAGGGTTGTTGCACCCGAGGCGGAGAGTGCCTCGATGACGCTGTCGTGCGGATGGCCGTAGGCGTTCTCTGTACCAACGGATACTATCGCGACATCCGGGTCCACGGCCGCCAGAAACCGGGGTGAGGATGAGGTATCACTGCCATGGTGAGGCACCTTCAACACATTGGCCTCGAGCGCGGCCCCTCTGTGCAGCAGCGTTGTCTCCTGCTCTGCTCTGATGTCGGCACAGAACAGGATGCGCACATCGCCGTAGCTCAACTTCAGGACCACGCCGTTGTTGTCGTCCGCGTCCGGCCCTCCCGCCGAGGCTCCGGCTGAAGGGTTCAGTACCGTCAACGTTGCGCCGTCCCCGAGTGCGAGTTCCTGGCCTGCCGTCGCACGCTCGCGCGGGATACCTGAGACGGCGATGCGCCGTTCCCATTCCGCCAAGAGAGGTGAATCCGACGAGATACCGGGATGCAGCAGGATGCCCACTTGATAGCGGTCGGCAACGGCAAGCAGTCCCCCGAGGTGGTCGGCGTGCGGGTGCGTCATCACGACTGCGTCGATGCTTCTGTCCCAGAAGGGCAGGAACCGGTCTATGATTGAACACGTCTGTTGTCCGTCGGGGCCACCGTCGACGAGCACGGTTCTGCCTGAAGGCGTCACGATGAAGGCGGAGTCGCCCTGCCCCACGTCAAGGAAGACGACGTGCATCTGACCGTCGGGAGCATCCAGCGCAGCAGACCATACGAGTACGGCGACCAGCGACAGCGATGGGACTGCCCACCTCGGTCCCTGGTGACGGGGCGAAGTCGATGAAGCCGGCGGCGTGCCGGGTTCGTCGTCGCGTCGCTTGCTGTGCTGCCAGACTATGGCGAGGGCAACGAGAGAGACATAGTAGCCCGCGATAGCCCACCGGTCGGGAGCCTGCACCGCTGTAGCTGCGCCGGGCGCGGATGCCAGCAGTTCGACCGCGTTGATGATGCAGGAGAGGAAGAGCCAGGCAACCCAGGCGAACGGGGCCGCCAGAACGGGAGATGCGAGTGCGACGACTGCCGCAGCTGATGCCGAGACGAGAGCGAACGGGAGTACGGGCAACGTCAGGAGCGAAGCGGGCACGGCGACAGCGGATACCAGTCCGAACGTTCCCGCACTCACGGGCAAGATGGCGACGGTTGCCGCGAGCGTGGCTGCGGTGATGTCCGCCGCCGCACCCGGAAGAGCCCGGCAGAAGTGACAGCGTGTTTGAATGAGTGCGGCGCAACGTGCCAGGAGCGCTCGAATCGGGCTGTAGAGGAGCACAAGGCCCGCCATCGCGAGCACGCTGAGTTGGAAGGACGTCTGCCAGAGCAGTTGGGGCTCAACGCCGACCATGAGGGCGGCGGCAAGGGCAAGCGCCGTTGGAGCGTGTTTTTGCCTGCCGGCAAGCTCGGCGAGCAGGAAGAGAGTCAGCATGATGGCCGCCCGCACCACGGGCGGTCTCATGCCTGTGAAGACTGCGTAGGTCCACACCATCGCGATGCCGAACCAGACGTAGAGGTAGCGCCTGCGGCCCATGGCAGCGAGCACGACGGCGAGGACTCCTGCTGCGACGACGGCCAGGTGGAGCCCCGAAATGGACAGCAGGTGTGCCGTGCCCGTACGCGTGAAGGCGTCAAGCAGGCTGTCCGGCATGCCCCCGCGTCGTCCGAGCAGCAGCGATTGCGCCAGTGAGGACTCCGGCTCGGGAATCAGCCTAGCCATCGCTTCGCCCAGCCGCCGGTTGAGCGAAAGCAGTGCCCGCCTCGGGCCCGGGCTCCCCGTTGCGGGCAGGACGTCGATGGTGTGGCAGAACATGGTCGAGTAGACGCCCTTGCGGGCGAGATAGCCGGCATAGTCGAAGTTGCCGAGTGACGCGGGCTGCTCCAACGAGTCGTGAAGCAGCACCGTGTCTCCGTAGTGCAGAGGCCGCGGGTCCGGCGTGGTGATGAGCACCCTGCCCTCCAGGAGCCGGGGTGACCCGTGTTCCACCACAGCTATGTCGTCAAGCAGGACCTGGGTGTAGCGGCTGGACTGCTCGGGTTCCTCGGCAATCACGGCACGGAGCCATACATCGCCGCGGCCGTTGTACGAAGAGACAAGTCCGGCCCCGTCCTCCGGCACGGATGTCCCGTAGCGCGTGACGCCCAGGAGCAGGAAGGCGACAACGCAGACACCCAGCGCGCCGATGGTTGCGCGCGTGGCACGGGAGAGGAGGAACGCGAAGCCGACGACTGGACACAGCACCAGCGCCCATAGCGGGTCGTGCGTGGCCGCAATCGCGACTCCGGTGATGAAAGCAGAACCGGATGCGAACAGCCACATGAGCGAATCTACTCCGCGACTGTGACGAGGTCCTTCAGGCTCTCGTACATGGCGCTGCCTATCCCCGGGACAAGCTTCAACTCCTCGATGCGGGCGAAATCGCCGTGCTCGAGCCTGTAGTCGACGATGGCCTGCGCGCGGTCGGGGCCGATGCCCGGCAGAGCGTCGAGTAGCCAGGTTTCGGCGCGGTTGATGTTCACCTTCTGAGCCGCCGAATCATCGCCTGCCGGGGTCACCGCGATTGATAGAGATCGGGTTGGGGAAGCAGGCGACGCCCCTGCGAGCGAGAGCAGTTCGGAGAGCGAGATGCCGCCGTCGACCGTGTACAGACCGGGGTATGCCACGTCCCCGCTGACCGCCACGGAGAACGCGGAAGCAGTCGCGCGACTCTCGTCGGGTTGCAGCAGCACGGGGGTGCATCTTTGGTCACGCAGATGGGGCATGAGACAGCAGAGTCCGGCCGCAATCGCCGTGACAACGGTCACGAAGAAGAGACGAGTGGCGGCTTCAGAGCCCATGGCCCCGAACAGCCTTCTGCGAATGGTCGCCGGTGCGGTAGAATGCGTTCATGGGGAGCGAGACGCGAACTATCACCGTCAACCGCAAAGCTTATCATGACTACATCATAGGTGACACCTATGAGGCGGGCATTGTGTTGCAGGGCTCGGAGATCAAGTCCATCCGGGCGGGGCACGTCAACCTGAAGGATGCATATGCCAAGGAGGACAAAGGTGAGCTGTGGCTCTTCAACTGTCACATCTCACCGTACGACGCCGCGAGCTACCACGGTCATGAGCC
>CAZVCS010000038.1:0-11850 GCA_964625765.1 uncultured Dehalococcoidales bacterium | reverse complement strand
CCACGCCTCCTACGACAACCACGACCCGCTGCGGCCGCGCAAGCTGTTGCTGCATCGCAAGGAAGTGCTCGAGCTGGCGGCTCTGACGCAGCAGAAGAGTTTGACGCTCATTCCCGTTCGACTGTACATTAAGGGTGGAGTCGCCAAAGTGGCGCTGGCGGTGGGGCGCGGCAAGAAGCTCTACGACAAGCGCGCGAGCATCGCGCAGCGTGACGAGGAGCGGGAGCTTGACCGCGTCATGAAGCAACGGACGCGATAGGGTTCGGCGGCGTGTCACGGCGGTCTCCCAAGGCATGGGGGCGCGTGGGTTCGACAGGGGAGGGCCTACAGGGTTGCAGGCTGAGGTGCCATCCACCTCATTAAACAGGTGGCAAAAAACAGACGAGAACGATCTAGTTCCCGTCGCGGCCTAAATAGGCTGCGCGTCCACCTCGACCTCTCCCCGGTGGGTCGAGAGTGGGCGCCGAAATGCCGGGGTGCCCTGGGCGTGGGCCAGCGACGGCCAGGAAAGATAAGCTGGATGGTCTGACCGGACTCGGTCGGCGGACGACGGTCAGGCGACTATTTGGCGACCGACTAAGCCTGTAGCAGACTCTGGCAACCCTTTTCTGGACGGGGAGTTCAACCCTCCCCCGCCTCCACCATTTGTTCCTTCACGGGTCGGATGCGACCCGTCAACTGGCCGGCGGACGCGTGGCTGGGCAGCCCGCCATACCTCAGGTGACGTCCGCCTGTTCCCCTCGAGACGCCTTCTTCAGGCACTACCTGTTCCCCGCGATGCTGGCATATACTCTAGTCGGCCGCAGCGGACACCGCCTCGTCTGCGCGCACCGGCAGGATGGATGGCGATGACCCCTGACGTTAGCTGCGAAGTTGCCGTGGTGGGCGGAGGACCGGCCGGGAGTACGGTCGCGGCGAAGCTTGCTCGGCGCGGTCTTGACGTTGTCCTGGTCGAACGCATGCGCGTCCCGCGCCGCAAGTGTTGCGCTGGTGGACTGACGGTAGGGGCGGCGAAGCTGCTTCCCCAGACGGTACTGTCGGTCATCGAGAACGAGATTCGCGGAATCAGGGTCTCGTCCGTCGGTGGGCGCAGCGCCGAGTGGGTGGCCGATAGCCCGTTCATGTACACGGCGAGCCGGGAACGACTCGACGGGGCTCTCTGGGAAGAGGCCGGCCGCTGTGGCGCCCGGGTCTTCGACGGACAGGAAGCGCTGCGGCTGGAGGAAACGGCGGACGGTGTGACGGTGGCCTGTGGCGCTCTTGTCGTGCGTTGCCGCTTCGCGGTCGGCGCCGACGGCGCGGCAGGCGTCGTCGGCGGTCTACTTGGAGCGCGGCGGCGGCATGTTGCCGCGGGCGTTGCACTTGAGTTTGAGCGTGACACGGCGTCGGAGCGTCGCGGCCCCGGCATGGTCGATCTGCTGGTCGGCCTGCCGGGGCGCACGTACGGCTGGGTCTTCCCCCGGCGGGATGCAGTCTCGGTGGGCATAGAGGTGCACGGACGTCTGAAGGACAGAGAGGCGGCGCTGCAGCAGGTCTGCGCCGCCGCCGGCGTGCAAGGGCGAACTGCTGTGTACCGCGGCGTGCATCCCATACCGACATCCGTCGGCAAGTACGTGCAGGTCGTGTCGGGCAGAGTCCTCCTTGTCGGCGATGCCGCCGGCCTGTGCGACCCGCTGACGGGTGAGGGTGTGAGGCATGCATTGCTGAGTGCCGGACTTGCCGCGGACGCGGTCGAGCACGCCATCGCAGACGGCCCTGGGGCACTGAAGACGTACGAAACCGCGGTCAATGAGTCCATCGTTCCTGAGCTGAGGTCGGCCATGCTGATACTGCGCCTGCTCTTCCGGCTGGAACCGGCCGCGCTGTTCGTGTTGCAGCACGAAGCGAGAGCACGCCGCGCGGCCTTGGCTGTTCTCAGGGGAGAGCTGACGTACCGCGAACTCCTTCGCCGTGCCGGCGGCATTCGCGGCTTCATCGACATGGTCGGAGGAGCAGCAGGTTGAAGCAGACAGACTACCACCGGGTTGGAGTGTTGCTTCTTGCGAGCGGCGCAGGCATCCTTGCGGCTTCGCTGCTGTTGCTGCGCTCAGCTCCGGGCGCTTCCACCGGCATCGCGCTTCTGGTGCTCGGCGCTATCGTGGTTGTTCTGGGAGACTCGCGTCCGCGTGTCTCTCCCGAGCTGGCCCACCTGCTGCTGCACGCGGGGTACGACAACCTTGCCCGCTTGCTCGAGGAGCTGGGGCTCAGGAGTGCGGCCATATATCTTCCCGCCTCGCTCTGCCACGGCGTGCCGCGCGCTCTCATCCCGCTGAGCGATGCGGGCATCGTGCCCTCTTCGCTTGCCATAGGAGAAGACCGGCTCATCGCGCGCTTCAGCGACGCTCCCGATGGCGTCGGCTTGCTGGTCAGCACGCCCGGGACGCAGACCCTCGGGCTGCTGCCATCCGGCGTCGGCGCGTCAACCGACGAGCTGGCAGCCAGCCTGCAGATGCTGACTGCCGGTACGCTTGACCTCGTCCGCAGTGCCGAACTGCACGAGGCCGACGGCCACATCTCGGTCGAGTACCACGGCGTGAGCAAGGACCGGGAGACGCCGGCCATGGCGGTGCAGCAGACCCTCGGCAGCCCACTGGCAGCAATCGCGGCCACGCTGACAGCGGAGAGCCGGCAGCGACCGGTCGTCGTTGAGTCGGAGACCGAGCACGAGGACTCGCTCTCCGTCAGGTTGAGGCTCCTCTCATGAACAACTCCCTGTCCGTGACGGACCGCTACATCGTTGCACTCTCCTCGCTGCTCCTTGGCACGAGCATCCTGTTCGCCTGGTCGGGAGAGACGCGCACACAGGTGTTCTTCAGCGTGTACCTGATTGAGGTTCTCGCGTTCAACCAGCTTTCCGTCATGATGAGTCGCCGGGCGCGGGCGTGTACTGCCAGGGTTGAGCGAGTCCTCGTTGTCTGCTTCGCGATACTCGTCTTGTGGGAGATCGTCCGCATCATTGGAGCCATGTAGTTGAAGCCCTTCCTGGCACCTTCGTCTCGGCCGGCGAGGCACGGCCGCACCGGCTACATGGCCTGGGCGGCCTTCTGTGTCCTCATGCTCCTGCTGCCGAGCTGCGTCCCCTCATCACCTGCGGCGCTCGTGCCTCACGAGAACCCCGCCAGCGCTCCGTCCCGCTTCAGCCCCGGCGACCTCTTTGTGCACGTCGCGGGGGCGCTGCAGCAGCTCGCGCTGCGGGAATACGGGTCGGCTGAGGAGCTGCTCTCGCAGGTTGACGCGGACGAGGCGCACATCCCGGAGGCGTTGCGGCACATCTGCGTGCGCTACGTCGATCTGTGCGATGAACTTGCTCGAACCCTCGACGGCCTTGATGGGTCGCTCTCGGCCGCGGAACGGCTGCTGGAAACGAATGAGATTGCACCGGCTCGTGCTCAGCTCGAGGAGGCGCGGAGGCTTGTCGGCCTGGCTGAGGAGCAACTGAGCTCTCTGGAGAGCGCCACCGCAGAGGCGATTGCGCTGGTCGGGCGGTACGGGACGGGGACCGCGCGCGCCGCTGTCATTGAGGCTCAGGCGAGATTGGAGAGCGCTATCGTCCGCCTGCGCGAGCTGACCGCCGAGTATCTGCGCCGGCTCGATGCCGACGTCGTGCAACTGGAGCATCGCATCGCCCTGGACAGCCCTGTCCTGACGTGCAGGCCGGGAACTGACGCTGTCTGGGTGGGAGAGCAGGTTTCGGTATCCGGTGTGCTGTCATCACCGGGCGGACCGCTTGCCGCCCGCACGGTGCAAGTGCTGGTCGAGGGCGTAGCCGCCTACGAGGCGGTCACGGATGCCGCTGGTGCGTATGCGCTGCAGGTTTCGGCTCCGTACCGGTACGTGCCGCGGATGACGTTGCAGGCGCGGTTCTCGCCTGCGGGTTCCGACCTCGCCTCTCTCCTGTCGGCTGCGAGCGCTCCGGTCGAGGTCACGGTCCGCTACTACGAGACCAGTATCGAGGCATCGCTCCCGGACGAGTTGCAGCCGGGTGTGTCGACCACGCTGCTCGGGCGTCTACGTTCCATAGGCGCTGTCGGCCAGCGCCCGGTCGAAGTGCTGCTCGCCGGGGAGGTCGTCGGCGACACACTGACGTTCGACGACGGTACCTTTGTCTGTGGTGTGCGGGTTCCGGCCTCGGCGCCGGAAGGCGAGACGCAGCTCTCGGTGCACGTGCAGCCCGTGGATGAGATGAGGACGGGACCTGCTGACGAAAGCGCCGAGGTGCTCGTGAGCCGCGTCGCTCCGTCACTCTCGCTGGGGTTCCCCGGCATCGTCCTCATGCCGAGCGTTCGGCCGCTCGACCAACTGCTGGGACAGCGGGGAGTCACCGACGAAGGGCTGCCCGTGCGACTGGTGCTCGATTCACCTCTGCCTCTGACAGCCCCGGCGCTCGTCGCGCGCATCGGCGATGAGGCGGTGCGCCTGAGCGGGAGAGCGGGCGAGGTCTGGGTCACCTTCCCTCTGCGGCGCTCCGTCTGGACGGTCGGCATCCAGACGGCACGACTGGACGTCGTGCCGGCGGAGCCGTGGCACCGCCCTGTGACACGAGAAGCCAGGTTCCTTGTCGTCAACCTCATCCTCGTGGTGCTGGCGCTTGTGGTGCTCTGCTGGATAGTGGTGATGATGGCGTATGTGCGACGAGGCCAGGTTCAAGCGGTGGTCTACGTCCCAGCGGAAGCGCCCACGCCGGCCGCCTCTTCGCTCGAACCTGTCGCGGCGCGCCGCTTTCCTTCCTCTTCGCACCGGCATGCTGTCGTGGGCCTGTATCTTGCAGCGGCGCGCCGCGTTGAAGCCCTCACCGGCCTCGCCTTCGGGCGGACAGTGACGCTGCGGGAGTTCCTGTCCTCGTGCGGCGGACTTATCGGGCGTGCCGGCACGTTCTTCGCCCGGCTGACGTCCCTGGCCGAGGAGGCACTGTACTCGAGGCGCGAGGTTGGGGCTGGGGATGTAGCACGCTCGCGCGAGCTTGCTGATCTCATCGAGGGCGATATCGTGCGCGGACCCACCGGCCCTCAAGGAGACAAGCCGTGACGGGGCGCGCGTGGGTCAACGCCATCCTGGCTGCCGGGATTGGTGTTGCGATGCTCACCTGGCTGCATCCGGCGGGCACCGACTACAGCGCAGCCGGCCGCGGCTGGAATGGTCTTCAGCGGACAGCGGGTGCACTTAACGCGGTGACGCTCGCGACCGCCGACGAGTACTCCTTGCTTGCGCCGCCGGGCACGCTCATCCTGGTGCCTTCCATGCTTCCCGAGAGGTCCGCGCTGGGGAGCATCAGCGCGTTCGTTCGTGGCGGCGGCGTCCTCTTGCTTCTCGATGACTATGGCTACGGCAACGCCGTTCTCGAGGCGCTGGGCGCTCCCATCACGTTCTCCGGCAGGCCGCTGGTCGACCCTCTGCACTGTGACACGAACGAGACAATGCCGAGGGCGAAGGTGTCGTCGGACTCGACTGCGGATGCGGTGGCGCTCACGATGAATCACGGCTCGTGGCTTGAGGTTGGAGACGGCGTGGAGACGTGGGCGCGTTCGTCCTACTTCAGCTATGGCGATGCTGACAACAACGGGAAGTGGGACAGCGGGGAACCCGAAGGACCGCTGCCGGTCGGAGTCAACTGGGTCTGGGGCGAGGGCCAGGTCGTCGTGGCTGCCGATGCCAGCCTGCTCATCAACGCGATGGTAGAGCGAAGCGATAACCTGGAAGTCCTGTCGCGGTTCGTGCGTGCGCCGGTCTACATCGACCAGGTATACCACGCCGCCGATACGAGTGTGGATCGGAACAAGCAGCGCATGGAGAGGGTGCGTTCGCTCGTGTCCCACCCCGCCGCGGTGGCGGCGGCCATCATGCTGCTCGCAGGTGCGGCGCTGTGGTATGGCTGGTACGCCCGCAAGGCGTAGCAGCGCGGCGCGCGTGCTGCGTCGCCATCCCCGGCTGATTCGGACGTGTCGCCGGATACGCATGCTATAATCGGCGGCAGTGGGATGGCGATAGATCTGGTACGGCTGCCGTCTGCTATTCTCGATGCGGTCGACAGGGTCGTTGTCGGCAAGGACGACATCAAGCGGATGCTTCTTGTCGGCCTGCTTGCCGGCGGCCACGTGCTCGTCGAAGGCCTGCCCGGCACGGGCAAGACGACGCTCGCGCGCGTGTTTGCTCTTGCCGTTGGCGGCTCGTTCCGTCGTATCCAGTTCGCGGCCGACACGATGCCCGCGGATGTCACCGGGTTCTACGTGTACCGTCCCTCCGGCGAGGCGTTCTTCGTCAACGGGCCCCTGTTTGCCAATGTGGTGCTGGCGGACGAGCTCAATCGAACCAGCCCCCGGACTCAGGCGGCGCTCCTCGAGGCGATGCAGGAGGGGCAGGTCACGGTCGATGGTGTCACCCATCACCTGCCCCGGCCGATGATGGTTATCGCGAGTCAGTTGCCCTACGGAGGGCCGGGAACCTACCCGCTCATCGGAGGAGGCATGGACCGCTTCCTCTGCCGCATCTGGAGCGGCCTGCCGCCGACCGAACACGAGCGCCGTGTCGTAACGGGCATCGATGCGATTGAGGCTGCGGATGTTGAAGCGGTCGCGGAGCCGCAGGACATCCTGGAGGTGCGACACCTCGTCGCCGAAACGCACGTCGCGCCTTCGGTAACGGACTACATGCTGAAGCTCGTCGAGCACGTCCGCCGCGATGCGCGCGTGTCCCAGCCCCTGACGCCGCGTGCCTCCATCGGGCTGCACAAGGCCGGGAGGGCTCTGGCATTCCTCTCCGGGCGCGATTACGTCCTGCCGGACGACCTGAAGTACCTGTTCCCGTCTGTCGTCTATCATCGCATCACCCTCAGCGAGGATGCGGAGGCATCCGGCGCGACGCAGGATGCGGTCATCGCCTCTGCGCTCGATGAGGTCCCCGTTCCGAAAGAGCCCGCGTAGCGCGCTGCCACAGGAGAGCGTTCAGCGCAATGGCCGATGCTCGCGAAGATGAGCTCGCAGTTCCGGTCTTCGTGCCGCCGGCGCAGGCACGATGGGCGCGGCAGACGATACGCCTCACACTGCCCTATCCCGCATTGCTGCTCGTAGCTGCATCTCCGTTCGGCGGCGTTGACACCGCGGTCGTCTCGTCCGCGATTGCCGTCGCCTATGCGGCGCTTGCGCTGGCGAGATGGCGCCCGGGCAGGCTCCTTGCATCGCTGTTCGCCTGTCTCACGATGCCGTACATCCTCTATCCGCTCACGGGGTTCGCGGGACTGCTGAGCGTACTGCCTGTGCTGCCGCTCGTGTTCGATGCACTGGCGCGCAATGCCGTTCCCGGGACTGAGGCTCGGCGGTCGCCCTCGCCGACCCCGCTTGCGTCCTCGCTGGCGCTGGCTCTTGCCGGCATCGGCCTGTTCGCTGCCTTCGTCGGCTCTGAGGTGCTGCTTGCGTCCTGTGCGCTGGTGGCTCTGGCGCTCGGTGTCGGCTCTGTGGTTGCGTTGCTGAGCCTCGGGCGTGAGCGGCTGGAGGCGACAGCCGAAACCGTCACCGTCGTTGCCGGCCACCCGGTCCAGGCGAACGTGCGCGTTGCGTCTTCGACAGGTCTCTGGGGCTGGGTCCGCGTGGTCGACCTGGGAGTCGCCTCGCGAGCAACGCCGGAGGTGTTCCGCGTCCGCCCGGAGCCGGCCTCCCTGGTTCTGGACGTCACACCGATGCTCAGCGGGCCGTCTCAGGCGCGACTGGAACTCGTGCTTATCGACCGGTGGGGCCTCATGTCCGTGTCCCGGACGGTTCCTGCCGTCTCCCTTGACGTGGTGCCGCGGACGCGCGGCGCCGAGAGGGTAGCGCGACTGTTCCTGCAGGGCGCCGGTGGCGCAGGGGGGCCTGCGGGAACGGAGCTCTCCGACGTCGTGCGGCGCTTCCTCGCCGGCATGCGCGGCGTCGAGTATCAGTCGAGCCGGCTGTATGCGCCTGGAGACAGGCTGCATGACATTGACTGGAAGCACACGGCGCGGCTGGAGCGCCTGACCACGAAGGAGTATGCGCAGGATGCCTCTTCGTCCGGCATCATTGCGGTGAGTCTGCTGGCCTCCAACGCGGACGAGGCAGACCGCCTCGCGTTCGAGTTGCTGTCTGCCGCGCTCGCCGTGGCCAGACTGGCGTTCTCGGCCAGGATAGTGGCGTACGGGCGAAGCGAATACGAGCTGACCGCCGCGCTCGGTGACCGCGCTCTGGTACGGGAGTCCCTCGATGTGATGCGCCGCATCGCCATCATGCCTGTTCCGCGACGCGTGCTTCGCGTTGCCGGAGTTCAGAGGGTCGCCGGAGCGAAGGCTCGACTCGAGGGGGCCAACGGGCCGGCGGCGGCGCGCATGCGGGAGTTGCTGGAACTCGAGGAGCGGGCGGTGAGGCAGGTGGTCGCATCCAACCCGCTGACGCTGGCGCTCGCGCGCGCTGGACGTCAGGCGACGGCGGGCTGGTTTGTGGTCATCAGCACCATGAGTTACGACGGTGAGACGGTGGCTACCCAGCTTCACTCCATGGAGTCGAAGGGCGTGCGTACGTTGCTGGTGAACACCGCGTCCCGGACGCAGTGAGCAGGCGCCGAATGCTAGAACGCGTCAACGGACCGTCCGACCTGAAGACCCTGTCTCCGCTCGAGTTGAGTCTGCTCTGCGACGAGGTGCGACAGGCGCTCATCTCGACCGTCACGGAGACCGGGGGGCACCTCTCGTCGAACCTCGGTGTCGTCGAGCTCACCGTGGCCCTTCACCGTGTCTTCGACTCGCCGCGCGACCGGCTGCTCTGGGATGTGGGGCATCAGTCCTACGTTCACAAACTGCTGACCGGCAGACGCGAGCGCTTCGGCACGCTGCGCAGCCGGGGCGGGCTCAGCGGCTTCCCAGACCCCGAGGAGAGCGAGCACGACGCATTCGTCGCCGGCCACGCCGGCAACTGCGTATCGGCGGCCCTCGGCCTTGCGCTCGCGAGAGACAGGCGCCGGGAGACGCACCACGTGGTCGCGGTGACGGGCGACGGCTGCCTCACCAGCGGCGTCACGTACGAAGCGCTGAACCACGCCGGACATGCCGGGACGCGACTCATCGTTGTCCTGAATGACAATGGTCTGTCTATCTCTCCGACCGCGGGCTCGCTCTCACGCCGCCTGCACATGTTGCGGACGGGGCCGGCGTATTCGCGGTTGAAGCGGAGCACCGACAGACAGTTGTCCATCATTCCCAAGGGCGCAAGCCTGCGATGGCTGCTGCGCCGGCTCAAGCTGGGAGCCAAGGCGGCGGTGACGCCCGTCATGCTGCTCGAGGAGCTGGGACTGACGTATCTGGGTCCGGTCGATGGGCACGACATCCCCCTGCTGGAGCAGTCCTTGCGGCGCGCGGCCACGCTGCGGAAGCCGGTGGTGGTGCACGTCATCACGCAGAAGGGTAGGGGCTATCCGCCGGCCGAGGCAGACCCGGTCACGTACCACGGACTTGCCCCCGCCCGCAGCGGTTCACGGACAACGTGCGTTGAGACCTTCAGCGATGTGTTTGCCGGGACGATGCGCGGGTTGCTCGCGGCGGACCCGAGGGTCGTGGTCATCACGGCAGCCATGATGGATGGCACGGGGCTGACGGAGGTTGCACGTGAGTTCCCGGGCAGGGTGCTCGACGTCGGCATTGCGGAGTCGCACGCAGTGACTCTTGCCGGTGGGCTGGCGGTGGGAGGACAGCGTCCGGTCGTCGCCATCTACTCCACCTTCCTGCAGCGCGGCTTCGACCAGATGCTGCACGATGTGTGCCTGCCGGGGCTGCCGGTGGTGTTCGCGCTGGACCGGGCCGGTCTGGTCGGCGAGGACGGCAGGACGCACCACGGCGCGTTCGACCTTGCCTATCTCGGGCTGATGCCCGGAATGACGGTCCTGGCGCCGCGTGATGGCGCCCGGCTGAGCCAGATGCTGCACTGGGCTTTCGAGCGCCCGGGCCCAATTGCGATTCGCTACCCGAGGGCTGAGGCCTCCATTGTGGAAGAGGTGGGTGTCACGTCGAGGAAGGAGTTCGACGGCCATGCGCAATTGCTTCGGGTCGGCGACGATGTCCTGATTGTGGCCCTTGGTTCGATGGTCGGGCCGTCGATGGCGGCCGCCGACCTGCTGCAAGCCGATGGCATCGAGGCTGCAGTGCTGGACGCCTGTGTCTCGCGCCCGCTGGACACAGCGACGCTCCTGTCCGAGTCGTCCCGTCGCGCGGCGGTAGTGACCGTGGAGGAACACGTCCTGAGCGGCGGATTCGGCTCAGCGGTCGTCGCAGTCCTTCACGAGAGCGGTCCCTCCGGTCTCCGGGTAGTGCGCCTCGGGCTTCCCGACCGATTCGTCGCACACGGATCGAGGGAGGGGCTGCTGGCCGAGGTGGGACTCGACGCCGCCGGCATCGCGAGAGCATGCGTAGACGCGCTCGGCACACGGAACATCGGACGTTTGAACGTGTGAGGTTCCCGTCGTGAAGCGCGGACGCAGAGGTTCGCCCCTGCAGGTGGGGGTGGAACGCGCAACTCAGAACGCAGAACACGTCCCGCTACTGCGCGACGTCCACCCACAGGTGTAGCGACAGCGCTGCGCCCGTGTCGTCCAGGGCGAGCCTCTCGCCGTCGTAGAGCCGGAAGGTTGCCTGGCCTGGCGGGAACGTGAGCGTGGCCCTTTCTTCTTCGCCGGCCGCAACCGGGATGTCCGCTTCCGCGGTACGCTGTCCTCCCTGCCACGCTTCGACGCGGCACTCGTGCGACCCGGACTCGCCGGAACTGACGGTTACCTTCGCCTTGCCCTCTGATTCGTCCAGCTCGATGGAGGCGTATCCGTCCTCGCCGAGCAGCCCACGGAGGTAGTAGCCGTCGCGCGGTTTCGGCATGAAGAGGAGCAGTTCGAGCTTCCGGTCCTCCCCCGGGACGAGGGGGCTGATGGCGATGGTTCCCTCCCAGGTCTGCTCGTCGGCGAGGCCGGCGATGACGATGGCGCTGTCCCCATCCTGCGCGGCGCCTTCCGCCCGGGTGCTCAGCCGCACGGCTGCGGGGTCGCCGTCGAGCCTCGCCTCCACCAGGTATGAGAGGGTCTCGCCTTCGTGGTTGACAAGGCCGAGCATCAGCTCGGCCTCACTCCCGGTGCGAATCGCGGTCGGGTAGCCTTCGGCTCGGCCGTCCATGCCGAGGATGTAGAACTCGGTGAACTGCTCGCCCTGCCTGGGGACCGCCACGGCGTAGACGAGCGTGCCGGCGGCAAAGACGATGGATGCGGCCAGGGCGATGGTGAGGAAGCGGTCGAGCGGCTTCATCCCCTGCCAGTCCAGGCGGGGCAGGGTGGGGGTGAAGGAGAAGCGCTCGTTCGGCAGCAGGCGCCGTCGCCTGACCCAGGCGACCGCGCAGGCGACGATGATGAAGGCCTCGACGGAGATGAGGATGGGGATGAGGCGGATGCCCCAGGGGGTGTAGTTCAGGCCCAACCCCAGCAGGGGCACGACCGCAATGCTCGTGCCGAAGCTGAGAGCCAGTCTCTCGACGCCGTCCAGACTGTCAGCCCTGGGATAGAGCGCGGCGATGAGGGCGTAGCCCGGCGAGAAGATGATGAACGAGACGGCGAGGACCAGGCGAAGCCAGCCGTCCGCGAGCAGGGCGAGCGGGACCACGGCGAGACTGGCGCAGAGGACCAGCAGCAGATCGGCGTCGCGAGAGGACGCGATGCGGCGGACGAAGGCAGGGAGCTGTGTAGGCAATTCGCGTGCGTGCCGGCGCCGTAGTCGTAGGGAACAGCGTGACCGACCACAGGTATGCTAGCAGGCGCCTGTTGAAACGCGCAAGGGTAGGGGCG
>CAZVCS010000037.1:16152-18399 GCA_964625765.1 uncultured Dehalococcoidales bacterium | reverse complement strand
AGAGGGTCAGCACGTACGGCACTGCGACCAGCACGCCGAGCACAAGATACGTGAGCACGCGCCGGGCAACCGCCGGGATGTCCAGCAGGCGGTACTTGAGCAGGGCGATGCTCGAGACAGCGCAGAAGAGGATGTTGGTCCAGATGGCCACCGGCGGAAGATTCGTGAACAGGTCGAGCAGGGACCCGATGAACGGCAGGGAAGCAGCCGCGACCAGGTAGAGAAGGCGGTTCCTCTCCTCGAAGGACGAGAGAGTGCGATATCTCCGCAGAAGGGCGTGCACGCCGGCGAAAAGGAAGGCGACAGCGGCAAAGACAGACGGGATTGTCAGCGGACCGGGCACCGGTGCATAGCCGTACTCCTCGAGTCTCAGATCCTTCACCAGCAGCGCCGTCGGAGCAGAGACGACGAAGACGGCAAGAATGCCGTACGCCACGGTCAGTTTGCGTCGGCGCCCGACTGCGTTGGCATACTCGAGCGAGAAATGATAGAAGCCGAGGAACAGCGCGATGATGGCGACTGCCACCAGTCGGTCCCAGGCGAGAGCGACAGCAGTGTCGGTACTCAGGCGCATGCAAACATTGGCGGCCCCCCACAGCACGAGTTCCGCCACCATGAGGACGAAAGCCCGGCGGCTGCGGGAGGGGGGGGCCCACTTAACCACGACGGCAATGATCGCCAGACCGGTCGCGACGGCTACCGCAGGGGGCAGAACATAGGGAAGGGTACCGATTTGCGTCATTGAGTGTCCGCCGTGATGTCAGCCTCTTCAAGGAGCATCCGCAGTACCTTCTCGGGGGCATTGACGTGCGATGGCTTCAGTCGGGAAGGGTCGGCGCCCGCCTTACGTTGCCTGTCCGTGTATCGGTCGAACGTCCCTGCGGGGAGTGTCGTCACCCTTACCGGTTGCAGACCGAGATACGACTCCAGATCTCGGTAGTCCACGTCGATCTGCTTCAACTGGTCGTCGACCATGCGCGCAACCTCATCCGCAGACATATCGTCCTTCAACTCGATGTACAGGCGCAGGAAAGCTTGCTCGCCATCGTACTCCTTCACCGCGGCCCAGTCGACGTTGCGTATGCCAGCGCGCGATATGGCTTCCCACAGCGTTCGCTCGTCCAAGCGGGCGAGAGCCGCCAGATCGATGGTCTCCCCTACCCGCCTCTGGAACTGCATATGCGGCAGCTTCACGCCCGTCTCGGCGTCCTCCAACCCCGTGAATCTGACGAGGTCCTTCATGCGGTACCGCAGCAGCGGCATGCCGTAGAAGTGGGTGATGACTACCTCGTACAGTTGGCCAGTCTTCACTTCGTTGTACAGAACCGTGGAGGGCCGGTACGTGGGGTCTGCCTGCCACTTCTCGACCTCGGCCTCCGGAATGAACTCGAAGAAGGCGATGTCGGGCAAGAAGTACATTCCCTTCTTGTTCCAACCCTGGATCGCAAGCATCATTGTCTCGGCGCAGGAGTAGAACTCGAAGGGTTCGGAGCCCCAGTAGCGCCTGATGGCATCCTTGTATATCCCCGTGTCCATGCCGGCGGTGATGATGGCCTTCGTCGGCCACAGGTCGCGCGGCAGTATGGGGCGGTGCTCTCTCTTTGAGCGAAGGCGTGCTCTCAGGAGACGGCCGAGGACCGAGGGATGCAGCATGGACGCAGTGAGCTTCGTCTTGCGCGACTGCTGCTCGAACTGCTCACCCATTTTGACGAGCACGCTCGCGATGGCTGCGATGACGTCTACCCCGTCGCGAAGCGCCATCTGGAAACCTGCCGCGACACGTTCCTGGAAGGGCAGCGTCGATGCGGTGTCCCGGGGCGGCAGGGCTTTGAAGGTAACATGCTGCGCCATGGAGTCGATCAGTGCACCCGACACGTACGGAGCGGGAGGCAGCACCAGCAGGAAGTGGAATCCCGGTCCGTAGTCCACCTTGCCGCGCTTGCCCGCGGAGGCGAGTGTCACGATTGACAGGCATGCCTTGTTTGCGCGCTCAAGGTGCTCGGAGCTGTGCGGTATCCACTTGAACTCGCCCATCCTGCCCGAGTAGTGACACCAGAGCGCCGGTTTGAATGCGAGGGCGTCGTCGCGCCGGTCTTTCAGGAAGGGCGCGTAGTCATCGTACGTCGTGAGCGGGACGATGGCCCGAAACTCCTCCATGGAGGTCGGCTTCCGGTCGCCCATCACCTCTCGCCCGAGTGCGCTTGACCAGACCCTGTCTATCTGGTCGAGCAGGAGTTGCTCCTGCAC
>CAZVCS010000037.1:0-16052 GCA_964625765.1 uncultured Dehalococcoidales bacterium | reverse complement strand
GTGCGACAGCAGGCCGGCGCCGAAGCTCGCGTCTTCACTGCCGGAGGGGAAGCTGATGACGAAGCGGCCGCCGGGCGCCAACACCCGCAGCAACTCGCTCACCGTGCGGGAGGGGTCGTCCACAAAGTCCAGCACGTGGTAGCAGAGCACGCGGTCGAAGCAACCGTCGCGGAAGCCGAGCGATTGTACGTCCATGAACGCCAGCGATGTGGATAGGGCATCGCTCGAAGCCTTGCTCCGCGCTCGGACGAGCGCGGCTCGCGACAGGTCGATGCCGGTGAGCCTCAGCGAAGGTTCGAGCGCACGGAGCTGAGTGAGCTCGTTGCCGGTCCCCAGACCGGCGCACAGCACCTGCTGGCGGGGAGCGACACCAAGAAGCAGGGCCAGCCGTTCCTGCGTCTCCCGGTACCTCGTCAGGCGTGCCGTCGACGCATCGTAGAGCGGGTTGTAGACGGCGTCGAAGTACGCCCGGGCAAGCCGTTGCCGCAGGGACATTGCCACGGAAGTATACGCTACGGAGGTAGCAGCTACGTCGTGCGCCGGTTTGCCCAAACTGTTGTAGGGTGCAGTCCTACAGTCTGGCGGACGCAGCCGCCCGCGCTATTGCGGCAGGGCCGGGATGATGCCGGACATGGCCAGACCCCTCAGGATCATGCTCACCGCGATGGCGGCAAGCAGCAGGCTGAAGACCCGCGAGACGGCCCGCAGACCTCCCTGCCCCATTACCTTGAGTATGCGGTAGCTGGCGAGACAGATGATCCAGGCAAGGATGACGTTGGCCACGAAGGCGCCGAGGACGATGGAGAGGGCAAGCTGCGACGTCAGCAGCAGCAGCGTCGTTATCGTAGCCGGTCCGGCCAGCAGCGGTGTGCCGATGGGCACGACGGCTATCATCTCCTCCTTCTCCGCGTCCATCATCCGGCCGACCGTGATGTTGCGGATGGACTGCACGAGGAGGATGGTGCCGCCGGCGATGGCGAACGCCCCGACCGATATGCCCATCAGCGTGAGGATGAGCTGACCGAAGAAGAGGAAGGCGAGGCCGACCAGCAGCGCGGTGAGATTCGCGATGTGCACGACCTTCCGTCGCTCCCGGACCGTCAGTCCCTCACTCAGGGTGATGATGATCGGCGGCAGCGAGAGCGCATCGATGGCGATGAACAGCGGGACGAACGCCAGCGTGAAGTCGGACCACCACCAGGGCATTGCACGATGCTATGGCACCGGCCGGTACGTGTCAACACCGGCGGAACAGGCCCATGTCCGGGCGCGGGGATCTCAGCGGCCGATTCCGTCCCCCGGCAATCGCGCTAGACGACCGGCAGCGTGAGGTCGCGCGGACGGGCTGCCGAGAGCTTGAGCTGTGGCGCATGCTGGGCCATCACCTCCATGATGACCTCCGCCATCTTGACCTTCTCCCGGGTCAGGCTCGCGTGCACGCTCTCCTCGACCCAGGGCTTGTACAGCTCCATCTCCGACTTCGCCGGCTCGAGCTTGAAGTAGCAGGGCGCCGCGACACGGGCAATCTCCGGCGTCTCCATGATGCGGTACTCCCCGCCGAGAGACTCGCAGATGGAGATGTAGACGTCGAGCGGGATGCTCACTGCCTTGCGGATAGCGGCAAGGATGGGCAGCGACACGTCCGAGCACGGATTGAACGTGTTGGCGCCCATGGCGGCGATGACGCGCGCGCCGGCCGGGCTGCCGTAGCCGGAGAAGACGGAGCACTTGAAGACCGTCTCCTTCGGGATGAAGCCTTCTTCTCTCATGCGATTGGCAATTGACAACACGCCTTCGTCGTACACCAGGAAGCCGCGGAAGCCTGCCTCGATGTTCCGCATCAGGTCGGCGAGCCAGTACGAGATGTTGTCCGAGCCGCGCAGCCGGAATCCCAGCAGCGCCCCCTCCCAGTTGGAGGAGGCCTTCGCGCCGACGTCCCATCCCTTCCGCGGTCCCATCGCCATGATGACCTCGATGCCCTCATCGTGCGCCATCTTCGCCATGGCGCGCAGCTCGGCTGCGGGCAGGTAGGTCGAGCCGCCGACGGTCGCGATGGCGCGATGCACCGGGACCTTCCGCTTGTGCGCCTCGTCGATGAGCGCCTCCATCGTCGAAGCGCGCTCGATGCCGGAGACCTCGATGCGCCAGTGCGCGCCGTCGGGGAAGGTTAGAGGTGAATCCGGCAGAGCCCAGAGATCGCGACCGGGTATGCCCATCTTCTCCATGAAGGCCCGGATTTCCTGCAGTGAGTGCATCGTTGTTCCTCCTCCGGGCGCCCGTCGCCGGCGCCCCTGCCGCTCCGGCCATTGTAGAGAGGACGAGTCGGGGCTGACAACTCCGCAAAGGTTCGTATGCGAGAATTGACAGGCGACCGGACGATGCCCATAATGCGCGTCACGAATCACCGGTAGACTGACCATGCGAACCGTTCCGTTGCACGCAGCCGGTCGGTCGAGGACGCACCTCGCCGGCAAGGGTATCGGGCTGCTGGTCCCCGGAGGCCAGCAGCGTATCCGCAGATAACCCTGCGTTCATAGGTCGTTCTCGTACCCGGGTGGGTGACGCCCGGGAATCCGTTCCCTCGAGACGTGCAACCATGGCGCACACGCAGATCGGTTCGGTGGATAGACTCGACGTGGTCGTGCTCATCGAGAACTCCCCTGCGTACGACACCTACCTCGAAGGCTGCTTCGGACTGTCGCTCTGGCTCGAGCTGTGGAGCGGCGACGAGTGCCGCCGGGTCCTCTTCGATGTCGGACCCCGGGCCGACACGCTGGCGCGGAATGCCGGGGCACTGGGCGTGCCGCTTGACCACGTGGACGCCGTCGTGCTCTCCCACTGTCACTTCGACCATACTGCCGCCCTGGCCGGGTTGCTCCGCAGCCAGGGACGACCCGTGCCGGTGTTCGGCCATCCGGACCTCTTCCGCCCGAACTTCGTACTCAGCCCCGCGTTCATGGACTATGCCATGACGGGCGACAACTCGAGGTCCAGCCTCGAAGCGCTGGGCGCCCGCTTCGAGCTGTCGTCGTCGCCGGTCGAACCATTCCCCGGACTCATGCTGACCGGTGAAGTGGAGCACGCGACCGACTTCGAAGAACACGGCGGCGTGTCGTGTTTTACTATTGACAAAAGCGGCGCGACGGTGCCTGACCGGCTTCAGGACGACGTATCCGCGCTCGTCAACGTCGCAGGGGTGGGGTTGGTGCTGCTGAGCGGGTGCGGCCATGCGGGCATCGTCAACATCGCGAAACAGGCACGAAGCGTGTCCGGCGGCCTCGAAATCGCGGCGATACTGGGAGGGTTCCACCTGCTGCAGGCCAGGGCGGAGCGGCATGAGCAGACCGTGCAGGCGTTTCGCGAGATCGCGCCGCGACTGCAGCTCATCGCACCGATGCACTGCACCGGCCTGCAGGCGAGCGCGCTGATGGCGCGAGCCTTTCCGGAGGCGTTCAGGGAGTTGCACGCGGGCGACCGTGTGACGTTCGTCGCCGGCGTCAGATCGTGAGGGCGGGAACGGACTGATGGCAGTCACGCTTCGGACGACAAGAAAGGAAGAACAGAGATGTCTCAAAGCAAGTCAGGATTGAAGCGCGACGTCGGCCTGCTGGGCGTCGTTGCGCTTGCCGCCGGTGCGGTCATCGGCGGGGGACCGTTTGTACTGGCCGGCCCGGCCTCGGCGCTTGCGGGTCCCGGCGTCTGGCTGGCGTACCTCATCATCGGCCTGCCGATGATAACCGTGGCCGTGAGCTACGCGGCCGTGGCCTCCGCCATGCCCATCGAAGGAGGCACGTACTACTACCCGAGCCGTGTCCTCACCCCGTTCTGGGGCTTCCTCGGAGGCTGGGCGCGCTGGCTCGCGTACATAACGCCGCTGGCCCTCACGGCCTTCGTGTTCTCGGACCACATCCAGACCGTCGCGCCCGGCCTGCCGGCAGCGCTGCTGATGGTCGGATTCATCGCCTTCTTCTACGTGCTCAACGTGCTGGGCATCAAGATCTCTGCAACCGCTCAGACCGTCATGTTCCTCATCCTCGTCGGCGGCTTCCTCGTCTTCATCGGCGCGGGCCTGCCGAAGGTTGACTCCGCCAATCTGACCCCCGTTGCCCCGTTCGGCCTGTCGGGCGCGGTCAAGGCGGCTGCCCTCCTCTTCTTCGCCTACGTCGGTTTCGATGCCGCGGCGGAGATCGGCGAGGAAGTGAAGAACCCCTCGCGGAACGTGCCGCTCGGCATCGTCATCGGCCTGCTCATCTGCATCGTGCTCTACGTGTTGATGTCGGTCACCGCTTCCGGCACGCTCGCATGGACGGAGCAGGCCAAGAGCAGCACGCCCATTTACGACGCGGCCAAGATCGTGCTGCCGGATGTGGCGGCGACGCTGCTCCTGCTCGTGGTCGTCATGGCCGTGTCCACCTCGCAGAACGGCTTTCAGCTTGCGGCATCGAGGATTGTGCTCAGCCTCGGGCGCGACCGCGTCATCCCCGAGCGGCTCGGCTCGGTGAACCAGCGCTTCGGCACGCCCGTCTGGGGACTCACCGCCAGCGTGCTCATCGCGCTCATCTTCGTCTTCTCCGGCAAGGGGCTCGTCTTCGCGGTGTATACCTCCAACCTCACCTTCCTGTTCAGCTACCTTCCCGTCATGGTCTCGGCGATGCTGCTGAAGACCCGGAAGCCCGACCTCTACGACAAGGCCCCGATCAAGCTGAAGGGCGCGCTTCGCTTCATCGTGCCCATCATCGCGATGATCGTGTCGGGCATCTTCATGGCGCTGCAGGAGCCGGAAGCCATGCTGTGGTCGGCCGTCTGGATCGCCATCGGCGCCGTCATCTTCTTTGTCAGGAAGCAGCAGCTCGGCAAGGAGGGCGTCTCCCTCGACAAGCTGATGGAGCACATCCCGTCCGACGAGAAGTAGGCTGCCCGCAGTTGTCTCTGTAGAGGGGCGCGCCACGATATGAGGCGCGCCCCTCTTCTCTTCCGGCCCCGAGGTTCGAGGAGGCGTGCCGCTTTGCACGTTGAAACCGCGACTGGTACACTGTTTCGCCCGCGCGGAGGAATCGCGGAAGAAGCGCAGCATCCTGCTCTGCACCTGATGAGCGCCACTCAAGTTGAGAGACCCGGTACCGCACGCAACGGCTCTCGCCGAGGCTGGCTCGTGCTTGGCATCGCCTTCCTGGTCATGTCCGCGGGGTTCGCGCTCCGCAACGCCTTCTCGGTCTTCTACCCGGCGGTCGTGGCGGACTTTGGCTGGAGTCGCGGCAGCGCAGCCATCATGTTCTCCCTGAGCATCTTCGTGTACGGGCTGCTCTCGCCCGTCGTGGGCGGACTGGTGGACAGATTCCGGCCGCAGATCCTTGCCTCGCTCGGTGTCGTCGTGCTTGCCGGCTGTGTGGCGCTGTGCAGCCTGGCCACGCAGCAGTGGCAGTTCTACGTCCTCTACGGCGTCATCGGAGCTGTCGGCGTCGCGATGATGGGCATCACGACGCTCGCCGCGACCGTCATGCCGTGGTTCACTCGGCGGCGGGCGCTGGCGTTCGCAGTACTCGCGTCGGGCTTCGGCGTCAGCCTTGTCTCCGCTGCGCTCGTCCAGTACCTCATCTCCCTGTACGGCTGGCAGCGCGCTCTGCTCTATTCCGGCCTGACGGTGATGCTGGTGGTCGCGCCGCTTGTCCTTGCCTTCTTGCGACGGCCACCGACCTCGTCGATGCCCGGCGGGCCGGGCGTCGCTGCCGCACCCGCTGGTCGAGCTTCCGGCAACACATCGGCGGCGAAGCCGGTCCAGGACTGGCACTCGCAGGAGTGGACGTTGCGGCGTGCGATGAAGACGCCGCAGTTCTGGATGCTCTGGGTCGCGGGCTTCTGCCAGCTTGGACTGGCGGAGAAGGCGGCTATCGCGCACCAGGTCTACTTCTTCCAGGATGCCGGCTACACGCCGATGGCGGCGGCCTCGGTCTACAGCGTCTTCGGCGTCGTGTTCGTCTGCGGCAGTCTTGCCAGCTCCTTCTCCGACAGGCTTGGACGGGAGAGGGTCTATCTTCCCGCCTGTGCGCTTGCTGTGGCCGGCACACTGCTGCTCTTCTCCATCCGTGACGCGGGGCAACCGTGGATGGCCTACCTCTTCGCCGTCGTCTTCGGGTTCGGCATGGGGACGATGCCGCCGGTGCTCTTCGCGGCGGTTGCCGACCTTTTCCACGGCAAGTCCTACGGCGCCATCCAGGGCACGGTGGCGTTCGGCTTCTCCGCCGGCGGCGCCATCAGCCCGTGGGTGGCGGGGCACCTGCACGACGTCTCCGGCAGCTACCACTCGACCCTGCTCATGATGCTCGGAGCACTCATCGCCTGTGGGCTGCTGGTAGCGCTGGCGGCACCCGGCAGGCATGTGCCCGTGCGCCGTGGCGGCTGACCATCCTCATCCGCCGCCGGTTGGCGCGCCGCGGGCGGTCACGTAGAATTGACCTTGCAGGCTGCACTCATGGGCGAACTGAACGAGCGCTCCTTCGGCGATGCCGTGTCTGGGGCCGGCGTCACTGCTGACGACCAGATGCGGCGTAGTGCGGCGGTACTCCCGGTACCGCCCGATGAGGAGGGGTTCTGGGTCTCGGCGCAGAACCTCGAGCGCCTCGGGCGGGTCGCCTCGCGCTCCGCACGCGGAGAGCAGTTGAACGTGCTGATACGCGGGCCGAAGGGCTGCGGCAAGACGACGCTCGCCCGCGTCTACGCCGCACGCTGGCAGAGGCCGTTCTTCGAGGTGCACTGCGGCGCGTTTGTCGACGCGGAGCAATGGTTCGGCAAGGACAGACTGAACGACGGCGAGACCTGGTACCGAAAGGCGCGCTTCATCCACGCGGTCGAGACGCCTGGCTGCGTCGTCCTGCTGGACGAGATCAACCGCGCTCATCCTGAAGTGCTGAACGCCATCCTGGGACTGCTCGACTGGAGGCGGTCGCTCTGGAGCGACGACCTGACCTACGAGGTTCGCGTTGCCCCGGGCGTCGTCTTCTTCGCGACCCTCAACGAGGGGGAGGAGTTCTACGGAGCGAATCCTCTCGATGCGGCGGTGCGCGACCGGTTCCCTCGCACGGTCCGGCTGGACTACCCGCCCAGGAAGGAGGAGGCCCGCATTCTCCATGCCCACGGCCTGCCCGTGAAGCTCGCGGAGAAGCTGACCGACTTCGCGCACACACTGCGGAGGTCGCCGCGGCCGACGCCCATCTCGACGCGCCAGTTGCTCGTGGCGGCCGAGGAGATGTGCGAGGGAGCCTCCCTCAGAGAGGCGGTGGAGACCGCCGTCATCTTCGCGAACGACGACGCGGCGCTGGAGAAGGCCGCCCTGCAGGCCCTGCAGTGGGTGGAGGATGAGCCGCATGCCGCTCCTCCGGTCGACGACTGAACGCGGTGACCCGCCTCCGGGCGGGCTGTCCGACTACTGGCGCATCGACAAGTCCGGCGACCGCGCCCGGGAGCTGGCATCGATTCTCGGCGGAGCCGCAACTCAGGCCGAGCTGGTTCGGGTGCGGCTGCGCCCGGTCCGCGCTCGCGAGCGTGGCACAGGCGGCGCGCCGCTGGTGCTTGACCCCCGTCTGCTGAGCGGCTTCCCGGCGCCTGTTCCCGCCCGGGTAGTGGACTGCGTCGTGGGGCTCGCCGTGCGCGATGCCGCCCTCCGAGAGCTGTCCGTGCCGGCCTCCCTGTCGGATGAGTGGCCGGGTCTGGACGAGAGCGAGCGACGCGAGTTCGAGCGCGTCTTCCGGGCGCTCGAAGAGGTGCATGTGGCTGCCCGGCTGGCGCGCCTGTCACGCACGCTTGCTCTCTATCTCCGTGCGGCGTACGACTTCCTCGCGCCCTGGTCGCTGCACTCCATCTCCGCCGGCATCGGCATCCCCCTCAACCGCACGAGCATCCTCGACCTCTGGCTCGGCGTCAGCCTGCGGAACGAGCGCCTGCCCGGCGATGTCAGTGCCGCGCTGCGCGGAGCGGTGAACGAGCTCGAGGCGGCGGCCCGGGAGTACGTGTCGATACGAGAGCCGCGGAAGCGGCTGGTGCTCGCCGCGTCAATCTGGCGGCGCCTCCGCGCCTATCCACCCGGTCACGAGAGCGAGGATACGCCCTGGTGGCTCGCCCTCCGGCAGTCCTCCCAGGAAACGGGGGAGAGCCAGGTGGAACGCGCACAGATGCGGAAGAACGTCCTCGGCGGGGCGGAGTCGGGCAGCTTTGTCGACCTGAGCGAGTACCGCATCGACTCGCCAGCGGCGATGTCCGCCGACACGGATGCGATTCCGGCGGAGCTGCGCGGCGCGGGCGAGGTGCTGACGTCCGAGCTCCGGGAGCTCGGCGTGCGCGCCGCGGCGACGGCGCTCAAGGACGCCCGCTTCGACCCGGATGACTACGAGCGCGTGCGTGCCGAGGTCGAGGATGACATACAGTCGGTCAAACGACTCTTCGCACGCATCGACGACGCACGGTCCCGCTGGAGGCACGGGCTGCGTCGCGGCAAGCTTGACGGTCGCGGACTTACACGCATCGCTGCGGGCAAGAGCAGCGTGTTCAAGCGGCGCGACCGGCAGCGCGGCCGCACAGCGATGGTCTTCCTCATCGACGTCTCTGCGTCGATGAAGTCGCACATGCCCGCGGTGCATCGTGCGGCCTGCATCGTCGGGGAAGCCCTGCGGGACCTTGCGCCTCGCGTCTGGTACGAGGTCCTGACCTACACGAGCGGCGGGCTGCATCCGGGCGCACCGGTACAGCTGACGCGGCTGGCGGCCTCCGGCATGCCGCTCTCGCTGCGCGACGTGTGGTGCGACGGCGGCACTCCGACAGGAGAGGCCATTGCGGCGGCGCTGCTCGTGCTGCGGGGACACACGGAGCGCCGGAAGCTGGTGCTGCATTTCACCGACGGACACCCGAAGGACACCTATGTCGTCAGGCAGGCCCTCGAGCTGTGCCGGCGTTCAGGCGTGGACGTTTTGACGGTGTCGGTCGGCGCCCCCCAGGAGGGGCTCTACGGGGCGGGCAAGTGCGAGGTGGCTTACGCGGCTTCGGAGTTGCCGGATGTGCTGGCGCGGCTGCTGCCGCGCCTGTACCGCTAGGGCGACCGGTCGCCGCTACTTGTCGGTGATAGTCCCGAGGCTGCGGTGGGCGTCGGCGACCTCGGACGGGTCGGGCATCCGATTGCGCGACTCGACGTACTCTTCGAGCATGCGGCGCTCCTTATGTCGACGCAGCAGAGTCTCGGCGCCGCGGCAGAAGAACTGACTCAGCGTCTCTCCCCGCGCCTTGCTCTGTTCTTCCACGGCTGAGAAGAGCTCCTGAGGAATACTGATGACCACCTTCTTCACGTTCGTGTTCACCGAGCGCGCTCCTTGGGGAAGACCGTATAGCGAGTGATTATAGCGCGCACGCGTGCCTTGGCGGCAATCTGCGGGAGGACGGCTCGTTGACCGGAGCAGGCCGCGTCTCTATACTCTCGACTGCTCCCGCGAGGCGCGAGCCCGCGCGGCTACGACAGTGAGGGGGAGGGACAGCATGAGTGCAACCGAGTGCGTTTCGCCTGTCGACGAGCGCAGGCGGATGAATACGGCTGAACGGGCAGGTACGTTCAAGGTGGCTGCGGTGCAGGCGGCGCCGGTCTACCTCGACCGGGATGCGACGATCGCCAAGGCCTGTTCGCTGGTCGCTGAGGTGGCGGCAAACGGGGCCAGCCTGGCGGTCTTTCCTGAGACGTGGGTGCCGGGATATCCGGTCTGGGCCAACGCCGATTCGCGCTGGAACTACGGTCCGGCGAAGCAGGCGTACGCGGAGCTGTACCGGAACGCGGTGGACGTCTCCGGGCCGGCGCTGTGGCCGCTGCAGCAGGCGGCGCGCGAGCGCGGCGTCGCCGTGGTCATGGGCGTGAACGAACGAACCACCACCGGCACGCTCTACAACTCGATGGTCTTCATCGATGCCGACGGGGCGCTGCTCGGGACGCACCGGAAGCTCGTGCCCACGTACCACGAGCGCATGATCTGGGGTCGCGGGGACGGCTCCACGCTGTCGGTCTTCGACTCAGCGGTCGGCCGGCTCGGCGGCCTCGTCTGCTGGGAGCACTGGATGCCGCTGGCGCGCTATGCACTCTACGCCGAGGGCGAGCAGGTGCACGCGGCGCTCTGGCCGAGCGCGAGCGAGACCTTTCTGCTGGCCTGCCGGAACATGGCATTCGAGGGGCGGCTTTTCGTGGTCGCGGCCGCAAGCTACCTGACGAAGGCGATGCTCCCGCCCGGCTTCCCCCTGACGAAGGAGCTGGAGGCGTTTCCCGAGACGCTGTGCCGCGGCGGCAGCGCCATCGTGGGGCCGGACGCCCGGTTCATCGCCGGGCCGGTGTACGACTGCGAGACGGTGCTCTACGGCGAGGTCGACCTCGACCGGCTCATCGAAGAGAAACAGCTGCTGGACGTGGCGGGCCACTACTCGCGGCCGGACGTGCTGTCGCTGCGCGTCAACCGCCGGCGTCTCGACAACGTGGTGAACGACGGCTAGTCGGCCGTCGTCAGCCGATGTAGCCGGCCTTGATCAGCATCTCGGCCTCGAGCACCGCCCCGCGCGCGGCGCCCATCTTGGTGTTGTGGGAGACGAGCACGTACTTGATGCCGTTCGGCAGCGCCATGTCCTGGCGGATGCGGCCGACCGTAGTGGCCATGCCGCCTTCGTTGTCCCTGTCGAGCCGAGGCTGAGGCCGGAACGGGTCATCGCTCACGTGGATGAGATGCTTCGGGGCGGACGGCAATCCCGCCAGGCCGCCATCGTACGCTCGCATCGCACCGGCGACCGACGACGGGTCACACGGCTTGCGCGTCGACGCGAATACCGCCTCGGTGTGACCCTCGAGCACGCAGACGCGCGAGCAACTGCAACTGACCACGAACGGGGCGGGCCGGATGGCGTCACCCTCGAGCGCTCCGAGGATCTTCTGGGTCTCCTTCTGGACCTTCTCTTCCTCGCCCGGGATGAACGGGATGACGTTGTCGAGAATGTCGAGCCCGATGACCCCCGGGCTCCGGCCGGCTCCGGACATGGACTGCATGGACGTCATGATGACCGAATTGAGGCCGAAGGCGTCGTAGAGCGGCTTCAGCGTGACGGCCAGGCCGATGGTGGTGCAGTTGGGGTTGGGTGTCACGAATCCCTTCCAGCCGCGACGCTTCCTCTGGGTCTCGAGCAGGCGAGCGTGGCCCGGGTTGATGCCGGGGATGAGTATCGGCACGTCGTCCTCATACCGGAAGGCGGAGGCGGTGCTGATGACGGGCACCTCGGCGGCGTACTGCGGCTCCAGGGTCTTCGCCGGTCCCGACTCGATGGCCGAGAAGACGAGGTCTATGTCCTTCGTGGACAGCTCGGTCGCATTCACGACCGGCAGGTCCATGACGTCGTCCGCCGGCGACTCGTCGCAGAACCAGCGCACCGCGCCCGTGGCGGGGTCGGTGATGGCCTTGCGGTAGCTCTGTCCGGCCGAGCGTTCGGACGCGGCGAGCGCCTTCACCGCTATCCAGGGGTGCCCCCTAAGCGCAACGAGGAACTGCTGGCCGACTATGCCGGTGGCGCCGACGACTGCTGCTCGAATCATGGCGGATGCCTCCACGGACGGTACGTGAGCCCCTGAGTGTACCACACGCGGTTCGGCGTGCAAGCGCCTCGTTTGGAGTCGCCCGTCGCTCTTGGTGTAGAATCTGCCTCCGTCAGCGCCGACGGGTGCAAGGAGAAGCATGAGCACGTCAAACCTCGAGGCCGTATTCAATCCACGGTCCATCGCGATCGCTGGAGTGTCCACGAAGCCGTCCGCGGAGCAGTTCGGCGGCGGCGCCTACCTGCAGGCGATGATTCAGTGCGGCTTCAAGGGACCGCTGTACCCCGTCAACCCGAAGGGCGGCGAGGTGATGGGGCTGAAGGTGTACCCCAGCGTGCGGGACATCCCGGGGCCCGTGGACTATGTCATCTCCGCCATACCGGCATCAGGCGCGCTGCAGCTCACGAGGGACTGCGTTGCCAAAGGCGTCAAGGCGATGCACTTCTTCACGTCCGGCTTCTCGGAGCTGGGCAAGGGCGAGGGCATCGCGCTCGAGCGCGAGATACTTGCGCTTGCGCGCGAACGCGGCATGCGCATCGTCGGTCCGAACTGCATGGGCGTCTACTGCCCGAAGTCGGGCGTCTCCTTCCTGGCCGACACAACGAGTGAGAGCGGCACCGTCGGCGCCATCTGCCAGAGCGGCGGCAACGCCATCTACCTGGTGCGAGAGGCGGCGCGCCGGGGCGTGCGCTTCAGCAAGGTCATCTCCTACGGCAACGCCAGCGACGTGAACGCAACCGACCTGATGGACTACATGGCGGACGACCCCGAGACGGGCATCATCATGGCCTACATCGAGGGCGTGCGAGATGGCCCCCGCTTCATGAAGTCGCTGGAGCGCGCTGCAAGGCGCAAGCCCGTCATCGTGCTCAAGGTCGGCGTGACCGAGTCGGGCGCCCGCGCCGCAGCCTCTCACACCGGCTCGCTGGCCGGGGCCGACCGCGTCTGGGATGGCGTGCTGGAGCAGGTCAACGCGGTGAGGGTCGCCACCATCGAAGAGTGGATAGACATGGCCGTCACCTTCAGCTTCTTCCCGAACGCGGTCGGCAGGCGCGTCGCTCTGCTGGGCCTCGGGGGTGGGGCGACCGTGCTGGCGAGCGACGAAGCTACGAAGGAAGGACTCCTGATTCCCGGCTTCCCGCAGGACCTGCGGCGGCGCGCCACGGAGGTGGTGGGAGTGGAGGCCGGCACCATCATCGATAACCCGATGGACCTCTCCGCCGAGGCGTGGAGGGTCGGCTACTACCCCATCCTGAAGCTGTTCGCCGAGTACAAGGGCATCGACCTCTCCATCGTGCACCTGTCGGTCGGCCTCATCGCGCGGCCGCCGGCGATGCACGCCGAGATCTGGAACAAGCTGCTGGACGACATCGTGAGGGCCGAGAAGGATTTTGGCAAGCCGATCGTGGTGGTCATCCAGATGGTGACGTCGCCGGAGCACTACGACTGGATGGACCAGGCGAGGGAGAAGTGCTACCGGGCCGGCATCGCCGTGTACAACTCCATCCGGCACGCCTCGAGGTCCATGAACCGGTTGCTGCGGTACTACGAAAAGCGTGAAGCGCGAAGCCGGTCCGGCATCTAGAGCCGGCGGCCGAAGAGCCGCTCGATGTGGCCGGTACCGAAGTGGATGACGGTCGGGCGGCCATGCGGGCAGGTCCGTGGCTGGGCACAGCCCTCGAGCTGCTGCACGAGTTGGCGCATCTCCTGGGGAGTGAGTTGCTGCCCCCCCCGGACGGCCGAGTGGCAGGCGACGGAGGCGGCAATCCGTTCCTGCGTCAGCCCTCGCGAGTCTCCCGAAAGCTCCTGCAGTACGTCTCTGAGAGCCGTAATGGGGTCCACCCCGCTCAGTGCAGCCGGAACCGCCCTGAGCAGGTACGTGCGGTCGCCGAAGAGCTCGAGTGCGAATCCCACCCCGGCAAGCGGACTCATGAGCTCGTCCAGGGCTGCGGCCTCGGCGGGGCTCGCCTCCAGCGTGAGCGGCGCCAGCAATCCCTGTGACTCAACCCGGCGCGACTTCTGCTGCTCCAGCAGGCTCTCGAAGACGACTCGTTCGTGAGCGGCGTGCAGGTCGATGAGGTACAGGCCGTCAGGGCCTTCGGCCACCATATAGGTGGAGAGCACCTGGCCGAGGATGCGCAGCGGCGGGAGCGCGGCCGGCGCCGGCGCCTCGGGAGCGGCAACCGCCGGGGTCGAATTGGAGGGACGCGGCTCCGGCTCGGACACAGCCCAGTCCGCCTGACGACCTTCAGACGGGGCAGTGTAGCGGTGCAGGGCGCTGGTCGCGGTGGCGGAGCCTGAGAGCGCCGCCCTGACCGCGTCGCGCACGGCCCTGAAAACCACCTGCTCGTTCGCGAACTTCACCTGCGCCTTGCTCGGATGGACGTTCACGTCCAGCTCCACCGGCGGAAGCTGGATGCTCAGCACGGCGATGGCGTTGCGCCCTTCCTGCAGCATCCCGTGGTAGGCTTCCTCGACCGCCCTCTGGAGCAGAGGGCTCAGGACCCAGCGCAGGTTGACGAAGGTGCTCAGGTAGCCTCGACCGGCGCGCGTCAGGGAAGCGGGGGCGATGAGGCCGGTGACGTGGAGGGAATCGGCGCGGTGCTCGACCGGGAGCATGGCGCGGGCGACCTCGGCGCCGTAGAGCTGCGCCACGACGTCGCGCACGCTGCCGTTGCCCGGCGTCCGTAACGCCAGTCGGTCCTCCAGCAGCAGGCTGAAGGCGATGGACGGATATGCCAGCGCGTACTGGCTCACGACGCGAGCGCTGTGGCCGTTCTCGGTGCCCTCCGACTTGAGGAACTTGAGTCGCGCCGGCAGGTGCTGGAACAGCCTTCTCACCGCGACGGTCGTGCCACGGGACCGCGGCTGCCGCCGGCGCTGCACCACCCGTCCGTTGTGGAACGACAGGGTGGTTCCCAGGGCCTCGTCTCCGGACCGCGTGGAGAGCTCGACGTCGGCGACGGCGGCGATGCTCGGCAGCGCCTCACCCCTGAAGCCGAGCGACTGGACGACGGCCAGGTCATCGAGGGAGTCGATCTTGCTCGTGGCGTGGCGTTCGAAGGCAAGCTCGACATGGTCGGCCGGGATGCCGGAGCCGTTGTCGGCAACACAGATGTACTCCACCCCGCCGCCCCGGCACTCGATATCTATCTTGCCGGCGCCCGCGTCGATAGCGTTCTCGAGGAGTTCCTTGACAACGGAGGCGGGGCGCTCGACCACCTCGCCGGCGGCGATGCGCGAAACGACATCGGGCGGCAGAAGGTGCAGTTCCACGGGGCGAGTCTACACGGTGGCGTGTAGAGTGTCAATAGCCGGGCTCAGCGCTCGATCTTCTCGAGGTGAGCCAGGCTGAGCAGCATCCGCTTCGTGCCCGTCTCCTCGAAGGCAACCGTGACCACGAGGTCGCTCTTGTCCGGGAAGCAGTCCATGACGACCCCCTGCCCGAACTTCTTGTGGAAGACCCAGTCGCCGACCCTGAACTCGTCGTTCGAGACGCCGACGGACAACGGCTGTGAGTACACCGCGCCGCTCATGTCGACCTCGTCCTCTTCCCAGAGTCCCCGCGTGGAGACGAGCTCGGGCGAGATGCGCGCCAGGTAGCGGGACGGAGGGTTGGCCAGCCCGTTGCCGAAGAGGCTGCGGCGATGGGCGCGCGAGAGGAAGAGGTAGCGCTGCGCCCGCGTGAAGCCGACGTAGCAGAGCCGGCACTCCTCCTCCATCTGGGCGGGGTCGTCGAACGACTTGCGGTGCGGCAGCACGCCGTCCTCCATCCCGATGATGAAGACGGCGGGAAACTCGAGGCCCTTGGCCTGGTGCAGCGTGATGAGCGTGACCGCATCCGCCGAGTCCACCATCTCATCGACGTCGGCCACGAGGCTGACCTTCTCGAGGAAGGCCGAGAGCGCCTCCTCCGGAGCGAGGTCGTTGTACTCGGCGGCAACGTTCTTCAGCTCCTGGACGTTCTGCCAGCGGTCCTCACCGTCCTCGCTCTCCATGAGGTAGTCGCGATACGCGGTCTGCACGAGGATGTCTTCAATGACCTGCTGTGGCGAAACCTCGCGGCTCCGCGCGATGAGGCCTTCGATGACGGCGAGGAAGTGTGACAGCGCGTTGCCGGCGCGGGCAGCGAGGTCCTTCTCCTGGACCAACTGCCGGAGAGCTTCGAACAACGACACGTTCCGCTCTGTCGCCGACGCCTGGAGCTTGTTGAGCGTGCCCTGACCGATGCCGCGTCCCGGCGTGTTGATGATGCGGGTCAGGCTGATGCTGTCGTGCGGGTTATGTATCACCCTGAGGTAGGCGACGATGTCCTTGATCTCCTGGCGGCGGTAGAAGCGGGTGCCGCCGACCAGCCGGTACGGGACGCCAAAGCGCATGAGGCTCTCTTCGAGCGCGCGCGACTGTGCGTTGATGCGGTACATGACGGCGCAGTCGCCGTAGTGCAGACCCTCGTGGC
>CAZVCS010000036.1:0-18827 GCA_964625765.1 uncultured Dehalococcoidales bacterium | reverse complement strand
TCAACTTCTTCGATACCGGCAGTCATGCGCACCGCCTCGACCACCGCGGGCTTGAGGTCATCGACTTCGGCCTCCATCCGGTACCGGCCCGCCCCAGCCGCATCTCGGCCGAGCCGGTCGATAGGTCCGTCCGCGACGAGATTGCCTTTCGACAGGATGCCGACGCGAGAGCACAGCCTCTGTACCTGCGGCAGCACGTGCGAGCAGAAGATGATAGTGATGCCGCGCTTGGCCATACTCGAGATGAGCTTCAGTATCTCATCGATGCCGTTCGGATCAATGCCCGTCGTCGGCTCATCCAGGAACGCGAGCTTCGGTTCCTTCAGCCACACGTCCGCGATGCCAAGGCGCTGCTTCATGCCGCGGGAAAAGGTCGATACAGGATGGTCCACGACCTCGCCCAAACCCACCGCGCCAAGCAGCGAGACTATCTTGTCTTCGGCCTCCCCGCGCCTGATGCGGTTCAACTCCGCAGTGTAGCGCAGGTTCTGCCGGGCCGTGAGGTCCTCGTAGAAGCCGACACGCTCCGGCACGTATCCGACGAGGCGCTTGACTTCAAGGGGCTCTCTGGCCGGATCCATGCCACAGACGCGCACCGTACCGGACGTCGGCTCGGTCAACCCCAGAAGCATCAGCATCGTGGTCGTCTTGCCGGCGCCATTGGCCCCGAGGAAGCCGAACACCTCACCCTCCTCGATTCTGAGGTTGAGCCGATTCACGGCTGTGAACGAGCCGTACTTCTTGGTCAGGTCCGTGGTCTCGACAACGAGTTGTGCCACGGTTTACCTCCGTCCGAACGTTCGAAATGCCCAGACGAGTCCGCCAATCACAACGACGACTATGAGAGCGCCGATGACACCCCAGGCGGTCCTCGTCGCCACCGACACACGTATGTCCAGCGCGGGTGGCTCCGACGACAGGGCCGGCTCACCCTTGAAGTTGAGGGTCACCATGTAGTCGCCGGCGACGGTCTTTGAAGGCGGAGTAATCGACGCCTGCACCTCAATCGAATCCCCGGGGGCCAGGTTCTCGATGGTCTCCGGATCGAACGTCACCTGCCACTCCTCGTTGGCAATGCCTGAAGGAGTCGCTGCAGAAAGCGTGACCTTGTCGAGGCCGGCGGTGCCGCTGTTCGTCACATTGACGCCAACCGTAGTCGACTTGCCGGCGGCAGTCTTGGTATTGAGAAGTCCGCTCGTAGTCTCGGCCGCGAGTCCGTACCGGGCCGTGATCGTCGCGGTCAGGTTCACCGTCTCCTGCAGGTCGCCCGAGGACACCTGCAGATCGATGGGGTAGTCACCGGGCTCGGGATAGAGCCAGAAGGGCGCCACCGCGACAACGACAATCGGCGTCTTGACCGAGTAGGGCTCGAGAAATATTGCCGAAATCTGGCTGTCCAGCTTGTACGTGGACTCGGCGATGTAGGTCAGCCAGCCCGACGGCCCGGAGACCGTCAGGTCGAAGGCCTTGCCCACAGGGTCGGCCGTCCGGAACGTGAACTCCACCTCGAACTTGAACGTAGAGTCCGCAGACCCGGTCATCGACGGGAACTTCGGATTCACGATGAGCTGGTCCTGAATCTTGGGGACCGTCTCTTCGGCATCCTGGGCAAGCACCGCAGCCGGGGCAAGCGCCAGCATACCAAACAGGAAGACCGTTAGCACGGCGACAAGACCGCGAGTGAATGTGGAGTTGCGCATACGCTCTGACCTCCCGAAATGTCAGCTTTACATGATAGCCCAAGCGCGTTTACCATATCAACACGCGAGAACGCCAGCGTAGCAGGCGAATGTCAATTTCTCGTGAAGAACCCCACCAGCAGGAGTGCGAATGGCCAGAATAGACAATCGCGCCGACGACCAGTTACGCGTCGTACGCATGACACCCGGCTACCAGAGCTTTGCCGAGGGCTCGGTACTCATTGAGCTCGGCAAAACCATGGTTCTGTGTTCGGTCACCATGGAGGAGAGGGTGCCCGCCTTCCTCAAGGGCTCCGGCGAGGGCTGGGTGACCGCGGAGTATTCCATGCTGCCGCGTTCGACGCTCACCCGGACGCCGCGCGAACGCGATTCGGGCCGGAGCCACGAGATCCAGCGACTCATAGGCAGGAGCCTCCGGGCATGCACGGACCTGACCGCCTTCGGTGAACGCACGATGATCGTTGACTGCGATGTACTGCAAGCGGACGGAGGAACGCGCACCGCGGCCATCACCGGCGCCTACGTAGCCCTCTGCCAGGCCTTCGTACGGCTCCGCAAGGGAGGAATCGTCCGCTCCAACCCGCTGACGAAGATGATTGCCGCCACCAGTGTCGGCATCGTCGACGGCGTGCACCTGCTCGATCTCTGCTACGAGGAGGACTTCCGCGCCCAGGTCGACTTCAACGTGGTCATGACCGACCGGAATGAGTTCGTGGAGATCCAGGGCACGGCAGAGCACCGCCCGTTCACCAAGGAGGACGCTGACGGGCTGCTGGCACTGGCGCAGAAGGGCATCGAGAGGCTGTTCCAGTTTCAGCGCCAGGTCATCCGCGACCTGACCTAGCGGAACCGCGCGGCTCCGGGTCCACGCCCGCTACTCGCGGATCTGCCCGGTGCCGAGCGCAATCCACTTGTAGCTGGTGATCTCCTCCAGGGCCATCGGGCCCCGGGCGTGGAACTTCTGCGTGCTGATGCCTATCTCCGCGCCCAGTCCGAACTGGGAACCGTCGGTGAAACGCGTGCTTGCATTCACGTAGACACAGGCCGCATCCACCTCCGCCTGGAACCTGTTGGCCGAGCCGTAGCTCTCCGTGACGATGGCTTCCGAGTGCCCCGAGCCGAAACGCCGAATGTGCGCCAGCGCCTCGTCCAGACCGGCCACCACCTTGATGGCTGCCACCAGAGAGAGAAACTCCTTGCCCCAGTCGTCGTCACGCGCCGCCACAACGAGGTTGCCATCCGGTCCGCCGAGCACCGCCAGCGACGCTTCATCGCATCGCATCTGCACGCCGGCCTTCGCCCACATCTCCCGCAGTCGAGGAAGGAACCGCGCCGCAAGGCCGCGGTGCACCAGCACGCAATCCAGCGCGTTGCACACGGTCGGCCGCTGCACCTTCGCATTGTGCACGATGCGCAACGCCATCTCTGTGTCCGCGCTCGCGTCGATGAAGGCATGGCAGACACCGATGCCGCCGGTGACGACCGCCATCGTCGCGTTCTCAGCCACCAGACGGATGAGCTCCGCTCCGCCGCGCGGGATGACGAGGTCGACGTACTGGCGCATGCGAAGCAGTTGACCGACCAGCGCCCTGTCGCTGGATTCGATGAACTCCACCGCACCGTCGGGCACTCCCTCAGCCCGGCACGCATCCTGCACGACACTCGCCAGGGCCAGATTCGAGCGCCGCGCCTCTTTGCCTCCGCGCAGGATGCAGGCGTTCCCTGACTTGAGACAGAGTGAAGAGATGTCGACGGTCACGTTGGGCCGGCTCTCGTAGATGGCTGCTATCACGCCCAGGGGAACCCGCCGCTTGCAGAGCTGGAGGCCATTCGGTAACCTCCGGCTGTCGAACTCCTGGCCGATGGGATCGGGGAGCGAGGCGACTGTCCGCACGTCTCCTGCCATGGCCTCGATGCGGGCCTGCGTCAGCAGCAGCCTGTCGAGCATGGCTTCCCCCATGCCGGAGGCCTTCGCCTCCTCATAGTCGAGGCGGTTCGCCGCCAGTATCGCCGCGGTAGCACTCCGAAGAGAAGCAGCTACGGCATTCAGCGCACGGTTCTTCGTGGACGTGCTCAGAAACGCGAGTTCTCGTGTGGCCTCCCGGGCGCGCCGCGCCTTCGATTCAAGTTCCACAACACCTGTGTCCACGTCGCTCCCTTCAGAGCACCACCATGTTGTTGCGATGCACTACTTCGTCGCCGTATACGTGCTCAAGCAGCCCGGTCATCTGGTCGGTCCGCCGGCCTCGAATCCTATCGACATCGCCGGAATCGTAGTTGACGATCCCGGAGGCGATGCGGATTCCCCCATCCGCGACGATGTCGACTATGTCTCCGCGCTTGAACGAACCCTGAACCGCGGTGACTCCGGCCGGCAACAGGCTCCCTGTGCCCTTCTTCAGCGCGCTGACCGCACCCCGGTCTACCACAATGCGGCCATGCGAGGCGAGCCCGCTCGCCATCCACCGTTTGCGGCTCTCAAGCCGGCTGGCAGGCGCAACGAAAAGCGTACCAATACGTTCACCAGAGTCCAGCCGCAGCAGGACATCGGGCTCACGCCCTGCCGCAACCACCACCTCCACGCCGGAGCAGGTAGCGAGGCGTGCCGCCTCGACCTTCGTCGCCATCCCGCCGACCCCCTGACCGCTCACCGTTCCTCCCGCCAGCGCTTCGATGGCGTCGTCGATCGTCTCTACCCTCGGTATCAGAATGGCATCGGGATGCGTCCTCGGGTCCGCTGTGTAGAGCCCGCCGGTATCCGTGAGGATGACAAGCACATCGGCATCGACGAGATTCGCCACCATCGCCGACAGGTTGTCGTTGTCGCCGAATCGCCTCTCTCCCAACTCCTCCACGGCTACGACGTCGTTCTCGTTCACGATGCAGATGACGCCCATCTCGCACAGGGCCAGCAGCGTGTTCCGTGCATTCAGGTACCCCGCCCTGTCCACCAGCGAGTCCCGTGTGAGCAGTGCCTGGGCAATCGTTATGCCATGTCGTGAGAACAGCGTCTCGTACGTACTCATAAGGTGGCTCTGCCCGATCGAGGCGAGAACCTGCTTCAGGGGAGTGCCGTGAACGCCACCGGGTGGGAGCCGCCGCAAGCGTTCCCTTCCGGCGGCGACCGCTCCGGACGAGACCACGATCACCTGCCGGCCGCGGCCATGGAGCGCCACGAGCTGCTCGACAAGGGTCGCCATGACAGCCAGGTCGAGGTGGTCGCGCCCCGACGTCAGGAGCGTCGTGCCAAGCTTGACGACTATCCTGTGGTACGACACGAACCGCATTATATATCAGCGACCCGAGCCGGAATCCTGCTATACTCCCGTCCGCGCATGCATCTTCACGGCCTTCTCCCGATCCTCCGGGACGCCGACGAGTACCGCTGGGTCCGCTCCATGCTCGCCCCGGATGGTTCATCATGTCGCCTGCTCCTCATGCAGGCGGCCATGCCGTACTTCCTGGCTTCGCTGCAGGACGAGCTTGCTGTCCCTGTCTGCATAGTCACGGCGCACCCGGAGCGGGCGGCCGCTATTGCAGACGAGCTTGAGCGCTGGATGGCCCCGAACGCGGCGGTCCGCAGGCTCGCCGAACCCGACTTCCCATGCCCCGGCGAGGCGATGGGGGCGGCCGCGGTTGCCCGCTCCGAGCTAGCCAGTCTCATGTCGCTCCAGCGTCCCCCCTACCCGCGTGTGATACTCGCGGCCTCGGTGCTCGCACTCATCGGCCCGATGGCGCCGCCAAGCGCCGTCGCCGCCGGCACCATCGACCTTCGGCGCGGGTCCGAAGCGAAGCCGCTCGACCTGCTGCTGTCCCTCGAGAAGAACGGCTACGAGCGAGTCGAGTACGTGTCACAACCCGGTGAGATGAGCGCCCGCGGTGGCATCGTCGATGTGTTCCCGCCTGCACACGAGATGCCGGTGCGTCTCGAGTTCTATGGCAATCGCGTGGAGAGCCTCAGGCTGTTCGACCCCGTCTCACAGCGCAGCGCGGAAACGATCGACCGTGTCCTCATCGGCCCCCTCAACGCCACCCGGGGTCCGGCCTCTATCCTCGACTACCTTCCCGCCAACGCCATAGTCGCACTTGACGACCCGCAGGCGCTTCGGATGCGTGCCCTTCGACTGCGGACCGAGCTGGACGAGTACCTGGAAGCGGAGGACAGCCTCGACGCAGGGACGTCTGCGGCTGCGTTCCTGGACTGGCAGGATATCGAGTCGCGCATGGGCGCCTTTCGACGCCTCATCTTCCTGCCCTGGGAGGATGGCACTGAGGGCGCAAGCAGCACGTTCCTGCCCGCTCCGTCGTATGTCCACAAGCTGCCATCCCTCATCGACGAGATACCGCAGTCGCTGGCACGGGGTTACAGCGTCGCCGTCGTGTCGCTCCAGGCACGACGCGTGAGCGAACTGTTCGAGGAATCCGGTCTTCCGGCGCCTCCAGCAGGGGATGTCGATGCGCCGCCACCTCCGGGCTCGCTCTCGCTCGTCGAGGGCTCGCTCACTCAGGGCTGGGCACTTTCAGGGCGTCTTACCGTCCTCACGGACACCGAGCTCTTCGGCTTCACCAAGCAGGCCAGGCGCGCTACAAAGACGCGACCGCGCAGCCCTGCCTCCTCTCTCACCTTCGGCCCAGGAGACCTCGTCGTCCATGTGGATCATGGCATCGGCAGGTTCTCGGGACTGACCACACTGCAGACGGGTGGCGCGGAGCACGAGTACCTCGCCGTCACCTACCTCGACGGCGACACGCTCTACGTTCCCACGGACCAGGTGCAACGCGTCACGCGCTACATCGGCGGAGGGGAGCATGCCCCGACGCTGAGCCGTCTCGGCTCGACAGAGTGGGAGTCCACCAAGCAGCACGTACGCCAATCGGCGCGGACGATGGCCCGCGAGCTCATCGAGCTCTACGCACGCCGGCAGTTGACCACCGGACACGCGTATTCGCGAGACGCCCTGTGGCAACAGGAGATGGAGGCGTCGTTCCCGTACGTCGAGACGCCGGATCAACTGGAGGCAATCGACGCCGTGAAGCGGGACATGGAGAGCGAGCGCCCCATGGACCGGCTCATCTGCGGCGACGTTGGCTACGGCAAGACGGAGATAGCGCTCCGTGCCGCGTTCAAGGCCGTGATGGACGGCAAGCAGGTCGCCATTCTGGCTCCTACCACCGTGCTCGCCCAGCAGCATTATGCCACGTTCAGCGAGAGGCTCGGCGCCTTTCCGGTAAGGACGGAGGTTCTGAGCCGGTTCACGCCGGCGGAGAAGGAAGCCGAGACACTGAAGGAACTGGCGGCCGGCGCCGTCGATATCTGCATCGGTACGCACCGGCTGCTGCAGCGGGACGTTCAGTTCAAGGACATCGGGCTGCTCATCATCGACGAAGAGCAGCGCTTCGGCGTGATGCAGAAAGAATCCCTCCGCTCTCTTCGTGCGGGGCTGGACACCCTCACCCTGAGCGCGACACCGATACCCCGAACGCTGCATATGGCATTGACCGGCATCAGGGACATGAGCACGATGGAGACTCCTCCAGAAGAAAGGCTGGCGGTGCGCACGCACGTCGGGGTCTACGACCCCGCGCTCGTGCGCCAGGCCATCTTGCGAGAGTTGGAGCGTGGAGGCCAGGCCTTCTTCGTGCACAACCGAATCGACAACATCGCCGCGACAACGCGTTCACTTCAATCCATCGTACCCGAGGCCCGCTTCGCCGTGGCCCACGGGCGGATGCAGGAAGAGGACCTGGAGAGGACGATGAACGCCTTCGCTGCGCGCGAGACCGACGTGCTGGTCGCCACCACCATCATCCAGCTCGGCCTGGACATGCCCAACGCCAACACTCTCATCGTCGATCAAGCGGAGCGACTGGGTCTGACGCAGCTCTACCAGCTTCGCGGCCGGGTGGGGCGCGGCCGGAATCAGGCGTACGCCTACTTCTTCTACGACCGGGACAGGGAGCTGTCGCCGCAGGCGCGGAGAAGGCTTCGCACCATCTTCGAGGCGAATGAGCTCGGCGCCGGACTGGAGATAGCTCTGCGGGACCTCGAGATCCGCGGCGCCGGCAGTCTCCTCGGCACCAGGCAGAGCGGCCACATCGCCGCAGTCGGTTTCGAACTCTACTGCCAGATGCTGTCGGAGGAAGTGGAGCGGCTGCGGTCCGGCGAGACGACTCGGGCGGAGGATGGGACCGTCCCCGAACCCTCACAATCCCCCGCACTCGACCTCCCGGTTTCGGCAGCCTACATACCGGAGGAGTACGTCGCACCACCCGGCACCCGCATCACCTACTACCGCAAGCTCTCTGTCGCCGATTCGCTCGAGGACATCGAGGCCGTCTCGGCAGAGCTCAGGGACCGGTTCGGACCGCTGCCGGCTCCGGTCAAGGAACTGCTCTATGTAGCACGCATACGAGTGCTTGCCGCCGCAGCCGGGGTAAAGTCGATAACCAGGCAGGGGACCGACCTCGTTCTTGTGCCAGAGCGCATGTCCGCACTCAACACCAGTCTGTCGCTCGGTCCAGCCGTGCGCGTCGGTCCCACGCAGGTCCGCATCAGCATCAGCCGCACCGGCGGGAAATGGCGCGCCCTGCTGGACCTCCTTCTGCGAAAGCCGGAGGGGGACGCCGCAGCGTCCCCCTCTCGAGTCCAAGGGTAGTCGCCACCGCGACCGCTACTTGGCCAGCCAGCCTTTGCCCAGTGGGAGCTTCCAGCCGAAGTCAGGGGCGATAATCGCAGCCACGATGTAGAAGGCCGTCAGAGCACATACGACCAGGTCGATGGCAGCAATCGTGTTCCAGAACGAACCGCCACCGAGGTGCCCGAGATCCAGGAAGATGAAGCCGAGCAGCAGCGTCACGAACAGGAGCGAATGCGCTCCGCTGGCGCGGCAGGCGAACAGCGTGTAGATGATGGTCGGTATGGTGAAGGTAACCAGGAACCAGCCGACATCCGTGCCCGTGGGGTCGAATATGCCGTAGTTGGTGCCCAGCCAGATGCCCGCGAGCGCCATCCAGAAAGCACCGTACGTGCTGAACGCAGCGAAGCCGAAGTTGTTGCCTGTACCGTACTCCTTCATGCCGGCGATGAGTTGAGCCATGCCGCCGAAGAAGAGCGCCGTCCACAGCACAACACCGACCCCGCACAGGCCGAGGTTGTGAAACTGGAGCAGCAGAGTCGTTCCGCCGAATCCGGCCAGTCCAACGACCGCCGGGTTGCCAAGTCTGGAGTCGCCCATACCCCGATTCTCCTCTCTCAGATTGACGAGAGGGCGCCGGGCCACGCTTGAGGCCCGGCGCCCTCCGTATGTGACGTCTGTCTGTGGGTTACTTGCGACCCTTCACCAGGTCATCGACGACCGACGGGTCCGCAAGCGTGGTCGTGTCGCCCAGGTTGCCGGTGTCGCCGGCCGCTATCTTCACCAGAACGCGCCGCATGATCTTGCCGCTACGCGTCTTGGGAAGGCCGTCAGCGAACTGGATGACGTCCGGGGTAGCGATTGGGCCAATCTCCTTGCGGACGTGCGCCGTGAGCTCCTTCTTGAGCTCTTCGGTCTTGGCTTCGCCGGCGTTCAGAGTCACGTAGGCGTAGATGCCCTCTCCCTTGATCGGGTGAGGCATGCCGACGACCGCCGCCTCCGCCACCTTGGGATGAGACACGAGAGCGCTCTCGACTTCCGCTGTGCCGATGCGGTGGCCAGAGACCTTGATGACGTCGTCGATGCGGCCCATCAGCCAGTAGAAGCCGTCCTCGTCCCTTCGCGCCCCGTCACCTGTCGTGTAGTAGCCGGGGAAGCGAACGAAGTACGTGTCCTTGAACCGGTTGGGGTCTCCGTATACCCGCCGCATCAGGCCGGGCCACGGTTTCTTGATGACGAGATAGCCGCCCTCGTTCGTGTCGACAGGCGTGCCATCCTCGCGGAGAATCGCCACATCGACGCCGGGGAACGGAAGCACCGCAGAGCCGGGCTTGAGCGACATCGCGCCGGGAAGAGGCGTGATGAGGATGCCGCCCGTCTCCGTCTGCCACCAGGTGTCGACAATCGGGCAGCGCGACTTGCCGATGACGGTGTAGTACCACATCCACGCCTCGGGGTTGATGGGCTCACCGACGGAGCCGAGCAGGCGAAGCGAGGAGAGGTTGCGCTTGTTGACCCAGTCATCGCCTTCGCGCATCAGAGAGCGCAGCGCGGTGGGCGCGGTGTAGAAGATGTTGACGCGGTACTTCTCCACTATCTGCCAGAAGCGGTCGGGCGCCGGGTACGTCGGAACTCCCTCGAACATCACGCTCGTCGCACCGGAAGCGAGGGGACCGTACACGATGTAGCTGTGTCCCGTAACCCAGCCGATGTCTGCCGTGCACCAGAAAGTATCTTCATCCCTGTAGTCGAATATCCACTTGAACGTCTGCATCACGTAGACGAGGTAGCCGCCGGTCGTGTGGAGCACTCCTTTGGGCTTGCCGGTGCTGCCGCTGGTGTACAGGATGAAGAGGGGATCCTCGGCATCCATGGCTTCCGGCGGGCAATCAACAGCGATGTCGGGAGCAGCAACCTCTTCATGCCACCAGAGGTCGCGGCCCTGCTTCATCGGGACATCGATGCCCGCGCGCTTCACGACAAAGGCTCGCTTCACGCTGGGGCTGGCATCCATCGCCGCGTCTGCGTTTGACTTGCTCTGAATCACCTTGCCGCTGCGGTAGTAGCCGTCGCAGCAGATGACCGTGTCAGAGTCACAGCCCTGGATGCGGTCGCGCAATGCCTCAGCGCTGAATCCACCGAATATGACGCTGTGGATGGCACCGATGCGTGCGCATGCCAGCAGCGAAATCGCCAGCTCCGGAATCATGGGAAGGTAGATGGAGACGCGGTCGCCCTTCTTCACGCCGTGCTTCTTCAGCACGTTTGCGAAGCGGCAGACCTCGTAGTACAGGTCCTGGTAGGTGTAGGTCCTGCGGTCGCCCTCAGGTTCGCCTTGCCAGATGATTGCCGCCTTGTTCTTGCGCCAGGTCGTCAGGTGCCGGTCGATACAGTTGTAGCTGGCATTCAGCTTCCCGCCGACGAACCACTCATGCTTCGCATTGGCGAAGTCCTCGACCTTGACCTTGTCCCACTTCTTGAACCATTCGAGCTGCGCCGCCCGTTCAGCCCAGAAGCCCTCGGGGTCGGCAATCGAGCGGTCATAGAGCTTCTTGTACTCCGCCATGCTCTTGACCTGCGCCTTCTCGCTGAACTCCTTCGAGGGCGCGAACACCCTCTTCTCGTCCATCATCGACAGCATTCCCTTGTCTACTGCCATACGTAAGCCCTCCAAGCTTGTATTTGTGGCCGGATCCATGAGGCGGGGATAACGAAAACCCTGCTATGTCAACCTGACCCGTTGGCGAATGTATCACGGGGATTTTCATTATGCAATCGCACGATGAACGCGGATGCCGGACGTTGCGGTCAGCCATGGTAGAATGCCCGGCGCCACACCCGGCCGCAGGAGGTGCTCATGCCCGCCGAAGTAATCGATGGCCGCGCCATTGCAGCCAGCATCAGAGACGAGCTGCGCGACAGAATCGCCCGGCTCTCTACGTCGGTCCCCGGGCTTGCCGCACTCGTGGTCGGTGACGACCCGGCTGCGGCCTCTTATCTCAAGGGCATCGCGAAGGGCTGCGAGTCGGTGGGCATACGCCACGAGGTCGTGCGTCTGCCGGACAACGTGACGCAGGCGGGTCTCGAGGATGCCATCGCCGCCCTCAACGCCGATGTGCGCTTCCACGGCATCATCCTGCAGTTGCCGCTGCCGCGCCGGCTCGACACGCTGCGGGCGGAGAGCGCCATCTCGCCCGACAAGGATGTCGACGGCACCAACCCGGTCAGCGCCGGCAAGCTGCTGCTGGGCGAGGACACCTTCTTCCCGTCTACGGCCTACGGCGTGAAGGAGTTGCTGGTACGCAGCGGACACAGCCCCGACGGGCTGCACGTCGTCATCTGCGGCCGCAGCAACATCGTGGGCAAACCGCTCGCAGGTATCCTGATGCAGAAGCAGCCAGGCGCCAACGCCACCGTGACGGTGTGCCACACAGGTACGCGGAACCTCGCGGAGATTACGACCACCGCGGACATCCTCGTGGCCGCCATCGGTCGCGCCCGGGCAATCACTGCCGACATGGTCCGTGAGGGCGCCATCGTGATTGACGTCGGCGTCAACCAGGTGGACGACCCGCTGACAGGCAAGCCAAGGCTCGTCGGAGATGTCGATTTCGATGCTGTCGAGCAGAAGGCCGGTGCAATCACCCCCGTCCCCGGGGGCACCGGGCCGGTGACCGCAGCCATGCTCCTGAGCAATACGGTTCTTGCCGCCGAGCGGCTCAGCACCCCTCGGCGCCAACCGCGATAGGAGGCCAACACGATGCCTGGAGAGATAATCGACGGCCGCCGCATCTCGGCGGACATCCGGCAGGAACTCGCGCGGCGTGTCTCCGCACTGGCCCCGCGAGGCGTCGTGCCCACCCTCGCCGGCATCCTGGTGGGCGATGACCCCGGCTCTTCCAGCTACGTGCGCCTGAAGGAGAAGGCGGCGGTTGATGCAGGGCTCCGGGCGGAGATGCTGCGCCTCCCGGCGGACACGAGCCTGCGGGAGCTTCTCTCCGCGGTCGACAGCCTGAACCGCCGGTCCGACGTGCACGGCATCTTCATCCAGTTGCCTCTGCCACCCGGTCTCGATGAGGAAGGTGTGCTTGCCTCGGTCTCCCCGGAGAAGGACGTGGACGGCTTCCACCCGGTGAGCGTCGGCCGGTCCTGGCTTGGACAGGACGCGTTCGTGCCCGCCACTCCGGCCGGCATCATGGAGATGCTGCGGCGCAGCGGACACGCCGAACTGCGCCACCGCCACGCCGTCATCGTCAACGCGGACAACCTCGTGGGAAAACCGCTCGCCGCGCTGCTCACAAGACCCGACGTGGGGGCCGACGTGACGCTGTGCAACAGCGATACTCCCGATGTCGCGCGGTTCACACGGCAGGCCGACCTCCTCGTTGTTGCCGTGAACATCGCGCGATTCATCACGGCTGACATGGTCAAGGACGGCGTCGTCGCAGTCGACTTCGGCTCGAACTACGTCGATGACCCTTCGTCCCCGCAGGGACGCCGGCTTGTAGGCGACATCGACTTCGAGCCGGTGCGGCAGAAGGCATCGGCAATCACGCCGGTTCCCGGCGGAGCCGGGCCCATGACCGTCACGATGCTGCTCGCCCACACCGTGGAAGCCGCCGAGAGGCAGACTAACCCAAGATAGATGCACGTTCGCGCCCTGCGCCGGAAGGCCGAGCCGTCCGGCACACTGCTTGACACAGGAACGTGACGACGGCTAGAATTCGCGTGTTGACCCTTCCCCACCCGGTTCGGTGTTCCCTGCGCCCGTGGTAGTGCTTCTCATGTAAGACCTTCGTTCTATCATGGCGAAATACGTATTCGTCTCAGGCGGCGTTCTCAGTTCAGTCGGCAAGGGTGTGTCCGTAGCATCCATCGGCCGCATCCTCAAGAGCCGCACCCTCAGGGTCGGGGCACAGAAACTTGACCCCTACCTGAATGCCGAGCCAGGTATTATGTCGCCCGCCCAGCACGGCGAGCTGTTCGTTACGAAGGACGGCGCCGCCACCGACCTTGACCTCGGACACTACGAGCGCTTCATCGGCACGGAGCTGAGCCGTTTCTCGAGCGTCACTGCCGGCCAGGTGTACCGCACGCTGCTCGAGAATGAGCGGAGGGGCGACTATCTCGGCGGCACCATCCAGGTTGTGCCACAGCTCACCGACCAGATCAAGCAGCTCATCAGACGCGGCGCCGACGCCAACGAGGCGGATGTGGCCATCGTGGAGGTAGGGGGCACCGTCGGCGACATCGAAGGCCAGCCCTTTCTCGAGGCTATCCGCCAGATGCGCAATGAGGAGGGACGCGACAACGTCGTCTACGTCCACGTCACCTTCCTGCCCTACATCGCCGCCACTCACGAGCTCAAGACAAAGCCAACGCAGCACAGCGTCAACGAGCTTCGACGCATCGGCATCCAGCCAGATGTCATTCTCTGCCGCAGCGACTACCCGGTCTCCGAGTCCATCAAGGACAAGATCTCACTCTTTTGCGACGTCGACAGGGAGGCTGTCGTGGCCCTCGAGACGAGCAGCACTATCTACGAGGTGCCCCTGATCCTCGAGGAATCCGGCCTCGGCGAGTACCTGTGCGCCCGGCTCGGTCTGAACTGCCCTCCGCCCGACCTGGACGGCTGGCGCTCTCTGGTCGAGCAACTGAAGCAACCCCGTGAGCCGGTTCACATCGCCATCGTGGGCGACCACGTTCAACTGCAGGATGCGTACTACTCCGTCAGGGAGGCTCTCGTGCACGCTGCGATTGTGCACCAGAGAGCAGTCGCGTTTCACTGGATCGACCCGCGGACGCTGACGGACGACTGCGCCGCCCTGCGCGTCGCCCAGGGCATCGTCGCGCCGGGCAGTTCACACTACGAGCACATCGACGGCCTCATCGCAGCAGCCCGGTTCGCCCGCATCAACGGGATTCCGTTCTTCGGTCTGGATACCGGCATGCACGCCATGGTCGTTGAGTACGCCCGCAACGTCGCGGGCATGCCGGATGCGCACTCCTCCGAGTACCGCCAGACCGCGGCAAGCGCCGTCATCGACCGTTCCACAGAGGCGGATGCCTCGGGCATGCGGCGCGGCACGTTCCCCTGCAAGCTCATCGACGGCACACTGGCGGCCGCCGCCTACGGTTCGCTGCTGAGCTACGAGCGCCACCGCCACTCTCACGAGTTGAACGCCCACTTCCGGGCGAGGCTGAGGGACGCGGGGCTCATCCCGTCGGGCGTCTCGGCCGACGACCAGTACGTTGACATCGTCGAGGTTCGCGGCCACCTCTGGATGCTGGGGTGTCAGTTCCACGCGGAGTTCAAGTCCCGTCCCGATGCGCCGCATCCGCTGTTCGTGTCCTTCATCGGCGCCGCCAAAGACGTTCTCCTCGAGGGCGCACAGCCCTCGCTGCCTATCGCATAGGAGGTTGCCATGCGCCTGTTCCTTGACACGGCGAACATCGAACACATCCGGCACGGCGTCGAGCTTGGCGTCGTCTCGGGCGTGACCACCAACCCCAGTCTGGTGTCCAAAGAGGGCAAGGTCGACTACAAGACCCTCGTGAAGGAGATATGCTCGGTCGTGCCCGGCCCGGTCTCGACCGAGGTGCTGAGCCAGGAAGCTCCGGGCATGCTCGCCGAGGCCCGGGAGATCGTCACCTGGGCTGAGAACATCGCGGTCAAGATTCCGGCCACGCTCGAGGGACTCAAGGCGACCGCGGCCCTCGCCAGAGAGCACGTCAAGGTCAACATGACCCTCTGCTTCTCCCTGAACCAGGCCATCCTCGCCGCCGAGGCTGGGGCCACCTTCGTCAGCCCGTTTGTCGGCCGGCTTGACGACATCGGGGAAGACGGCATGCAACTCGTGGTTGACATCACGCGATACCTTAGCTACTATAAGCTTCCCACCCAGGTCATCGCCGCCAGCATCAGGCACCCCGCTCACTGTCTGTCTGCTGCGAACGCTGGTGCTCACATCGCCACGGTACCCTACAAGGTCCTGCTTCAGATGGTCGAGCACCCGCTGACAGACATCGGGATACGTCGGTTCGCTGACGACTGGAACAAGGTAATGGGCAGCGCCGGCATACTGCCGGCAAAATGAGTCTGTATTTCGCGCACCCGGGGGATTAGTCATGCTAACGATGGCGCAACTTGAGTCCAAGAACCGCGACGAGGTCGAGGTCATCGCCAAGGAACAGGGCATGTCCGGCTACTCGTCGCTGAAGAAGGCCGAGCTCATCACGCAGATCCTGAAGCTGCAGGCCGAGCAACAGGGCAACCTGTTCCTCGACGGCATCCTCGAGATTATGACCGAGGGGTACGGCTTTCTTCGCCAGGAGAACTTCCTGCGCGGCGCAAGCGACGTCTACGTGTCGAACTCACAGATACGCCGCTTCAATCTCCGCGACGGCGACCACGTCTGCGGCCAGGCTCGTCCCCCGAAGGAGGGCGAGAAGTACTACGGGCTGCTCCGCGTCGAGAGCATCAACGGTCTCGACCCCGAGGCAGCCAAGAAGCGGCCGAACTTCTCCTCGCTCACCCCTCTTTTCCCCGAGAAGCGCATCACCCTGGAGACGACCGCCGAGGAGCTGTCCACGCGTCTCATCGACCTCGTGGCGCCCATCGGGCGCGGCCAGCGCGGCCTCATCGTCTCCCCGCCCAAGGCAGGCAAGACCGTCCTGCTGAAGAAGATCGCAAACGCGATGACGACCAACTACCCGGACCTCCACCTCATCATCTGCCTCATCGGCGAACGCCCTGAGGAAGTGACCGACATGAAGCGGTCCGTCGGCGTGGAGGTCATCGCTGCCACGTTCGATGAGCCGGTCGAAACGCAGACCCGCGTTGCCGAGCTCGCCCTTGAGCGCTCCAAGCGCCTTGTCGAGCTTGGCAAGGACGTCGTCGTACTACTGGACGGCATCACCAGGCTCACGCGAGCCTACAACCTGGCCATGCCGGCCTCCGGCCGCACGCTGTCCGGAGGTATCGATTCCGCCGCACTTCACCCGCCCAAGAGGTTCTTCGGTACCGCCCGCAACACCGACCAGGGAGGGAGCCTGACCATCATCGCCACCTGCCTCGTCGACACCGGCAGCAGGATGGACGATCTCATCTACGAGGAGTTCAAGGGCACCGGCAACATGGAGCTGCACCTGGACCGCCGGCTGGCCGAGAAGCGCGTGTTCCCGGCAATCAACATCGTGCCGAGCGGCACGAGGCGCGAGGAGCTTCTCCTCGACGCCGAGACGCTGCGCCAGGTCTGGCTGCTTCGGCGCATGGTCGCGATGCTGAACGAGGACACGCAGAACCCGGGTGAGGCGACCGAACGCGTCCTGGCTCGCATGGCCAAGTCCCGCAACAACGCCGAGTTCCTGGCCCACCTTACCAAGGATATCTAGCGCGACGGAGCCGCGGTCCGGCCGACGGCCCGCGGGCGGCGACGGAATCGCAGCGGATGACTCGCAACGGTCCCGGCTGGCTTGAGCGACAGCTCCTGCGTCTGAAGAGGGCGCTGGGCGTCAACACCATCCTCTGCGATAGCTGCAAGTGGAACTGGCGCAGCGCCTGCCACCGTCCCGAACGACAGCGCGCTGCGTGGTGTCCCGACTACGAGAAGAAAGGCCGCTGACTAGGCCGTCCGCTCGAATATCGCGGCCATCCCCTGTCCCCCGCCGATGCACATGCTCACCAGCCCGTAGCGCAGCTTCCGCCGAACCATGTCGTGCATCAGCGTGACCACCTGGCGCGCTCCCGTGCAGCCGATGGGGTGGCCGAGCGAAATGCCGCTGCCGTGGGGATTCGTCTTTGCCCAGTCGAAGCCCAGCTCCCGGGCGCACGCGATGGCCTGTGCGGCAAACGCCTCGTTCAGCTCCACTACATCGAGGTCCTTCACCGTGATGCCCGCTCGAGCCAGCGCCTTGCGCACCGCCGGTATCGGCCCGATGCCCATGTACTTGGGATCCACGCCGCCAGAAGCGAACGAGCGGATGGTCAGCAGCGGCTTGAGTCCCAGCTCGTCCGCCTTCTCGCGAGACATCATGACAACCGCCGCTGCGGCATCGTTCACGCCTGACGCGTTCCCCGCCGTGACGGTGCCGTTCGGCCGGAAGGCAGGCTTCAGCTTCGCCATCTTCTCGAGAGACGTGTCCATTGGCCGCTCATCCGTGGCGAAGACGATGGGGTCACCCTTCTTCTGGGGAATCTCCACCGGCACTATCTCGTCCTTGAAGAGCCCCTCGGCAATGGCCGCCCGGGCACGCTGGTGGCTCATCACGCCTACCTCGTCCTGCTCGACTCTGGTTATGCCATAGCGCGCAGCCACCTCTTCCGCCGTGTTGCCCATGTGGAAACCGTAGAAGATCTCCCAGAGGCCATCGTAGACCATCAGGTCGCGCAACTCGCCCACGCCGTCCACATCCATACGATATCCCCACCGGGCCTTCGGCAGCCCGTACGGGGCACAGCTCATGCTCTCCATGCCGCCGGCCACCACGACATCCACCTCCCCCAGCATTATCGGCTGCGCTCCCAGCGTGATTGCCTTCAGGCCCGAGCCGCACACCTTGTTGACCGTGTACGCAGGGGTCTCCTTCGAAATGCCCGCGCGGATGGACGCCTGGCGCGCCGAGTTCTGTCCTAATCCGGCCTGCAGCACATTCCCCATCACCACCTCGCCCACCTCCACCTCGCGCAGGTTGCTGTCGTACAGGTAGTTGCGCCGCTCCAGATCGATGACGCCGTCCTCCTTGACCCGGTCAGGTCCGACGGCAAGGAGTCTTTCTCCGGCCCGCGGTCGCAGCCCGGCGCGCTTCAACGCCTCGCGCATCACGAGCGAACCAAGTTCAATCGCGGGGATGTCCTTCAGAGTGCCACCGAACGCGCCTATCGCGGTGCGGCAACCGCTCACAATCACGGCTTCTCGCATGTCTCTCCTTTCAGGTAGTGCCAGCCAACTCGTCATTGTGCCGAAAACGGGGCGGGGGATTCAACCCCTTCGCGCGCGCCGCCTGGGGTGCGACGCGCGTTGCGTGCGCAGCGCCTGTGTCATACAATGGCCAGACGTCGCGCCACGCATCCGCCCGCGCGCGAGAGCCCGAAGGAGCACACTTTCCAGAAGGAGGTCACCATCCTATGACGTGGGACGCTTCCGCAATCTCTGATGCGGTTCAGAACGGGGACGACCAGCTTGTGGTCAAGCTCGTGAAAGACGCCCTCCAGCACGGTACGCCCGCCACGGCCATCCTCGACAGCGGCCTCGTGCCCGGCATCCAGCGACTCGGTGAGTTGTTTCAGGACGGAGAGGTCTTCCTGCCCGAGGTGCTCATCTCCTGCCGCGCCATGGACCGCGGCGTAGATGAGATCAAACCTCTCCTTTCGGCTGCCGACGTTCACAAGAAGGGCCGCATCATCATCGGGACCGTCGAGGGCGACCTCCACGATATCGGCAAGAACATCGTGCGCCTGATGCTGGAGTGCGGAGGTTTCGAGGTCATCGAT
>CAZVCS010000035.1:0-18984 GCA_964625765.1 uncultured Dehalococcoidales bacterium | reverse complement strand
GACGCGCCAGTCAGTTCCCAGGGGCAGGGCGGTGACCGCAAAGTCATCATCGTCGGATCGACACTCGGCAGTGAGTTCCTCTATCCGGAACGATGGTGCGGCGGCTACGGGTGCCGGAGCTGGGTCATCGGACGGTTCATCAGTCAACACCGGCTCAGGCTCGGATGCTGGACCCGCCGGAGGAGGCGTGGAGGAATCTACCGTCGGAGCCAGCACTATCGAGGCAGGAGTCTCTTCAGCATCGGAATCACTTAGGGCTCCAATAGCCAACACCGCGGCGATGCCTCCAATGCAGACCACCATCACCACTTTCAGGAATGTGTTCACCTGGTGCCTCCCTGGTTGACTCTCGCCATACCCTCCAGCAGTATAGCTCAGAACTTGCAAGTGCACGTTTCGACGTACATGAGCACTTTGCCGCCCGCAGAGTTGCCATTCGCGTCGGTCACTTCGACGAGTATCGTCGCCGGCCCCTGCTCATTGGGCGCATCCCAGCGCGCCACGGCTCTTTCGACGGTCAGCGTGCCCCGGTCGGCCGTCCACACATACGTGAACGGTCCCATCCCCTCAGCAACAACACATTCGATGCTGCAGGAACGCCCACGGAAGATGTCCCACACGCCCTGGGAGTACCGCAGCATGTCAGTTTCGATGGCGCTGACCACGAACTCTCCCAGCGTCGGCACCACGCCCAGCGTCACGCTGACAGGAACCTCACTTTTCGATACTCCTCCGTACGCATCGCGCGCCACAACTCTCACCCACCACGAGCCCGTGTCGGCGGGAGCAAGCCACACGACGGCCGGCCCCCGGCCGAACACCTCACCACCGTCGACCACCCATTCGTACGAAACCTCATCCCCATCCTCGTCACGAGCCAGGCACGAAACGTAGGTGGAAGCTCCGGGGATGACACTGTCGGCGGACGCAGTCATCGACACGATCTCGGGAGCATGGTTCGCCTTGACGTCGATCTGAATCGATTGCTCCGCAATCCCGCCGCGCCCATCGTCCACGGTGACCGACAGGCTGGAAGCTCCTTCGTCGATGGGCGAACCCCACTCCACCGTTGCTCCTGCACCGAACACCTCGCCCGCACTCGCCACCCACGTATAGGTCAGGACATCGCCATCGTCGTCTCGCGCCTCACAGACCAACTTGCAGAGGTCGAACGGCTCTATCCGACCGGCCGCCGGCGTCACACTCAATATCACCGGCGCCGTGTTGGGAGCATCAACCAGCCCGGCCTGCCGCCCCACCGTCTCGACTGTGTCGGACCGGGCAAACAGCTGGTCGAAGTTCAACGCCACACCAGCCGCAACAACTCCGACAAACACGAGCCCGACCGCAAGCGCCACCTTCCGCGGCGAGCCGACGGTCTCGTTCCTCTTCTGTCGTTTCTCTTGGCTTTCCCGAGTTGCCTTGGTCAACGTGTTCTCCTCCAGATCAGGTCTTCGAATCCCGCGTACTCTACGGCGTCCTGCCACAAGAGACATCGACCTGGATGGCGCCACAGCCCTTGCCGACTTCCTGCCGACGCAAACCAGAACGACACCACCAGCCTACATGTCGTACCGGCGGCGGAGAACCTGTCGAACCAGCATCGTGAGGACCACGACAAGCAGCACTACTATGATGCCCATGACGCCGATTGCCGCAGGTGGCCAACCACGCAGCCAGGACCACGAGGACTTGCTCGGCGGCTCAAGCCCAATTTGGAAGGAACCGCCGTCCTGGACAAGTGCGACCGTCTGGCTCAGCGCCAAAGGCACAGACACCGGGGTCACACTCACGCCCGCGAGAAGGCCGTTCACGTCTATCTCATGAGGGCCCTCCTCCGAAGGAGTGAAGGTGAACGTGACTTGCGCACTCTCGCCCGAAGGTAGTGTCACCTGTTGCTGGTCCACCTCCGTGCCGTCGACGCGCAGCACGACATGGGCTGCTCCTTCAGCGCTCGCGCCGTCGTATTGCGCCACCACACTGACAGCCACCGGCTGCCCGACGGCAACACTCGATGGCGTGACATCCAGTTGGCTCAAACTGAATCCCGGCGATGTCATCTGCGCGGTTCCGGAGAGGCCGGAGGCCGGCGGCGGCGACAGGACGCAGAACTCGCTGAAGTGCGACACTTTCGCCCTGACGACGCCAGCATCCTCGTCCACATCGGAATCGAGAGGCGTCCACGCACCGGCGTCCTCGTCAAACCATGCGACCGCAAGTTCGTTGGCGTTCACTCCGGCCGGCACGCTGGCCTGATCGTATTCGAGGGTGAGGGAAATGGGAGGGTCAAACGTAGCGCCGCTCGGCAATAGGTCGTAGACGCGGCTCACCACCTTCATGGTCACGGGAGTATCGTGCGCTGTCGTTACTTCTATGGAAACGTCGCGAAGCACGTCACCGTCCGAGTCGAGCGCTTCAGTGCCGTCCGGAATCTCGACGGACAAGCCTCTCTTCTCAGTCAGCGAGAGGCTCTGGTCCGCAGGAACGAAGTTCGCTGTGATGTCCTTGTGGTTGTAGAACGCACGCTCCACGGGATTATCGCTGCTGACGACGGAGCCACTCCATCTGTCGAACTCGTAGCCCTTCGCGGGCACAGCTTCGAGCTCCAGTTCGTCTCCCTGGAGGGCAACGTACACGTCATCCTCCAGTTCGTCGCCATTCACCTTGACGTACCCGCCTTCCGCAGGTGACACGCGAAGCGTAATGTTCACCTCCGGGCGCGAGCCCGATTCGTCATCCGAGCCGCCGCCGCATGCGCAGCCCGCGTACGCCTTGCAGGGCAGGAGGGCAATCCCTGCCACGAGGATCAGAAGCAGGAAGGTGCTCCGTCTCAATGTCCGTCCAAAGTCCGTTGCCATGATGTTCTTCCCCCTGCGAAGTCGCACCCTATTCGTCCGTGACCGCATCGCACCTACGGCCATCTACTCATGGCCGAAGAATCCTTCCGCGCCGCCTTGCCCTTGTGGAGACGATTGAAGGCGACCGTCCCTGTCAACTACGGAGCAGATCGAGTTCGCCAGCCACGGAGCCCCGGCAGACCCGGCGAACCGCCGATGACACAGCCTGTCATTGATTGCCTCGTCCCAATCCCGAACGCGGTGCCGCCGACCCAGAAGACGCTCCTCCGCCAGAGCGAACACGACTGAATCACCCCTACTCCGATAACCGTGAGTTTCGCAGCGCTGCATCCCGGCAAGCGCGTGCTCACCGTTCCAGCCGTGACGAGTCCGGCGGCCAGCGAAGCGTCGCAACAGCAGAGGCTTGCCAGCACCACCGACGCTGGGGTGGTTGCCTCCCACCGGCGCTTTCCGCGTATCGATCTTGTGGTTCACTTTCAGGAATGGCAGCTCACATGGCATACACCGGTCGGTGCATTGATCTCCTTCGGATAGAAACGCCGCCTCAGCCGCAGCGCCACGTTCACGAGTGATATGAGCACCGGTACCTCCACGAGCGGGCCGATGACCGCGGCGAACGCCTGCCCCGAATCGATGCCGAATACCGAGACCGCTACGGCTATCGCCAGCTCGAAGTTGTTCGAGGCCGCCGTGAACGATAGCGTGGCTGACTGCTCGTAAGTGGCGCCGACCCGGTACGAGAGGAAGAACGACACCAGGAACATGACGACGAAGTAGACGCAGAGCGGCAGGGCGATTCGCAGGACGTCCAGCGGCAACTGCACGATGTAGTCGCCCTTGAGAGAGAACATGACCACGATGGTGAACAGCAGTGCGACCAGCGTGATGGGGCTGATGCGCGGCACGAACTCCCGCTCATACCGCTCTATTCCCACGGTTCGCAGACCGACCACCCGTGACACCACGCCGGCGGCGAACGGGATGCCCAGGTAGATGGCCACACTCTTCGCTATCTCCCCGATGGTGATGTTAACGACCATGCCCTCAAGCCCAAGGCGCGCAGGCAGCACCGTTATGAAGACGTAGGCGTACACGGAGAAGAACAGCACCTGAAAGATGGAGTTGAACGCGACGAGCCCGGCGCAGTACTCGCGGTCGCCCGCGGCCAGGTCGTTCCACACGATGACCATGGCGATGCAGCGGGCAAGCCCGATGAGAATGAGCCCGACCATGTATTCCTGGTGACCGGAGAGGAAGAGCACGGCCAGGCCGAACATCAGTATCGGGCCGATGACCCAGTTCTGCACCAGAGAGAGCACGAGCACCCTCACATTGCGGAAGACGTCTCCCAGCTTCTCGTACTTCACTTTGGCGAGAGGCGGATACATCATCAGGATGAGTCCCACAGCGATGGGGATGTTGGTGGCCCCGATGGAGAACCGCGTGACGAACTCCCTCACGCCGGGCACGAGATAGCCAAGGGCTACCCCGGCAAACATGGCCAGAAAGATCCAGAGCGTCAGAAAACGGTCGAGGAAAGAGAGTCGCCCTGTCGATTGCTCCGCAGTCATCTCGTCCCCTCTTCGCTCAGTGTCACGGTCACATGACAGACGCAAACGCGTTGAACAGGAACCCTATCACACAGGCAACGAGGAATATCGTCACGATGTATGCCACGAACAGTTTGCGGTGAAAGAGCCGCCACAGCAACGCAAGTTCCGGGATGCTGGCTCCCGCACCTCCGATGATGAGCGCCATGACGGTGCCCAGACTCACGCCTTTGGCGACGAGCGCCGAAGCGATGGGGATGAGCGTGGATGTACTCACGTACATCGGCACGCCGATGGCGGCCGCGACCGGCACAGCAAAGGGGTTGTCCGGCCCCGCATAGCGCACGAAGAAGGCCTCCGGCACGAAACCGTGGATGAGTGCGCCGACGGCCACGCCGCCAAGCAGATACGGCAGCATGCTGCGGAACAGGTCCCAGGCGAATCGCCATGCGTGGGTCAGGACCGGTCGTATCCGTTCCCAGCGACCGGTGGGAGTCGCCGCAGCCACGGCGCAGCCACAGCCGCAGGCACAGCCCCCGGCCCCGCCCGCAGGCGCCAACTCGCGCACGTAATGCGCAAGCCCGAGTCGTTCCAGCACGATACCGGCCACCACCGCAGCGACAAAGGTCGCCACAGAGTAGGCAACCGCCACATTTGCACCGAACAGCGTCGCGAAGAGCGTGATGACAACGAGGTTCAGCACGTTCAGAGGAGAGGCAATGAGAAAGGACATCGCGATACCGAACGGGACGCCGGCACCCAGCAGCCCCACGAGCATCGGAATGGTTGAACAGGAGCAGAACGGCAGGAGACCGCCGACTGCCGCCCCCAGCACGTTGCCCCTCAAACCTCTCCCGTAGCGTTCCAGGACGGCCTTCGAGCGCTCAGGGGTCACATAGGTTCGGATTATCCCGACGAGGAAGGTGACGACGAGGAACAGGACAGTCAGTTCGACCCCGATATAGAAGAACCAGTGTCCAGCTTCGGCAAGCCTCTCCATCGACTGCGGTGCTCCTTTCCATTCAGCGCGCCCGCGGAACCCTTGCCGTCTGTCCCGCTGGCAGCACTGGACCAGGCCACTGCTGTCTCACACAGTTGAACCGGAGTCGCTTGAACTGCAAACCCGAGAGTGTGGCCCGGGCAGGGACATCCGGTGCATCTGGCACGACATTCCGCCTAGCCTGACTGCATCAGGTTGTCCGCCACGCGCGACTGCACAACCAGAGCGATGGCCTCGTTATCGCCCAGGAGGCTCCATATCTCGTAGACCTGCGTCGCGCTGGCTTTGTCTCCCTCATAAGTCACGAGAAACAGGTCGAACTGCTGACTGCCGTACATTCGCACCAGGTTCTCGCTCGCCGGGTCATCCGAGATGACCGAGAAGAGGCGCACTTGCTTCTGCGCCATCTCCTCAGGGAAGGCAGTCTGCAGCGCGGTTCGAATCACCCCCTCCACCTCACCAAGACAGCCACACGGGTTGGCCGTGTGAAAGTACACGAGATCAACGCGGGGTGGTTTCTGAGCCAGAGACTCTGCAGCAGGAAGCTGTCCCGGGTCGTCGCCCCTGGTCTCTGCCGTACCTGCGGATTGCCCCGCTCCGGCATTCGCGGGCGGGGATGCTTCACTTTCGGCCGGCGTCTCTTCGTCCGTGTCACCAATTGGCAGGGCGTCGGCAGCCAACTCTACCGGCTCCCTCGCCCCCTCAGGCGCCTGCGGCACTGGGCAGGACTCGCCCTCGGCAGCGCATCCTGCCGACAACATGAGCGCGCAGAGCACCAGAGCGGTGCCCGTAGCGCGAATCCGCTCCTGCGCCAGCCTGCTCTTCGCAGCGGAGATCCTGCCCACCACTGTCATGCGTGTCAAACAAATCCTCCGCTCATCACGCCGAACTCGTCCACAGAGGGTCTGTTTCTACATGCCGAAGAGACAATACAGACCGGCGCCGATGAAGACGACCGCCACGACGATGCGCACCGCTCTGTCAGCTCGCGTCAGCCAGTTCATCACCGAGGTTGCGCGAGCCACGCCGAACGACATCAGCGCGCCGAAGACGAGCACCGGCACCCCCGTGCCTATCGCGAACACCGCCGGCAGGGCTACTCCTCCGGTCGTCCGCAAGGCAAGAGGAATCAACACGGCGAAGAACAGCACTCCACTGTAGGGGCAGAAGGCAAGCGCAAAGAGCGCCCCAAGCGGAAAGCCGCCGAGAACGCCCATGTCACCGAACTTCGCTCCAAGGCGCTGGAGCCCGCCTCCACCGGACAGCGCCGGCAGGCGGTCGATAACGAGCAGCAACAACCCGATGACGATGAGGAACGGACCGAGATAGCGTGCCCCGGCCCCTTGCAGGAATCGCGACAGCGCGTTGACCTCGAGTCCCGCAAGGACGATGAGGACGCCGACTAGTGTGTACGAGAACATCCGCCCCAGGGTGTAGAGCGCGGCGGTCGTCATGGCGTAGCCCCGCTGCGATGCCTTCCGCCCCACATAGGCGAGGGCGGCCACATTGGTGGCCATGGTGCACGGGCTCACCGAGCACAGCAGCCCCAGGCCGATCGCAGCCAGCAGAGGGGCACCCGAAGATGCCAGAGAGGCGACGTCCATGGCTACGCCTGCCCGTCCAGGCTCTTCTGCACGGCGGCGCGAACGAGCTCCACGATAGCTTCGTTGTCGCCCATCAGGTTCCAGATCTCGTAGACTGGAGTAGCCATTCCCTGCCCGTCGTCGAACTCGACCACGAACAAGTCGAAGGGCTGGCTGTTGAATGTCTCCACCAGCTCGCTGTTGCTTGCGTCATCCGACACGACGACAAAGAAGCGCAGCTTGCCGCTCCGAACCTCGTCCTCGAAGTATGTCTGTATGGCGAGCTCGACCGCATCACCCACCTCGGCCATGCAATCGCATGGTTCCGCCGTCTCGAAGTAGACGACGTCCACGCCGTCGCCCGTTCGCAACGCATACGGCTCGGTCGCCCGTATGCCTCCACCCTGGCTCGCACCCGCCGGAGGTGGTGTGGCGTTGCCGTCAGAGCACCCTGCTGACAAGCCAACAAGGAGCACCGCACTGATGACCAACGTTACGATTCTCTTCTGCATGATTCCTTGCTCCTGTCCTGCGCTGACGTGGCCCCAAAGCCAAACCCGCCCCGGCCAGGCATTGAGAGTCTACGTTCCTACTTCCGCGCCTCTTCAATCATCTTCTTCACATCGTTCTTCGACGGCACGCGGCCGCTCGAGACCACCTTCCCGTCGATGACCAGCCCGGGCGTCATCATGACCTTGTACTCCATGATCTTCGCCATGTCCCTGACATCCTCGACCTCAGCATCGATGTTGAGTTCGGCAAGGACTTCCTTCACGGTCTTCTCCACCGCCTTGCACTTCGCACAGCCGGTACCCAGCACCTTGATATCCATCTGTCCTTCTCCTTCGCCTATCTTCAACGCAACGGTCGCACTCGGGTCACACAGCCACCGCCGCTTTCTACAGGATGTACCCCGCAATCCAGCCGACCAGCGTGCCGAGCACGACAATCATCGGCACATACACCATCGCCTTCTTCCGGCCGAACACCTTCGCGATGGCCAGCCAGTTGGGCAGGCTCAACCCCGGGCCCGTCAGCAGCAGAGCGAGTGCCGGGCCTTTGCCCATGCCGAGACCCATCAGCGTGTCGACGAACGGCGCCTCCGTCATGGTCGCGAAGTAGCTGATGGCGCCTATCATCGTGGCAAGGAAGGACTGCCGCACTCCCTCTCCACCGAGTGCCGCCTGCACCCACTCCGGCTTGAGCAGGGCCCCGACCACGCCCACGATGAAGACTCCCAGCAGCAGCAGAGGGAATATCTGCCGCACAAACCACCACGTCTCGCGCATCCAGTCGCCGATGCGCTCGCGGCTGTAGCTCCTGGCAACGTACGCTGCGACCACTGCAAGCCCCACGGCCCAGACGATGACCTTCTGCCAGTACGGTCCCTGGATGACGAGGTAGTTTGGCGACAGCAGCCAGACGACGAGCAGAAGCAGCAGCACGAGGCTCTTGCGCTCCATCAGAGGGCCGCCCCGGGCCTCAATGGTTGAAACCCGGGTTGCCTCCTCCTTGCGGAAGACGTACGCCATCACGAGCCCCACCACAACCGACATCAGCAGAGCTGAGACAAGACGCGCCGCTACCATCGAGGCTCCCAGAATGGAGCCTGTGTACGTGAGTGCAAGGATGTTGGCGGCGGGAGCTACCCAGAGAATGATGAACGCAGCGCCGATGCCGGCGCCGCCGTAGTAGATGCCGCTCGATACCGGAATCACGGTGCACGAACACGCTGCTACGAAGAAGCTGCCGCCGGCGGCGATGCCGAACGAAGAGAGTTTGCGGGCAGCGGCCCCCAGGTAGCCGATGATGGCTTCGCGCGAGACGAATGTCACGATGCCGCCGGCAAGGAAGAACGCGGGAATGAGGCAGGTGAGCACGTGCAACGCAACGTAGTCCTGCAGGGCCTTGAGTCCACCGACGAGAAGCTCAGTCAGCATGTCCCCTCTCAATCAGGCAGTCTGAAGCACCGGGGAGTCGCCACAATCCGAAGCACCGGCGCCGACGCTCTCCCCCGAACGCCGCCGCGCGATCCTGAGTCGCTCCCTGTCTGCCACGGCCACGGCATCTCCTGACGCCGCCTCGCGGACGGCATCCAGCATGTCCCGCAGCGCCGGCGACAAGGCGTCGCGGTCAACCGTGTAGTGCTTCCAGCGGCCATCTTTGCGCATCGTCAGGAAACCCGCATCCCTCAGTGTGTTGCAGTAGCGCGACGCATTCACCTGCGAGATGCCCAGCACGTCCATCACCTCGCAGACGCAGCACTCACGCTGCATCAGAAGGTGCAGGACACGCACGCGGGCGGGATCGCTCAAGCTCCGGGCCGCCTTTACCAGCTCATCCATCCATCCCCCGAGCCAACAGTTTCATACATACGCAAGTCTGTATATGTTACCAATGCACGTCAGGACTGTCAACGCGCCGGCCTGGCAAACACCTGGCTATGAGAGGAGCTGAAGTCCTTCAGCGTAGATTGCGCGCTCCTCGTCGTTCGGGATGGCGAGGATGCGGACGCGTGAATCGGGGGCGTGGAGCGGCTCGATGCGGTCCGGGTCCGACCGCCGGTTTCGTCCCTCGTCGAGGTGCAGTCCGAGATAGTCCATGCCGCAACAGATGGTGCTGCGCACCTCCGGCACACGAAGGCCGACATCGTCGGTAAAGATGAGCAGGTCGAGCCCGTTCATCACGGCGGCATACGCGCCGATGTACTGCCTTACGCGATAGACGTAGAGGTCGAAGGCACGCCGCGCCCGCGGCTCAGTGTCCATCGCCGCGATGAGGTCGCGTATGTCGCTCGACAGGCCGCCGCTCAGTCCGAGCAGTCCGCTCTCCCGGTGAAGCAATCGCACCATGTCGTCCGCGCTGTATCCCTCACGCGCCAGCTCGACGACGATGCCGGGGTCGAGGTCGCCACAGCGCGTGTTCATCACCAGTCCCTGCAGCGGCGAGTAGCCCATCGACGTATCGACCGAGCGGCCGTCCACGATGGCGCAGGCGCTCGAGCCCCCGGTGCCGAGATGCAGCACAACGGCCTTGAAGTGCGGCTCGCCAAGGTACCAGGTCGCCTTCTCGACCACGTCCGCGTACGAGAGCCCGTGGAATCCGTGCTTGCGGTACCGCATTGCCAGACCGTGCGGCAGCGCATAGGCCCGAGCCACGTCGGGAAGCTCCGAGTGGAACGAGGAGTCGAACACGACATACTGCGGGATCCCGCCGAGCCGGCATCCGACGAGGTCAATCATCGCCAGCGCCGCCACGTTGTGCAGCGGAGCCAGTGGAGCGCACCGTTCCAGCAGCGGACGGGTTGAGTCATCGACGACCGTGCCCGTGGTGAAGTACCCGCCGCCATCGCCGTACCGGTGGCCGACCGCATCGACGCCGAGCTTCGCCGTTTCGAGCCGGTCGAGCACCCGCCCGGCTGCTTCGACATGGTCGGCGAGCCCCACCTCAAGCCGCTCGTGAGTCTCCACGTGGTGGAACTCCATGAACGCCGGCTCGGAGCTCTTCACGCCGACCCGGTGGCACTTCCCTCGCGCCAGCACCTCCGAGTGCCGGTAGAGCTTGAACGTGAGCGAGGAGCTTCCGACGTTGAAGACGAGGATGGATGCGCCCTCAAGCCACTCTGTGTCAGACATAATGCTGCACCGCCTTCGCCTGGCAGCCGCCCATTCTAGCATTCACTTCGCGGCCGCTGGACCGGCATCGGCGCGCTGCACCTGGCAGTGCAACTCCACAATCTCACGCAGCAGCGTCGCCAACTCGACGTCCGACAGGTCACCGACCCGCCCCACAGTAGCCTGCAGTCTCTCCACCGCTGCCGCCGGCGCCGAAGGACGCTTGCCGCGGCTCCGCGCCAGCCGTGACTCGACCAGCGTCGCGCTCACTTGCGAGATGAGCGCAGCCATGACCCCGATGCCGACGACCATCAGCAGCATGCCCACGATGCGCCCCGGCGGCGTGGCCGGCACAATGTCGCCGTAGCCGACCGTCGTGACCGTCGAGAGCGCCCACCAGAGTGCGTCCGAGACTCCGTCAATCTGGCTTTCCGGAGAATTGAACTCGATTGCCAGCACCGCGAATGCCGCGGCAAGCACCACGCCGGCCACGATGACCACGAGGTACAGAAGCTGGCTGCGGGCAACAAACCGGTCGGCCACGGAGAACGTGCGCCGGAGACGCGATGCGACCAGGACTACCCTGACAAACCGAACCAGCCGCAGTGCGCGCAGCCCCGTCGACAGCACGGGCAGTCCGGCCAGCAGATCCAGCGCGATGGCCGGAATCATCGCGAGCGGCTCATACCAGCTCTGTCGCCAGAAGAGTCTCTTCGCCTCGCTCGCGCGCAGCCGCTTGATGAAGTCCCAGGCGAACACGCCACAAATCACGAGGTCGACCGTATAGACGCCAATGGGGAACCGGCCCCTCGAAAGCATTATGTTGCCCAACACAACGAGGAAGATGGAGAGCACCGCGAGGAAACCGATGAGCACTTCCGCCTTGCTGACCCTGGCCGGCATGTGGACCTCCTCCCCAGCGGTTCGGCCCGGGCGCCCTGCGTCCAGGCCTGACTCGATTATACGCGTGCCACCGGCTCGTAGCGTGCCTGCATCCGGTTGACGATTGTCCCTGCAGATTGCGAGGCATCGACAGCGTATGGTCGAGTACGACCGTTTCTTGGCTCTCGGGCGACGTTGTAGTAGGATAGCCTCCGCTGCCGGAGGCCAGGGTGTCCCTCCAGCCCTCCGACTCCATCACGGATGCGACGCTGCACCACGCCGCTTGCCAGGGAGAGGTATCGCGGTATGAGCAAGCTGTCCTGCCTGTTCGAACCCCGCTCGGTTGCCGTCATCGGCGCATCGGACGACCGCACTAAGTACGGCAACAGGGTGATGCAGAGCATCATCGACGCCGGATACGCCGGCCCCATCTACGGCGTCAACCCCAACATATCCACAGTCCTCGGACGCAAGGCCTATCCGACGATGCGGGAGCTGCCGGAACCTGTGGAGCTGGCTTTCATCGTCATCCCGTCGAAGGCCGTGCTCGATTCCGTGAAGGACTGCATCGCCGCCGGCGTCAAGGGCATCGTCATCATCACCGCCGGCTTCGGTGAGGTGAGTCCCGACGGACTCGATGCGGAGTCGGAGATAGCGCGGCTCTGCACGGAGGCGGGCATTCCCGCCGTCGGCCCGAACTGCATGGGTGTCGTCTGCTTCTCCTCTCACATCGTCGGCACCATGACGATGGACACGTTGAAGGGAGACCCGGGAGACGTGTCGTTCATCTCGCAGAGCGGCACGTACGGGATCAGCACGCTCAACCAGGGCCTCGCCAACGGCGTGGGTTTCAGCAAGTTCGTCAGCAGCGGCAACGAGGCGGTCACGAAGTTCTCCGACTACCTCGAGTACCTCGGAGAGGACCCCGCCACGCGAGTCATCATCGGCTACATCGAGAGCCTCAAGGACGCATCGCGCTTCGTGTCCGTGGCGAAGGAAGTGTCGAAGAAGAAGCCCGTCGTCGTCATGAAGTTCGGCCGCACCGGCGCCGGCAAGCGCGCGGCGGCCTCCCACACCGGCGCCCTCGCCGGTGCTCACGAGGTCTACCGGTCCGCCTTCAGGCAATCCGGGGTCATCGAGGTGACCCGCACCCAGGACCTGCTGAACGTAGCGGCCGCGTTCCGAACCCAGCCTCTGCCGAAGGGGCGGCGCGTCGCAATCGCCGGCATCAGCGGCGGCTTCGCCGTCGCATCCGCCGACTACTGCAACGAGCTCGGCCTGGAAGTGCCTGAGTTCAGCGCGGAGCTGCAGAACCGCATCCGGCGCGACGTCAAGGTGCCCCCGTTTGCGGCGGTGAAGAACCCGGTGGATATCAGTGCCGAAACGCGCCCACCTTACCTCATGAACTGCGTTGAGATGGTCATCAACGAGCCGGACATCGACGCCGTGCTCATGGGCATGTGGTCGTGGCCGCTGCCGCCGGCAGACGAGACCCTTCGCAGGCTCGAGGCCATTCAGCGGGCCAGCGGCAAACCTCTACTCCTCTGCTACTATGGCAGCCGGCGCGGAGCCGAACTGGTCCAGAGCCTCACGTGGCTGCCGGTCTACGGCACACCTGAAGAGATCTGCCAGGTCATGGCGGCGATGGCGGACTACGCCGACTTCCGTCGCGGGACGGGCACTTTTCCCGGGTAGCCGGAGGAAGCGTTGACAGCTCCGAGCGGTGCGCACAGACTACGGGTCGTGGCCACGGGCAGCGCGGCGGCGCTTCAGCCGCTCTTTCATCCGGCATCGGTGGCCGTCGTGGGCGCGTCCGACGACGCCGCCAAGCACGGTCACAGGCTCCTGAAGAACCTCATCGCGGGCGGATACGAGGGCCGCATCTACCCCGTCAACCCGAACGCTCAGACGGTTCTCGGCCTCAAGAGCTACGCGTCTCTCGGCGCAATCGCCGGGCGCGTCGACCTCGCCATCATCGTGATCCCTGCGAGCCTGGTCCTGGACAGCGTCAGGGAAGCGATAGCCGCGCGCGTTCGCGCCCTCGTCATCATCACGGCGGGATTCGGTGAGACCGGCGAGGGCGGCAGGCAACTCCAGGCCGAGATCGCCGGGCTGTGCGCACAGGCGCGCATACCGATGGTCGGCCCGAACTGCATGGGCGTCTGCAACTTTCAGGGGAAGCTGACAGCCGTCTTCAACGACCTGAAGAGCGCTCCCGGCGCCGTCTCCTTCGTGTCACAGAGCGGCACGTACGGTGTGACCACGCTCAACTTCGGGGTGAAGATGGGCATCGACTTCAACACGTTCGTGAGCAGCGGCAACGAGGCGGTGACGCAGTTCACGGACTACCTGGAGTACCTGGGCGAAGACCCGAACTCTCACGTCATCATGGGCTACATCGAGAGCCTGCGCGATGGAGAGAGATTCGCCCGGATCGCCAGAGAAGTCACGAAGAGGAAGCCGGTCGTCGTCATGAAGTTCGGCCGCACGCGCAAGGGCTCGATGGCCGCAGCTTCCCACACCGGCGCGCTCACCGGCACCCACGCGGTCTACAGCTCCGTCTTCCGGCAATGCGGCGTGATCGAGGTGACACGAACCCATGACCTTCTGAACGTGGCGCTCGCCCTCTCGCTCCAACCACCCATGCGTGGCAATCGCGTCGCGATCATCGGCGCAAGCGGCGGGTTCGCGGTTGCGGCGACCGACTATCTGGAAGAGCACGGCATCGAGGTCCCCACCTTCAGCGAGGAGCTGCAGCAACAGATCCGGCGGGAGGCGGACACGAGGGCCTACGCTTCGCTCCAGAACCCGATCGACCTTGCAGCGGACTTCAGGGCCGCCCCATTGCTGAAGTGCGTGGAAATCTCGCTGAAGCAGGACTGTATCGACGGCGCGATTGCGGCGTTGCCGGCCAGTCCCTTTCCACCCCTGGAGGAGACCATCCGCGGGCTGGAGCGGATGCAGGCCGAGTCGGGCAAGCCGTTGGTCATCTGCTACTACGCCCGTCCCGAGGGCGTTGAGGCGATCCAGGCGATGACGCGTCTGCTCCCCGCCTATCGAACGCCGGAGGAAGTGGGTGAGGTGATGGCCCGCCTGTACCAGTACGGCGCGTATCTCAAGCGCACGCGCGCCTCACAACCATGAACGCTTGCTCCGTATGCCCGGCTTTCCCTCCAGGAGGCCTGGACACGTGGCGGCACTTGACCGGCAGTCGCATCCGGCCCACAATTGTGCCGGTATCGGGCCTCTTGCAGCACGTGGCAGCACAGCATCTTCGACTTCCTTCGCGGCGGTGCGACCCGCAGATGCGTTCTCGGGTGTACCCGTCTGCCTGCTCGTGGCCCAAAGGGGGAAACCTGTCATGCATCCGTTGACCTCGATGTTCCGGCCCTCGTCTATCGCCGTCATCGGCGCCTCCGAAGACCCCACCAAGTGGGGCTACGGCGTGTTCAACAACATCACCCGCGGAGGCTTCAAGGGCCGCGTCTATCCGGTGAATCCGAACGCCGCCACCGTGCTCGGCGCGCCGTCCTACCGCTCCATTCGGGACGTACCCGAGCGAGTCGACCTTGCCTTCGTCGTCATCCCCGCGCCTTTCGTCCTCGCCGCTGTCAAGGACGCCATCGAGACCGGCGTCCGCAGCCTCATCGTCATCACCGCAGGCTTCGGCGAGACGGGCATCGAGGGCCGCAAGCGCGAGGCGGAGGTCCGCGCGATGTGCGAGGAGGCGGGCATCCCGACGGCCGGACCCAACTGCATGGGCATCTGCAGCTTCCCGGTGAGTCTGGTGGCAACGATGGAGCCGCTGAAGAGCGAGCCGGGGCACCTCTCGTTCATATCGCAGAGCGGCACGTACGGCGTGACCACGCTCAACTACGGCCTGCACCTGCACCTCCCGTTCAATGCGTTCGTGAGCAGCGGCAACGAAGCCGTGACCAAGTTCTCCGACTACCTGGAATACTTCGGACAGGATGACGACACTCGCGTCATCATGGGCTACATCGAGAGCCTGCGCGATGCGCAGAAGTTCATGCGTGTGGCGAAGGACGTCGCTGCGAAGAAGCCGGTGGTCGTCATGAAGTTCGGGCGCACGGACGACGGCAGCCGTGCGGCGGCGTCACACACTGGCGCCCTGGCCGGGTCGAATGCGGTCTACGACGCCATGTTCAAGCAGTGCGGGGTCATCCAGGTCACGCGGACGCATGACCTGCTGAACGTGGCGATGGCGTTCGACATGCAACCTCCGCTGCGCGGCAACCGCATCGCCATCATCGGCCCAAGCGGCGGCTTCGGCGTCGCGACGACGGACTTTCTGGCTGAACACGGGCTCAAGGTCCCGGAGGTCGACTTCATGCTCCAGCGCAAGCTGCGCGAGGAGGCGGACGCACTGCCGTTCGCGTCGCTCCGGAATCCCATCGACCTCGCCGCCGACCTGCGCGTCGACCCGCTGCTGAAGTGCACGGAGACGATGCTGAACCTCGAGACTATCGATGGCGCCATCATCGGGCTGCACTCACGCCCCTTCCCGCCGGAGGAGCGGCTGCTACGCCGCCTCGAGGAGATACAGCATGACACCGGCAAGCCGGTGTGCATCTGCTACTTCTCCCGCCCGGAGGGCATGGACGTCGTTCAGTCGATGACGCGCATGATTCCCGTGTACCGCAGCGCGGAGGACGTGGGACAGGTGATGACGTGCCTCTGGCAGTACGGCAGGCGCCTGAACAGATTGCTCGACAGGTGATGACCGGGGCCGTCGCTACTGCACAGCCCACTCCAGTATGAGACGGGCGTCGTCCTTCGTCACGCTGCCGTCGCGGTCCACATCGAGCGACAGGTCGACAGCCAGCGTCCCCTGGGACATCTTCAGCGCCTTGAGCGAATCGAGCGCGGTCGCCGCCGCCGGAGTGAGAGCCGGCGTGGGCGCGGGCGTCGGCGTGGGCGTGGGCTGTCCCGCCGCGACCACCTGGAACTGCACGGCATCCGTCGCAACCACGGAACCGGATACGCCCCGTATGGCGAACGTCCATGTGCCAACATCGCTCGCCTCGGCCTCTCCCAGTTTCAGCGAGTACGTATCCGCCGCGGGGAAGTACGAGCTGTCCCCGGTATCGACCCCGGGGCCCTTCAGCGTCCATTCCACGTTGCACGGGGCGCTAACGCGCACCCATATCCCCGTCGACTCACCGACCCGGTAGGTGCCGCCGTAGGCGCCCGGCCCCTCGCCTCCGCGGTCAGTGCCCACATCCACCGTGAAGCCACCCTGCGCCGCCACGGGCGTGGCGAGCAACACAGCGCATAGCAGCCCTGCGCCTGCAAGCGAGACGGCTCGACGCCACAGTCGAAGACACTTCACACCCGGCATCTGTCTTCTCCCATCATCCGAACACTATCGCCGGCCCGACGGCCGAGAGGTCGCTCAGGTTCACCTTTCCGGGCGACGCGGTGAAGACCACCTGCGCCAGTGTGTCCGCGCGATGCGCCTGCACACTGCTGACCGTCACCGCCGACTGTCCGGACGTTGCCGCTCCCGCCGCCCGCCTGAAGGTCAGGTAGGCGATCGACCAGTTGTTGTTCAGGCCGCTCGACGTCACGACGCCGAGCACGACATGTCCCGGACTGGTGCTGTACTCAAACAGCGTGCCGGACGGGAGGCCAGCCGCCTGAACCTGCGTCAGTTGCAGCGCGGCAGGGTCGAACGCGATATCGATGAGCAGGCTGCCCACGTTCGGCGCTGAGCGCAGGTCGACCGACACAGTTGTCTCGGTCGCCGTGACGGAAGGCGCGGACGTCGTGGGGGAGGTGGTCGGCCGCGTCGGCATTATCGGCGCGGTCGGCGTGGTGGGCGCCGGAGTCTCGTCACCACCCTGGAACAGTCCAGGCAGGCTCGGCAGGTTCAGGCTGATGCCTCCGTTGCCGCCACCCATGGCCGATATGAACAGGAAGACGACGGCGATGCCGCCGACGACCACAAGTCCGAGGCTGCCGAGAAGCAGCCATCTGGGCGTGACCGCCGACGCACTGGCTATCCCACCGCGCAGGCCTCCGCCCGAGGCGGCTGCAGGCTCCTCCGGCAGCTCGACAGGCGAGGATTTCGCCACACGGGCGACGGCGGGAGTCCCACCGGCCCGCCGCGATGCCGGCCGGACATCCGACTCGGTCTCCGCCTCAAGCAGCGCAGCGAGCGACGCATCCAGCCGGGAGAGAGAGGCCGCGCGCCTGTCCAGGTCGGCCGTCGCGCTCTTCAACTGCGCCGGCGTGTACTCCCCGACCTTCTGACGGATCTCGAGCGCTCCCCGCTCCTTCTCGAGCGCGGTCACCTCGTCCGCTATCTCCGCACGCCGGTCCCCGACCAGCGCCTTCAGCCGCTGCACCTCGCCGTCCGCAGCGGCCAGTCTCTCGGCGTACTCCTGTGCCAACGCCTCGCGATGCTCGGGGGCGACCGACTCGTCCGCGCTGAGTTGCTCAGCGGAGGCGACCAGACGCCGCGCTTCATCCCGCTCACGCAGAGCCTGGGTCAGTTGACCGGTGAGTTCCTCGGATGACGCCATCAACTCCCTCTCGCCGTGCTTGTCGAAACCACCCTGCTCCTCCACCACACGGCCTCAAGATACTAGGCTGCCTCGCAGAATGCAACGGCTTCGTCCTGTTGCTGCGGCCGCGCCGCGCCTCTTGACAACGCGACCGTGTTTCGTACGATAGAGTTGTCGGCTGCTGCGGGGTTCCGTGGGGAGAAAGGCACTTCATGGCCATCGTGACGCTCTTCTTCAAGGTGGTCGGGTTGCTTTCGATCCCCCTCATGATCCTCTCGGTCATCGTGATGGTGCGCAGCATCGGCCGTGCGCGCCGCATCACGCAGAAGAGCCTCCTCATCCAGATATGCACCAGCCCCGCCTTTCTCGTCTTGTACACCCTGCTTCTCGGCGTCTCCATCGCCCTCAAGTGGGCCGTCCCCGTGGTCATGCTCGGACTCGGCATCGGCTGCTTCTGGGGTCTGAGCACAGCGCTCTCCGTGCGAGAAGGTGCGGTCGTCGGCACGCGCTCGGTCTGGTACCTCTGGCTCTGGGCAGGAAGCTTCGCGGTGACCCAGCTTCTCGCCCTGTTCGGCACTGACGGTGCGACGGCAGGGGGACTGGCGACGATGTGCCTGTCCATGGGGATCGCGGTGGGAATGAACGGCAGCCTGCTCTACCGGCACCGGCTGTTGCTGTCATCGGTCGCCGGAGGAGGCAGCTCCGGATGAGAGACACCAGTCACTCGTCTCGACAGGAGTATCTCCTCCAGGCAGCGTGGAGCAGGCGCTCTCGCATCCTGGTCTTTGGCGCGCTGGTGGGGCTTGCCGTCGTGGCAACCGGCTGTCAATCCGTCCTCAAGGACATCCTGTCTGGGGACGAGTGCGGCGATCATGCCGTGTGCGAACGGCACGCTGCGGCAGCCGGCGTCGGCGCGGCCGCGGCAGGTGCGGCTGCCGCATACCTCCAGCGCAAGCAGGACAGCCCC
>CAZVCS010000034.1:0-19771 GCA_964625765.1 uncultured Dehalococcoidales bacterium | reverse complement strand
GACCACCGAGATCTACACTCTTTCCCTACACGACGCTCTTCCGATCTGGCGTGCTTGCTTCGTACCGTGACATCAGCGAGCAGAAGAACGCCCAGCAGCGGCTCGAGGACGCGTTCATCGACCTCGTGGAGACGGTCGCGCGCGCGATGGAGTCGAGCGACCCGTACACTGCAGGACATCAGCGCAGCGTCGCCCGCATGGCGCACCGTGTCGGCGAAGTCATGGGCAAGGATGATGCCTGGCTCGAGGGCATCTACGTCGGCGGGCTGTTGCACGACATCGGCAAGATTTCCATCCCGGCCAGCATCCTGGTCAAACCGGGTGCGCTGCGTGAAGAAGAGTGGCTCGTGCTGCAGTCCCACACCATTCGGGGCTACGAGATACTCACCGGCACGAGCCTGCCGTGGCGCGTGGACCTCATGGCGCGCAACCACCATGAGCGCCTCGACGGCAGCGGCTACCCCGATGGGCTGAAAGGTGCTGAGGTATCCTTCGAAGCCCGCGTGCTCTCCGTGTGCGACGTGGTCGAAGCCATGAGTTCGCACCGCCCGTACCGTCCGGCCCGCTCGCTCTCCGAGGTGGATAAGGAGTTGACGTCGGGGCGCGGCATCCGCTACGACGCTGAGGTCGTGGACGTTGTCCTGGGTCTGATGGCGTCCGGCGAGTTCCCTCTATCGAACAACCAGGCGTGATGGTTGGCTCCCAAGCCGGTTCGGATGGCCCTGTCGCCGCCCTCCGGTCGAGTGGTTCCGTGACGGTGTATACTGCGGCCTGTAATGGTGCCCTCGGAGATTCTTCAGAAGTGGCAGGACGCCTTCCGCGGCACCATGCTCGAGCTGGTCGGCTTCACCATCGTCTCGGCCAGCAAGGAGCTGGTGGTGGCGGCGGTACCGTACCGTGACGACCTCCGGCAGGTGACCGGCTTGTTCCACGCGGGCGTGGTGCTGACGCTGGCCGACAGCGCCGCCACCGCCCTTGCCAACCTGCACCTGCAGCCCTCCGTCTCCGATTTCGACCCCTCCCGCTTCCCCCTCACGGTGCAGATGAGTGCCAACTTTATCCGCAATCGACCCACGAGCAGGCTGGTGGCCGAATCCGTCCCCGTGCACGTAGGGAGACGGACCATCGTGGTGCGCACCGACGTGCGTGATGGAGAGGGTCGGCTCTTCGCAACGGTGACTAACACGCTGGTGCCGGCGCTGGACAGCGTGGGTCCGCCGCCGCAGGTTCAGACACAGCGGTAGCGCCGGTGCTCATCGACCGTCCCCTTCGGTCATCCACTTGCCACCGGCACGGCCAGGTCCTACCATTGGAGCAGGAGGGGGGTGGGATGTCGAAGTCAGTGCAGTACTACGACGTCGGCCTGGAGTGCTATCCTCGTCGGGACGCCGTTCTGTGCAACCTCGTCATGGCCGTACTCATCGCGGCAGGCACGATTGCCTGCTGGCTCATCAGCCCTGTGATTGGCGGCTCATACCTGGCTTTCAGCGTGGTGATGATCTACGTCGTCCTGCGGCGGCTGGTGTGCACCCGCTGCTACTACTACGGCAAGCGTTGCGGCGCCGGCTGGGGACTACTGGCATCAGCGCTCTTCCCCCGGGGCAGGCCGGAGGAGTTCAACGATAACGCCGGCATCCGCCTGGCCCCGGTCGTGTACGGGCTGGTCATGCTGGTTCCGTTGATCGCTCTCGGTGTACTGCTTGTGCGTGATGCGAAGACGTCGCTCATCATCCTGCTTGCCGTCATCCTGAGCGTCGGCTTCTACAGCTCAGGGCCCGGCCGGAAGAGGTCATGCGTGGCATGCAAGATGCGGCTGTTCTGCAGGGGCAGCATGGCGAAATAGGGCGGGCGCCCGGCAACCGTGCCTGCCGGGCCGCATCCGGCCCTGATATGATGCAACTCCCCGGGCACGTGTGATGCGCTCCCGAGTGCCCGGAATGGGAGGGGGGTCTCCACTATGTTGCCACGTGTCACGCTGCACAATGCCGTCAGCCTCGATTGCCGCCTGCTCGAATGGGGCATGGTGGACATGGGCCTGTACTACGGCCTCATCGGAGCGTTCAACGAACAGGCCACGCTTGCCGGCGCCGAGACGATGCTCACGGGGGCGGCTCACGAGGGCGTCATCGCAGATGGCGATGATACTCCAACACCAGATGCCGTGCCCAACGATACCCGCCCGCTGCTGGTCGTGCCGGACAGCAGGGGCCGCATCCGGATGTGGCGCTGGATACTGGCTCAACCCTACTGGAGGGCCGGCGTGGCGCTGTGCTCTTCGTCCACGCCCAGGGAGCACATGGCGTACCTGGAGCGGTCAGGCGTTGACCGCATCACGGCGGGAGAGGACCACGTGGACCTCAAGGCCGCGCTCGCGGAGCTTCGTCGTCGCCATGGCGTGGAACGGGTGCGCGCCGACAGCGGAGGCAAGCTGAACGGCCTGCTGCTGCGGGCGGGGCTGGTCGATGAAGTGAGTCTGCTCGTCGCTCCCGTGCTCATGGGGGACGATGCCTCGCGCTCGTTCCTGAGCGCACCGGCGCTCGTCTCCGCCGGCGGCTACGCCGGCCTCAAGCTCGCCCACCTGGAGCGCCTCGCAGGCGACAACCTCTGGCTCCGGTATGAGGTCGTGCGCTCCGCCTAGGAGCGGCGTATCTTCGCCAGCTCCATGCTGGGGCTGCAGACTGCGTAGCAGCGGCCGGCGCAACCTTCAGCCCAGCGGGGCTTCATGTCCTGCAGTTCGACGATCTCCTCGGGCGTCGGCGTCTTCTCGGGGAAGGGCACGTCGCGCGTGTACGGGCCGACGCCGCCCGAGAAGGTCCCCTTGTTCGTGAAGCCCTCGCACTCCCAGACGCACTTGAGCCGCTTCAGCGCGCCCCACTCGAAGGTCTTGCCCTCGATGACGACGCTCCTCGTGCGCTCCGGCGCGATAGCGCCTATCTCGCACTCCTGCACGCAGCGCATGCACCGGTCGCAGATAGGGTCGCCATCATACACGTGTCCCGGCTCAAGCGGCGCGTTCGTGATGACGGTCACGAGCTTCTGTCGCACCCCGAACTGTGGGGTCAGCAGCATGTTGTTCCAGCCGACCTCTCCCAGCCCCGCCGCCACTGCGGTCAGCACGTGCGAGACCATCGGCTTGAGCGTACGCGGGTCGCGCCAGTCGTTTGCGGGCGTCGGCAGGCAGTCGTACCCTCTCCGGGCCAGGAACCGGGAGACGCCGTTGGCGAGCATGTCGAGTTCGTCGTTCAGAAGGTGCCGCGCGAAGCGCAGATACGGGTAGGGCGTCGTCTTGCGCTCGACCTGCTCGACGATGGCCTTCGGCACCTGCAGCCCGATGACGATGACCGCCTGCGCGTCCGGCAGCCAGCGGCGGGGATGCACCTCCTCCCCGGCGGTATCGAAGCTCGAGACTGAAGCGATGCCGAACAGGTCGGCTTCCTTGCTTTCAACGAACTGGCGGAGCTCCTGCGTCAGGGTCCTGATGTCGGCGAGTCCTGCCATGTGGTGCTCCTTCAACGGTGATGGCGCGCCGTCGATGCGGTGCGGCTCGCTAGGATAGCAGCGCACCGGCTGCGCGTCAAAGCGAGCGCTGCCCCGCGTCTTCACAGGAGCTTCATGCAGGACTGCTACACTTCGACGCGTCAACGTGTGAGGTGGACTGGAAACGACATGAGCATTGCCGGAATCAGGTTCTTTCGTCCGTTAAAGAGGCGCGCTTCGGCGCGGCTCGCTCTCTCGTCTTTCGCCGCGCTGGCGGCCGTACTGGTGCTGGCCGTGCCCGTGCTGGCGTGCGACATAGACATCGAGCCGTCGAAGGCCTCCGGGCAGATGGGGGAGACGCTGGACTTCACCATCTCCGTTCATCTCGATCACCGCAATTGCACCGTCCCGATCGATGATACACAGATGCGATTGACCGGCATGGAGCTGGTCACGGAATCGGGCTGGAAGCAGGTCGACTCCATGACGTACGAGAACGGCCTGACAGTCCGCCTTACGGCGGAGGGTGAGGGCGCTCTCGAGGTGGTCCGGGTCTGTCCGAAGGGCGGCGGCCAGGCGGTTGCCAGGGTGACCATCACGCCCGCGACCGGGGCGCTCCCTCCGATTGAGGAAGGCGAAGAAACACCGGCGGAGACCGCGCCGGCCGGTCCTGTCACGACCGTGCCCGCACAGCCGGCGGGAGAAGGAACCACCGTGACGCCTACTGCGCCGCCGGCAACGTCGACTAGCCCTGCGTTCGGTGATGCGCTGGCCCAGACACTCAAGGAGCCGTACATAATCGTCCTGCTTGCCCTGATGGCGGGCGGTACGTTCGCGCTCGCCCGTGGCTATCGGCGCGCAAGGCCGTTCGCCATGCTCATCGCAGTGGGCTTCCTCGGTTTCTACGTCGGCGGCTGTCCCTGCCCCATCGGCTCGCTGCAGAACTCCATCATCTACCTGAACGACGTCGCCGGCCACATGCCGGTGTACGTCCAGTTCGTCGCCGTCGTCCTCTTCACTCTCCTATTCGGCCGCGTCTTCTGCGGCTGGGCCTGCCCTCTCGGCGCCACGCAGTTCTTCGTCTTCCGTAAGGAAGCGAACAAGAAGAACAGGTGGCTGGAGATTCCGCGGGAGCAGCACAACGTGCTCCGCTGGATGAAGTACGGCGTGCTGGCCGCTCTTATCGGGCTGGTCATCCTCACCGGACAGCCGGTGTTCGAGCAGGTGGACCCCTTCAAGGTGCTCTTCAACCTCGACTTTCGACTTGGTCTACCGCTTCTCTTTCTGGTGCTGCTGCTGACCGTGTCCCTCGTCATCGGTTTCCCGTTCTGCAAATACCTCTGCCCGCTGGGCGCCTTCCTCGGCCTGCTGCAGCCGCTCTCGCTCTTCAAGATACGGTTCGGCGGCTCGTGCACGAACTGCAAGACCTGCCACACCGTGGCGTGCGACTACGGCGCCATCGAGCCGGGGGAGAAGTGTCCCACGGTGAACCAGCGCGAGTGCGTCCGCTGCGGCGAGTGCCTCTCGCGCTGTCCTTGCGGCGCCATCTCCTTCGGCCTCGGACGCCGTGCCGGAGGCTGATTGCACCCTCTCCTCCACAGCCGGTGCGCTGCATTGCCTCGGAAGTGACGTTTCGGGTAGAGTATCCGGCCAGACCGTGGAGGGCGAATGAGCAGTGTGTTCGGGACTCCCTACCTCATCGAGTTGCTGACGCCGAGGCAGGACGACGAGGGATTCGAGGCCAAGCTGGAGGCCTTCGGCGAGCGCTACCGCCGCATCCTCGATGCGGGCGCCGTTGTCTCCATCCCCGACAACCCGATGGGGAACATCCACTTCACCGCTCTCGAGGTCATGGACTTCCTCAGCCTGCCGATGGACCCGGAGCGCACGCTGCTGCACCTGAACACGTTCCACCAGAAGGGCGAGGTAGATGGCTTTCTTCGCGTGGCTGCGGATTGCGGTCTGCGGCATGTGCTGGTCATTACGGGCGACGGCGGGCCGCGGCTGCCGCGGCTTGAGCCCTCGGACATCGGTTCAGAGGAGAAGGCCGCGACCTCTGTCGGGCTGCTGCGCTACATCGCGCGGGAGTTCCCGGGGGTATTCAACTGCGGCGTGGCCTATAACCAGTATGACCCGCCGGAGCGGGAGCGCGAGCGGCTGCAGCGGAAGCTCGGCGCCGGGGCACGCTTCGTCATCACTCAGCCCGTCCTGGGAGCCGACCCGGTGGTAGCCTCTCTGAGAGATTTCGGCATTCCGACGTTTATCGGCGCGTGGATGTCGAAGCGCATCGACCTGCTGATGGCGTGTGTGGGTCTTGAACCGCGCGCCGATGAGCAGTACGACCCGGTGGCGAACCTGGCGCTGCTCGACCGCACATTTCCGGACTACGGCCTCTACCTCGCGCTGTTGAGTTTCAAGCGCGATTGGTCGGACCTGCTGACGCGGCCGCAGCCGGACGCGGCTGGCCGGTAGCCTCACGCCGCCGCGGGCGGCGCGACGGGTGACGTGGTCATGACCTCGAAGAGGGCCTTCGCCGCCTCGCGCGGCCCTTCCGACTCCATCCCCTTGACGCCGAGCCTCGTGCGTATCTGGCCGACGTAGACGCCGCCCGCGACCGCCACGTCGAACACGCGCCGGGCCAGCGCCTCATGCAACTCGCGGTACTGCGACGGCCCGAAGACGTTGGCGAAGTAGCTGTGCACCAGGCCGCTGGCCGTGGTGGTTCCCTTCGCCATCGCCGCGCCGTTGCGGAACACGGCGAGGGCATCCTCCGCCGTGGCGAAGCGTTCGAGCGCCGGGTGCTCCGCGTCCACATTCTCGTAGTTGTTGGCGTAGAGCAGGATATCCACGGGGTGCCCCCGCAGCACGCACTCGAGCGTGGTCACCGGCACGACGACGCGCGCGTTCGGCTTCTGCGGACTCATGATGATGGCGCGGTCCACCTGGGCGAAAACGTAGCCCTGCTGCAGGTCGTCCAGCCGGATGAACGCGCCGGTCTCGGTGCCGTAGGCAAGGATGCGGCCGTCATCCGTGACCTCGAGTGAACCCATGTCGTCCGCCACCACCGTCAGACCGCGTACCTGCTCACCCCCGAGGATGCGGAAGGCCTCCAGCATCTCCGACTTCCCGGTAGCCGTGTCGCCGATAATGAGGATGTTCGCCGCGTGCCCGTCCCTGAGCGAGATGCGCGTCATGGCGCCGTGGAACGGCATCCGGCCGCGCTGCATCATGGCGATGTTGTGCAGCGTGAGTATCATCTTCTTCAGATAGCCGAAGTAGCCGAAGCGGTCTTCGTCCGGGACTGCGCCGACCAGCAGGTCGTTGTCATCGTCCTCGTAGAACACGGTCGGCAGCTCCCCGAAGCGGGCCATGTATCCGGCGGGAGCGCCGTACACGTAGATGGCCTGCGGCTGCGTGCGGATGTGGACATCGTCCGCCAACTCGAACAGGTTGGCGAGCGAACAGCCGAGCCCCATGAACTTCCGGTGGAAGTAGACGAAGACGACGACCGGCCCGACGCGAGCGGGAAAGCAGAGCCATTCGGACGGGTCGAGCGCCAGGCCCGACAGCGGGTTCTCGGCGACCCGCTCGAACTCCCCGGTCCGCTTGTTGTACGGCGGGTCGATGATGAGCGGCGGCGCCATCCACACCTGCCTCACGAGGGGAATCTCGCCGAGCAGCCGCCGGTACGGGTCGGGCAGGCCGCTGTCCTGTCGCAGCGCGATGAGCGCCACGTTGCAGCCAGCCTCGACCTGGCGGTAGATGCGCGGGTGGTCGCCGGTGATGTTCTCGCACGTGTCCCGGTAAAGGGCGCGGATGATGTGGGTCAGGTTCTCCACCGTCAGGTTGAACGACCGGTACGGCCGCTGGTCGAAGCCGCTCGGCCCGGGCTCGGAGTGGAGCACGACGTAGCGGTCGAACGAGCGCCAGTAGTCGTACAGGCCCTCCACGAAGGCGTGCAGCTCGTGGCGACGGGCCGTCTGCGCAAGTGCCGACCATCGCGGTGTGTGACGGACGGCCTCGTCGAGAGGCGTGTCCGCGAGCATCTGGAGCAGCCGCACCAGGTCGCGCCAGCCCGCGTCAGTCCCCTCCATGCCGGCTACGACGTCGATCAGCGGTGAGCCTTTGGCTCGCAGGTGGCCGCAGTACGTGGCCACGACGCGCGCGAAGACGTCGCTCACGAGCAACTCCCGCTTGTCGGTGCAGAGCTGCTTCTCGACGTCGAGCACCATCTGCCTCGGCCCGATATCACATCTCTTCAACATGTCGTCTCTCCCGGCAGTGCGGAAACAAATAGGCCGGCAGCCACCCTTGTGGTGGTGTCCGGCCGTGCCGTCTGCGTGCGTTCATCTCCGACCTCGGCCTGCCGCTCCCCTTCGAGCCGGCGGAACGGTTGGAGTCGGTTGCAGGCGCATATGGTATGCGATTGGCTCCCTGATGCCAAATCGGCTGACGAACAACCTCTCGAATGAGGGACCGGGAGCCGGACTATTGTCGTCCGCTACGAAGGTCCGTCCGCTGCGCACTCGTGAGGCTCGACGCCGCTCGTGCGGCTTTGTGGCCGTTCGCTGTCGATGCAGTACAATGCCGGGAGGCTGCCCTCGGGCGGCCGCGAGGCGCTGACGCATGTTCCGCAGGCTCTGTCGACGCACTCTTGCCAGACGCGCCGGCCCGTTCGGGCTGGCGGTTGCTGCGTTTCTGCTGCCGCTCCTTGTGCCTTTCTACCCGGTGGCACTGAGCGCGGACGAGTTGCCGCCTGAGTACGGCGAGTACGTCATCGACGTTGTGGAGCTCGACAACGGCGACGTCATCCTTGGCGTCGCGTTTCCGTCGCCTCCTCCCGACCCGGAGAGTCTCCCCGCAACGCCTGTCGTCGAACGGACGTCAGCGGCCGCTGTGTTGCTCGATGACGTCCCGACGTTCAACTGGTGCTACGGCTGCTCCGCCACCTCCGCGGCTATGCTCTTCGGCTACTACGACCGCCACGGCTTCTCCGACATGTACGATGGCCCCGCCAACGGCGGCGTCTGTCCGCTCACGAACGCCACCTGGGGCTACGGAGAGTCGCCGCTGAGCGCGACGCACCAGGGCTACGACGGCCTGTCCACGCGGGGACACGTCGACGACTACTATGTCACTCCCGACAGCACCAGCGACCCGTACTATGGCAACTGGACCGAGCACGGGTACGAGGACTGCACCGCCGACTTCATGGGCACGAACCAGTACTACAACTGGAACAACGCGGATGGCTCAACCACCTTCTACTACTACACCACCAACGCGCCTCTGTACGACTACTCCGGCTCGGAGAGCGGCTCGCCGCCGAGGCGCGACGGGATGCACGGCATGCGGCTCTTCGCTGAGTCCCGTGGATACTCGGTGGCCACGAACTTCAACCAGCGAATCTACGGGTACGGCGGCATCTCGGCCGGGTTCACCTACGATCAGTACAAGGCCGAGATAGACGCGGGACGTCCTGTTCTCATTCAGGTTACAGGGCACACCATGCTTGGCGTCGGCTACGACGATTCGTCGAGCACCATCTACGTTCACGATACGTGGGACCACTACACGCACAGCATGGCGTGGGGTGGCAGCTACGCCGGCAGGACTCACTACGCCGTGGGCGTCTTCGAGCTGGAGCAGGCCCTGTCGGCGCCCGATGCACGGACTGACGCTGCCTCCTCCGTGGAAGAGACGACCGCCATGCTGAACGGGACGGTCCTCGACGACGGCGGCGAGGATTGCCAGTACCGCTTCCGCTACGGCACGTCGGCCGGCTCGTACGGCGTCTCCACATCCTGGACGGGAGCCGTCGGCACCGCAGACACGTTCTCGACTCCGGTGACGGGGTTGAGCAAAGGCGCGACGTACTACTTCGTGGCTGAGTTGCGCAACTCGGAGGGGACGGCGACGGGTTCCGAACAGCACTTCACCACGAAGCCTGACCCGCCTTCCGGTTTCTCTGCGGCAACCGCCGGCCCATACAGCATCGACCTCTCCTGGACGGCCGGCGCCGGCGCCGGCAGCACGCGCGTGCAGCGGGCCGCCGGCTCGTACCCGACCGGCCCCGACGACGGCACGACCGTCTACGATGGCTCGGGAACGTCCACGACGGACACTGGTCTCGACCCTGATACGACGTACTGCTACCGCGCCTGGTCGGGGGCCGTCGGCGGGCAGTGGTCCGACGGCTACGCGGAGGACACCGCCACTACCGACGGCCTTCTGCCGGTCGTGAGCACGCAGGACGCCTCCGGCATCACCGCCTCGGGCGCGGTCCTCCACGGCGCACTGTCGAACGACCGCGGAGAGGCGTGTGAATACCGCTTCGAGTACGATGCCGATTCCGGCGCCCCGTACGCACAGAGTACTGAGTGGACCGGCGCTATCGTCACAGGAGACCCGTTCGAAGAGGCGCTGTCGGGGCTGGAGCCCGGCACGGAGTTCTTCTTCCGCGCACAGGCGCGCAACAGCGCCGGCGTGGGAAGCGGCGGGGAGATGTCTTTCACGACCCTGCCCGGGCCGCCTTCAGATTTCGTCGCGACGGCTTCGGGCGAAGATGCGGTGAGCCTCTCGTGGACTCTGGGCGAAGGCTCCTCTGACACGTGCATCGTGTGCAAGATGGGCAGCTATCCGGCCGACCGGAACGACGGCACTCAGGTGTACTTCGACGGGGGCACGCTCTTCGTCGACACCGGTCTGGCTGAGGGAGCCACGTACTACTACCGTGCCTGGGCGTACGACTATGGCGCCGGCCAGTGGTCGGAAGGCTGGGTCGAGGCGGGCGCCACGACGACATCCGAAGGGACGCCGTCCATCGGGGTCTCCCCTGACTCGTTCGAAGTCCTGCTGCCTCCCGGTGTGACGAGAGACTACGGGTTGACAATCTCGAACTCGGGCGACGGTCCGCTGAGCTTCACCGTGGCCGATTCTGTCGCACCGGCGGCCCCGGGAGCATCGGTCGCGGGCAACGGGGGCGAGCTGGATGAGACGCTCCAGGCGTGGGCCTCTTCTTCCGGGCCTGTCGACGCGTCCGGCGTCGGCCAGATTATCATCAAGCTGAAGGATGATGTTCGCACGTCCGCTGGGAGCCTGCACCGTTCGCTGGGCGCCTCCGCCGCAGGCGGGAACGGCTCCGGACGCTTCGAGGTTGTGGGCGTTCCCGAGGATAGGGACGCCGCTGACCTGATTCAGGACTATCTCGCCAGCGGCATGGTGGAGTATGCCGAACCCAACTATCCGCGCCGGGCCGCGTGGGCTCCCGACGACCCCATCTACCCGTGGCAGTGGCACCTGGACGCCGTGAACGCCGAGGGCGCCTGGGACATGCAGCCTGGCGGCACGTCCGACGTCATCGTTGCGGTGCTGGACACGGGCGTGGCGTACGAGACGTACGACGCCTTCAGCCTGGCGCCCGACCTGGCAGGCACGCAGTTCGTTCCGGGCTGGGACTTCGTCAACGGCGACGCTCATCCGAACGACGACAACGGCCACGGCACCCACGTCTGCGGCACCGTCGCACAGACGACGAACAACGGCAGCGGCGTCGCCGGCCTCGCCTTCGGCGTCTCCGTGATGCCAGTGAAGGTGCTCGACGAGAACGGCTCCGGGACCGTGGCCACCCTGGCTGACGGCATCTACTACGCGGTCGACCACGGGGCCCACGTCGTCAACCTGAGCCTCTCCGGCTCCGGGACCAGTCAGACCGAGGCCGATGCCATAGCCTACGCTTACGCCCACGGCGTGACCGTCGTCTGCGCGGCGGGCAATGAGTACGCATCGGGCAACCCGACTCAGTACCCGGCAGCGTACGACAGCACCATCGCGGTCGGCGCGGTCCGCTACGACCAGACGCGAAGCTGGTACTCGAGTACCGGAGCATACCTCGACATCGTCGCGCCCGGGGGTGATACCTCGGTCGACCAGAACGGGGACGGCTACCCCGACGGCGTGCTGCAGCAGACCTTCAGCGGAAGCTACGCCAACTTCGTCTACGGCTACTATCAAGGCACGTCCATGGCTTGCCCACACGTCAGCGCCACTGCCGCGCTGCTCCTCTCGGAGAATCGTTCGCTGACGCCGGACGCAGTGCGGGACGCGCTTGAAAGCACCGCCGTGGACCTCGGAACTGCGGGATGGGATGAGGCGTACGGGCACGGCCTGCTGGACGCCGCTTCGGCGCTGTCCGCCGTCGCCGGCGCCCCGTGGCTCGATGAGTCGCCCAAGCAAGGAAGCGTGGCGCCGTCAGGCTCGTCGCCCGTGACTGTCACTGTGGACACGAGCGGACTCGAAGACGGCGACTACTCGGCTGTCATCGTCGTCTCCGGCAACGACCCCTCGACTCCAACGGTTGAGACGCCTTTCCTGTTGCACGTGCGCACCGTGACCGTGCCCGCGGTGGTGACGGGCGCTGCCACGGGTGTCGAGGAGCAGACGGCGACGCTGCACGGCACCGTGCAGGACTACGGCTGGGAAGAGTGCGAGTACTCCTTCCAGTATGGGAACGAGGAGGTCGGACCGTATCAGGAGACGGCATGGTCGGGCGCCCTTGAGAGCGGTGAGGCCTTCAGCGAAGCGCTGTCGTCGCTCGACAGGGGGGCCACGTGGTTCTTCAAGGCGAGGGCGCGCAACAGTGCCGGAATCGGGTACGGTGATGAGATGTCATTCACCACGAAGCCTGAGGCGCCGTCGGCGCTGACAGCGACCCCGGACGAGCACATCCCCTTCTACCGCGTCAACCTCTCGTGGACCAGGGGCGATGGGGCGTCGTGGACGCACGTGAGAGTGAAGCAGGGAGCGTATCCGGCGGACCCGACGGACGGCGACCTCGTCTACGACGGCGATGGCGCCTCCTGCTCGCACTCAGGACTTGCGCCTTCGACCACGTACTACTACCGGGCGTGGTCACGCGTCCAGGATGCCGGGGGCGGCGATGTCTGGTCGGACGCGTTCGCCGACGCCACGGCCTCCACTGCCGCGGAGCCTCCGACCGTCGAATTCAGCCTGACGCTGCAACCGGGCTGGAACATGGTCTCCGTGCCGCTGCTGCTCCCGGACATGACCATAGCCACGGTCTTCGCAGGCGCCGACGCGGTGTATGAGTGGGATTCGTCCACGAAGTCATACGTCCAGCCGCAGGAACTGGACCCTGCCTCCGGCTACTGGGTGGCGGTGACCTCCGTGCTCACGCGTGACTACGCCGGAGTCCCGGTGAGCGGCTGGTCGCTGGCGCTGGAACCGGGCTGGCGCCTCGCCGGCTCGGTCTACGGCGGAGCGGTGGACTTCTCGGCGCCCGACGACGAGCCGGACGGCTCGGTGGAGGCATTCGCGTACTCCTGGAACGCGCTGTCGAGGTCCTACGACTACTCACAGTCCCTCGAGCCAGGCCGAGGACACTGGATTGCAGCGACCGCTTCAGGCACCCTCACGGTTGAGTACGCGGGGTAGCGCCTGAGGGCTCCTCCGCGGAGGGTCGTTCCGGTGTACGCGTTCAGGGTTGTCAGGCGATGGCGCTTGCCCTATACTCGCGACTGAGGCGGCTTCCACAATCCGAGGTGGGTCGCGGACGGGAAGAGCGCCCTGACCGGGTGTCGCGGCGACGGCCCGGCGGGTCCTGGTGGTGGCAGGGAACCCATGAATGAGACGCCTCCGGCCTCGCCTGCGGAGCGGCGTGAGAACCGCCGCGCTGCCGGGGTTGTCGCGCCGGCACTGACCGGCGCTGTTGGGGTGCTGTTGCTCGTCCTTCTCAGCCGCTCGAACTTCCTCCTCTTCCACGGCGTCGTTGAGCTATTCGGCATCGTCGTCTGCTTCGGCATCTTCGTTGTCGCATGGAACACGCGCCGGTGGGTCTCCAACCACTTCCTCCTCTTCCTTGGTATCGCCTACCTCTTCGTGGCCGCCGCCGGCATTCTTCACACGCTTGCCTACCCCGGCATGGGAGTGTTCCCTGCATACTCCACCAATGAGGCGGCGCAGTTCTGGATACTTGCCCGCTCGGTGGAGGCATTCGCACTGCTGCTGGCGCCGCTCTTCCTGACGCGCCGGCTTCGGCCCGCGCTTGCGTTCGTCGTATTCTCGCTGGTGACCGGCTTCGGCTTGCTCTCCATCTGCCGGCTTGGCATCTTCCCGGAGTGCTTCGTCGAGGGGCAGGGACTCACCACCTTCAAGGTGGCGAGCGAGTATGTGATTGCCGCCGTGCTGCTCGCTGCTCTCGGCTTCCTCTACAGACACCGTGAGGCGTTCGCACGGCGGGTTTTCCGTCTCCTGGCGGCGGGCATCTTTCTGAGCGCCGCCGCCGAGATGGTCCTTACGCTGTACATCGATATCTACGGCATAGCGAGCGTGGCTGGACATGTTCTGAAAGTGGCCTCTTTCTTCTTCGTCTACCGTGCGGTGGTTGAAACCAGCCTCGTTGCGCCGCAAGAGTTGCTCTACCGCACACTGGCGCAGGAGCGTGACCGCGCACAGCGCTATCTCGACGTTGCAGGTGTGATACTGATCGTCGTTGGCCGGGACGGCCGGGTCGCTCTCGTCAATCGCAAAGGGGCCGAGATACTCGGATGGGGCGAAGGCGAGATTGTGGGGCGGAACTGGTTCCAGGAGTTCCTCCCGGACTCGCGCCGGCCACGGGCGCTCGAGCTGTTCGCGGCCCTCATGGAAGGAAAGACGGAGATTGCGGAACGAACCGAAGGACCGGTGCTCACCCGCGCTGGAGGAGAGCGCACCATCGCCTGGCACAACTCCGTGCTGCGAGACGCTGGCGGCGCCATCGCCGGCATGCTCAGCTCAGGTGAGGACGTGACGGAGCAGCGAGCGGCCGAGCGGGCACTCGCAGCCTCGAGACAGCGTCTGCAGCTTCTGTTCGACCGCGCCCCGGATGGCTACTACCTCAGCGACATGGACGGCAGGTTTGTCGACGCCAACCGGGCGGCGGAAGCTCTGGTCGGCTACCGCAAAGAGGAGTTGCTCGGAAGGTCGTTCCTTGAGGCGGGGCTGCTGCGACCAGAGGACGTGCCGGCGGCGGCCGCGCTTCTCCGTCGTAGCGCACACGGACTCCCGACCGGACCCGATGAGCTGGTGCTCGTCCGCAAGGACGGCAGCACGGTGGTGGTCGAGATACGCACCGAGCCGGTCGACGTCGAAGGCAGGCCGCTCATCCTCGGCATCGCCCGCGATGTCTCCGAGCGGAAGCGGTCCGAGGAAAGAGAGCGCGCGAGCCGGACCCGGCTCGAGAGCCTGGTAAGCATCCTGCAACACGAGAGCGCCACGGTTCAGGAGTTCCTCGACTACGCGCTCGAGGAGGCCATCGGACTCACCGAGAGCCGGCTGGGCTACATCTACCTGTTCGATGAGGAGCGTGGCGAGTTCACGCTGAATACCTGGTCCCGCGACATCATGAAGGAGTGCGCCATCCTGGCTCCGCAGACCGTGTACCGACTCGAGAAGACGGGCCTCTGGGGCGAGGCCGTGCGGCAGCGCCGCCCCATCGTGGTGAACGATTTCGACGCTCCCAACCCGCTCAAGAAGGGGTACCCGCCCGGCCACGCCAGGTTGCGCAAGTACGCGAGTATTCCCGTGTTGAGCGGCGGCCGCATCGTCGCCGTCGTCGGAGTCGCCAACAAGGACACTGACTACACGGAGACGGACATCCTTCAACTCACGGTACTCATGGAGGCGGTGTGGAGGGTGGTCGAGCGCAGGCGCGCCGAGCATCTGCTCAAGCAGTCCACCGAGCGCCTCGAACGCGCCATGTCCGTCGGCAACCTCTCCTGGTGGCAGATGTCGCTGCCCTCGCGTCAGGTTGTCTTCGATCCGCGGAAGGCATCGATGCTGGGTCGCAGCCAGGCGGAGCTGTCCGGCTCCCGCGACGAGTTCTGGAGACTGGTGCATCCTGACGATGTTACGGCTGCGATGAGAGCGATGGATGAGCACGTAGCCGGGCGTTCGGAGCGCTACGAGGCGGAGTATCGTGTCCGGACCGCGGACGGCTCGTACAGGTGGTTCCGCGACGTCGGCAGTGTCACCTCGCGTGACGGGGCCGGTCGACCGTCGATGCTCACCGGCATCATCGTGGACATCTCCAACCTGAAGGAGACCGAGGAGCGCCTGAGGGCCTCCAACGTCGAGTTGCAGGAGCTTGCGGTCCGTATCGAAGCCGCGCGGGAAGAGGAGCGCGCTGCGGTTGCCTGGGAGCTTCACGATGAGATAGCCCAGGCTCTCTCAGCGATGAAGATGGAGCTCTACGGCTGTAGCCGGAAGCTCCCGGCCGATGTGCGTGACGTCACCCGTCCCAGCCTGACCCGCATGGGCGGCCTCCTCGACGGCGTCATCGCCCGGCTCAGGCGGCTGTATACGGACCTCGTTCCGGTGATGCTGGAGGACCTCGGCCTTGCAGCCACCATCGAATGGCAGGCCGGCGAGTTCCGGCGTGAGACGGGAATCGAGGTCGAGGTCGAATGCGTGGCGGACGTCAGGCTGCCGGACGGGCGCACCGCGCTGGGAGTGTTTCGCCTGATGCAGGAGGCGCTCAAGAACGCGCACCGTCACGGCGGCGCCACGAAGGTGCGCATCGCCTTCGAGCAGGTGGACGGCCGTGCCGTCCTGCGCGTGTCCGACAACGGTCACGGCGGAGACCGTGACGCCGGCGGTGGCTTCGGTACTGCCGAGCTTGCCGTCATCCGCGAGCGGGCGCGGTCGTGGGGCGGAGAGGTCAGAGTGGCGTCGTCCGCCTCTGAGGGCGCCGTGCTGGAAGTGACCGTGCCGCTTGCGCCGCGTTGAGCGGCGGATCGACATCGAGACTGCGCACGTTTTCAATTGGCGTGGCGGTGCCGTTCGAGCATATGTGAATCGAGGGCCTCATGAAAGTGCACGAGACTGGTCCTGGAAGCGAAGGGCAGACCTCTTCCCTGTGGAAACGCATCATCGACGTGTTTGACCGCCGAGGAGGCGGCTCCGGCGGCCGCTCGAGGCTTCTCTCCGGGCTCATCGTGCTGCTGTTCCTCTGGGGCATGACCTGGCCGCTCTTCCTTCGCCTTAGACTCCTCCCGGGCGCGAGCCTGACCCACCCCGAGGTATTGCTGTCCGGCGCTTTCGCGCTGGCCGTGCTCTTCGCTGGCCTGCTGAACCGGAGAGGGCGCTACCTTGCCGCCGCCACGCTCACGGTTGTACTGTTGCTCGCCGGAGTGTTCGTCTCACTCAATCTCACGCTCTCCGGAGCAATGGAGCCCGTCTTCAGCCGCAATGACCCTGGCCTTCTCAGCTACATCGTGCTGCCCGTCGTGCTCGGCGCGGTCCTGTTGCCTCCGTGGCTCCTTGGCGCGGTGATTGTGTGTTCTCTCGGCGCCATCCTCTCGGTCCCGCTCCTCTATCCTCATGTGAGCTGGGATGCGGTGCTCTATGGGCCGCTGCTCTACCTGGCAGTCGTCTGCGGCCTGCTGACGTTCGTCTCGTATCTCCTTGCCAGACAGCAGCGTCACACCGTGGCGGACCTGAAGCGGAGGGAGGAACGGTATCGCAGTCTCTTCGAGCAATCACCCGATGCCGTCTTCCTGGTTTCTCCGGACGGCATCATCGAGGATGTGAATCCGGCTGGGCTCGCGCTCTTCGGCTACCAGGCCGACCAGCTCTCAGGCCGGCGAGTCGAGACGCTCTACGCGAATCCGGATGAGCGCCACGACGTGATCGCCAGAGCCGAGACCAGTGGTGGACTGCAGGATGAACAGCTTCGATTGCGGCGAAACGACGGCGCCGTCGTGGATTGCCAGGTGTCTATTTCGATCCGCAGGGACGACGAAGGACGCCTCGTCGGCTACCAGACGCTGGTACGCGATATCACGGCCCGCATGCAACTGGAGGAGGACCTGGCGCTCAAAGGGCAGTTGCTCGACCTTGCGCAGGATGCCGTCTTCCTCGTGGAACCAGGCGGCCAGATAGTGTTTGCCAACCGGGCTGGGGCGGAAGTGACCGGCTACAGCGTTGGCGAGCTGACCGCCATGAACATCCGGCAACTGAACACGCCCGAGGGGGCTGAACAGGTGCCGTCGCGCATAGGCGCCATGCTGCGTAACGGAGGTCTCCGATTCGAGACCACCTACGTGCGAAAGGATGGAAGCCGTTTCGACGTCGAGGTGCGTTCGAAGACCATCGACACGCGAGGTCGGACGCTGTTCTTGAGCGTGTGCAGGGACGTGACGAGGCGCAGAGCCGACGAGACTGCTCTCCGGCTCCGCGGCCAGTTGCTCGACCTGGCCAACGATGCCGTCTTCCTGCACGACCTCAAGGGAAAGCTGCTCTACGTCAACGAGTCCGCTGCCGTCCAGCTCGGCTACACGCCCGCGGAGTTGCTGCGCATGACGCTGCGCGAGATTGACGATCCGGAGAGCGCGGACCGATTCGGTGAACACATGGCTCATCTCATGAACCATCGTTCACTGACGTTCGAGGGAGGGCATCGCCGCAAGGACGGAAGCGTCATGCCCGTTGAGGTCCGGGCGCGGCTCGTGGAGTCCGGCGACCAGTCCGTCGTGCTTTCCGTGGTCCGGGACATCAGCGAGCGCAGGAAGGCGGAGGAGGCGCTGAAGGCCGAGCGTGACCGCGCTCAAGGCTACCTCGACGTCGCCGCTGTAATGCTTGTTGTGATGGACGTGAATGGAAACATCGCGCTTCTCAACCGCCGCGGCGCCGAGATTCTCCGTGGGGACGTGAGGGACCTCGTCGGACGGAGCTGGATAGATACGTGCGTGCCTGACGAGCAGCGCAACTACGTGCGTTCTGTGTTTGCCGATTTCATGTCGGGGAAGGCCGATATCCACGAGTACGTGGTGAACGACATCGTCACGCTATCCGGCGAGCGGCGCACGATGGCGTGGCACAACGCGCTGCTCCGCGATGCATCCGGAAGACCCGCCGGCACGTTGAGTTCAGGAGAGGATATCACCGAACGGCTCGCGACCGAACGGGCCCTGCGCGAGAGCGAGGAGCGGTTCAGGAACATCATGGCGTCCATGCAGGACATCGTCTTCACTCTCGATACGGAAGGCCGGCACACAGGCGTATACGGTCCATGGGTGGAGAGGAGCGGACTGACTTCGGAGTTCTTCCTTGGGAAGACCGCCCGCGACCTCTTCGGAGAGGAAACATCGCGCGTGCACCGCGAGGCCAACACGCGTGCGCTGCGCGGCGAGTTCGTGGTGTATGACTGGTCCGCCGAGACCGGCGGGCAGGTCTCCCACTACCAGACGTCACTCTCGCCGATCAGGGATGCTGACGGTATTGTTCGAGGGTTGGTTGGGGTCGGGCGTGACGTCACCGACAGGAGGCGGGCCGAACTGAAGCTGTTTGAGAGCGAAGAGAAGTTCCGCCAGCTCTTCGAGCAGTCGAGGGATGCCATCTACCTGGTTCGACCGGACGGCACGTTCATAGACGTGAACCAGGCATGGCTGGACCTGCTGGGCTGTACGCGTGATGACGTATCGAGGTATGACGCAGCACACTGGTACGCTGATCCTGAAGGGCGAAAGCGGTACCTCGAGCGCATGGCCGCCGCAGGCGACGTGCTCGACGACGAAGTGCAGCTCAGACGAAAGGACGGAACCGTCTTCGATTGCCAGCGGCGGATTGTCGCCCAGCGCGATTCGAACGGGAGGCTGGTCGCGTACCAGGGGGTGATGCGGGACGTCACGGAGGAGCGGCGCGCCGAGCAGGCGTTGCGCGAGAGCGAGGAGAAGTACCGCCTCTTGTTCGAGCGTTCTCTCGACGCTATCTACATCAACACGCCGGAGGGCAAGAGCATTGAGGCGAACCAGGCATGGCTCGACATGTTCGGGTACACCAGCGAGGAGCTTGCCGGAATCCACTCGGTCGATATGTACGCTGACCCGCAGGACAGGGAGTCATTCCTGCGGCAGATCAGAAAGGATGGCTTCGTTGTCGGCGAAGCTCGGTTCAAACGCAAGGACGGGACGCAGTTCGACGGACAACGCTCGGTGGTGGCGCTGCGAGACGAGGCGGGGAACATCACACGCTTCGTCGGCATCATGCGCGACATCACTACAACCAGGCAAGCCGAGCAGCAACTCCGCGAGAGCGAAGCGAAGTACCGCGCCCTGTTCGAGGAGTCCATGGATGCGGTTGCGCTTGTGGCAATCGACGGCACCCTGGTGGATGCGAACCCTGCCTACCTGCGGCTCTTCGGCCACACGGCTGATGCCATCGGTCGCAGAGTCACCCCTGCGCACTATGTCGACCCGTCCCAGCGTGAGGAAATGCTCAGACTGGTCGAACGCGACGG
>CAZVCS010000033.1:6143-20125 GCA_964625765.1 uncultured Dehalococcoidales bacterium | reverse complement strand
GCAGTCGCCTTAGTGCAGACACTCGTGGCGGAGGAGCTTCTCGATGGCATCGACGACGAACTGCGCCTCATCCTTCTCGTTGAGGCACTCTGTCAGCACCACCGGTTTGCCGGCCTCGTTCTCCGTCCATAGCTCCATCTCCTTGCGCAGCGGGTTGCTGGAGATGACCTGCATGGCGGCCTTGAGGATGGTCTTGGTCGAGCGGTAGTTCTGCTCCAGCAGCACCACCTTCGCCTCGGGGAACTCGCGCTCGAAGCTGAGCAGGTTCCGGGGGTCGGCCGAACGCCACGAGTAGATGGACTGGTCGGGGTCGCCGACGACGCACACGTTGCGGTGCTCAGATGCGAGCAGCCGCACCAGCTCGAACTGCGCCAGGTTGGTGTCCTGGAACTCATCGACGAGGATGTGCTGGTAGCGCTTGCGATAGCGCGCCAGCACGTCGGGCTGGCTCTCGAAGAGGCGAACCGCCTTGAGCAGGATGTCGTCGAAGTCGACCGCATCGCTCTGCGTCAGCAGCGCCTGGTACCGCTGGTAGACGCGTTGCACGATCTCTTCGAAGTAGCTGTCGACCCCCTCGGCGTGGTGCTGTTCGGAGAGGAGGCGGCTCTTGGCGGCGCTGATGGATGCCTGGATGAGGCGAGGGGAGTAGGTCTTCGGGTCGAGTTGCAGCTCCAGCAGGCTCTGCTTGATGAGGTTCACCTGGTCGTCATCGTCGTACACCACGAAGCCGGGACTGAGGCCGACCGCCCGGCCGTCCGCCCTGAGGATGCGGCAACAGACCGCATGGAACGTGCCGATGGTCAGTGCGCCGGCGGCGCCATCCAGCAGCCGGTCGAGTCGCTCGCGCATCTCGTTGGCCGCCTTGTTGGTGAAGGTGACGGCGAGGATGGCGTGGGGATCGACGTTGCGGCTGGACACGAGGTAGGCGACCCGGTTGGTGATGACCCGGGTCTTGCCGCTGCCGGGTCCCGCAAGTATCAGCAGAGGGCCGTCAGTTGCCTGGACGGCCTCACGCTGAGACGGGTTCAGAGAGGCCAGTAGGTCCATGGCGAGTAGCGGGCATTATACCATCGAGCCAGACGGGAAAAAAAACGCGACACTGTCCGGCGCGCCGGTGCAAGCCGGCGCGGGCGGTCCGCCGGTGAGGCGGCCGCCGTGCACAGAGGCATCGCGCCATGGTCGGCATACGTTGGACCCGATTCTGCGTTCTGTTAGAATAGCCGCAGGGTACGATGACTGACGGGACGTCGCCTGTTGTCCTCCTCAAGTCCCGGCACGGTGAAGCCCAGATAATCCGCGCGCGGCTCGAGGACTATGGCATACCGGTAGCCCTCAGCTACGAGAGCGCCGGCATCGTGTACGGGTTGACCATCGACGGCCTCGGCGAAGTGAGCATCCTCGTGCCCGAGTCGTACTATGAACAGGCCCTCGCCGTGCTGGCGGAGAGCGTCGACGCGGAGAGCGGAGCTGTTGAAGACCCCGCTGAACTCAATCCTCAGTAGCGATGACATGCGGCGCCCGTCGCGGCGGCCGGAAGCATAGGGAAGGAACAGCATGACGTCACGTCTCGACCGGGTGACCGAAGAACGACTGAAGACCCTCGACGAGCTGAGAGCCGCGGGCATCGAGCCCTATCCCCACAGCTATCACCCCAGCCACACCACCGCGCAGGCGCGGGCGCTGTACGAGCGTTCGGGCGAGCGCTCGGAGCGCATCTCGGTGGCCGGCCGCGTTACCGCCAAGCGCACGATGGGCAAGATGGCCTTCCTCGACCTTCGTGACGGTTCGGGCAAGCTGCAGGCGAGCCTGCGGCGCGATGTCCTCGGCGACGAGCGCTACGGCATGCTGAAGGATATCGATATCGGCGACTTCGTCGGCGTCGGCGGTGAGCTGTTCGTCACCAGGACCGGCGAGGTCACGGTCGATGTCGCGGAGCTTACGTTCCTGGCAAAGTCGCTGCGGCCGCTGCCGGAGAAATGGCACGGGCTGGTCGACGTCGAAACGCGCTACCGTCAGCGGTATCTCGACCTTATCTCGAACGACGAGGTGAGCCGGACTTTCGCGCTCAGAAGCCGCATCATCACCGCGACGCGACGATTCCTCGAGGATGAGGGCTACATCGAGGTCGAGACCCCCGTGCTGCAGTCCAAGGCCGGCGGGGCGGCGGCGCGACCGTTCGTCACCCATCATCACGCGCTGGGCGAAGACCTCTTCCTGCGCATCGCGCTGGAGCTGTCGCTCAAGAAACTCATCGTCGGAGGCATTGACCGCGTCTACGAGATGGGCAGAGTCTTCCGGAACGAGGGCATCTCCGTCCGGCACAACCCTGAGTTCACGCTCATGGAGTGCTACCGCGCCTATGCGGACTACGAGGACATGATGGACCTGACCGAGCGGCTCTTCGCCACCGTGGCGCGCTCCGTGCTGGGCACGACGCGGGTCGAGTTCCGCGGGCAGACTATCGAGCTCCAGCCGCCGTGGCAGCGGGTGACGCTGCGCGAGAAGGTGAAGGAGTTGAGCGGCATCGATTTCGAGGACTACCCGGATGCCGACTCGCTGCACGAGCGCCTGCTGCAGGAAGGCGTGCGCGTCGAGGGCGAGCCTGGGCGCGGCCGCCTCATCGACGAACTCATCTCCACGTTTGTGGAGCCGAAGCTGATACAGCCGGTCTTCCTGCTCGACTACCCCGTCGAGATGTCGCCGTTCCCCAAGAAGAAGCGGGGCAATCCGCGACTGGTCGAGCGCTTCGAGGCGTTCATCTGCGGGCTCGAGTTCGCCAACGCGTTCACCGAGTTGAACGACCCGGTCGACCAGCGGCAGCGGCTGGAGCAACAGGTGCGCGACCGCGCGGGCGATGAGGACGTTCAGGTGGCGGACGAGGACTTCCTGGAAGCGATGGAGCACGGCATGCCTCCGACCGGAGGCCTGGGCATCGGCATCGACCGGCTGGTCATGCTGCTCACCGGGCAGGAGTCCATCCGCGACGTGATACTGTTCCCTCAATTGAAGGGGAGGCAAGATGCTTGATATCAGACTGGTGCGAGAGGACCGCGCGTCGGTGGAGCGGGCCATGGAGCTGCGAGGGATGCCCGGCGTCCTCGCCCCGGTCGTCCAGGCCGACGAGCGCTACCGGGAGCTGCTGCGCGAGGTAGAGTCGCTCCGGGCGCAGCACAACCAGGCGAGCAAGCAGCTGGGTCGCACGAAGGAACGCCCCCAGGGGTTGCTCGACGAGCTTCGCGTGCTCGGAGAGAGGGTTGCGGCGGCCCAGAAGTCCACGAAGGATGCAAAAGACAGCCTCGACGCGCTGCTGCTTGAGCTGCCCAATCCTCCCGACCCGAGCGTCCACCAGGGGAAGGACGCGAGCGAGAACACCGTGGCTCGCACCTGGGGCACGCCGCGGAGGTTCGAGTTCCAGCCGGCGCCGCACTGGGAGATGGGCGAAAAGCTGGACATCATCGACTTCACCCGCGGGGTCAAGCTCTCCGGCACCCGCTTCTACGTCCTGAAGGGCCTCGGCGCCAGGCTGCAGCGGGCGCTCATCTCGTTCATGCTGGACCTTCACACGAAAGAGCACGGCTACAGGGAGATCTACCCGCCGTTCATGCTGCACCGCGAGTGCATGGTCGGCTCGGGCAACCTGCCCAAGTTCGCCGACAACCTGTACCACGATGCCGAGGAGGACTACTGGTTCGTACCGACCGCGGAGGTGCCGCTGACGAACCTGCACCGGGACGAGATACTGGACGGCGCGGACCTGCCGCTTCGCTACGTGGCGTACACGCCCTGCTTCCGCAGGGAGAAGATGGCGGCGGGCAAGGACACCCGCGGCATCAAGCGTGGCCATCAGTTCGACAAAGTTGAACTCTATAAGTACGTGCGGCCGGAAACGTCGATGGCGGAGCTTGAGTCTCTCGTGGCCGATGCCGAGGAAGTGCTGCAGCGGCTGGAGCTACCGTACCGGGTGGTCGAGCTCTGCACCGGCGACCTCGGCTTCGCCTCGTGCAAGACGTACGACCTTGAGGTCTGGGCGCCGGGCTCGAATGAATGGCTGGAGGTCAGCTCCTGCAGCAACTGCGGCGACTTCCAGGCGCGACGGGCGAACCTGCGCTTCCGACCCGAGCCCGAGGCGAAACCGCAACTGGTACACACGCTGAACGGCTCGGGCCTCGCCTTGCCGCGCGTCTTCATCGCCGTGCTGGAGAATCACCAGCAGGCGGACGGAACGGTCCTGGTGCCGGAGGTGCTCAACAGGTACATGTAGTGCGGGTACGACCCGCCGGGCGGCGTCCCGGGCTCCCCGGCTCAGAGGGACGGCGCGGCGGTGTGCCAATCGAAAGGAGGGGGAGTCATGGCTCGCAGCCAGCAACTGAGTTACGCGCACGGCGTCTCAGCAACACCGCTTCTGGGTGATACCATCCCCGATTTCCTCGACCGCATCGTGGCGCTCCATCCCGAGAACGAGGCCATGGTCGACGTCCCGACCGGCCGTCGCTGGACGTACTCGCAGTTGAGGGCGGACTGTCGCCGTGTGGCGAAAGCGCTCATGGCGCTCGGCCTGCAGCGCGGCGACCGGGTCGCCATCTGGGCCACGAACCATCCCGAGTGGGTGCTGGTGCAGTTCGGCACGGCGATGGCAGGCGTCGTGCTGGTGAACATCAACCCCGCATACCGCACCCACGAGCTGGCGTACGCACTTGGCAACTCCGAGGTGAGCGCTCTGCTGCTCATCGAACGGTTCAAGTCCTCGGACTACGTCGGGATGGTCTACTCCGTCTGCCCCGAGGCACGCGAGTCGAAGCCGGGCGCCCTCCGGAGCGCGAAGCTGCCCCTTCTGAGGACGCTTGCGCTCATGGGGCCGCAGCAGCACCCCGGCATGTACACCTGGTCGGATCTCCTGGCTCTGGGCGACGGCATCGCTGACGAAGAGCTCGACCGCCGGCAGGCGTCGCTCGACATGGACGACGTCATCAACATCCAGTACACCTCCGGTACGACCGGCCTGCCCAAGGGCGCCTCATTGACGCACCACAACATCCTGAACAACGGCTACTTCACCGGCGAAGGCATGCGCCTGACCGCGAAGGACAGGCTGTGCATCCCGGTGCCTTTCTACCACTGCTTCGGCATGGTGCTCTCGAACCTCGCCTGTGTGACACACGGCGCGACGATGGTGCTGCCGGCCGAGAGCTTCGATGCGCAACTGACGCTCAAAGCGGTGCAGCAGGAGCGCTGCACAGCGCTGCACGGAGTGCCGACGATGTTCATAGCGGAGCTGGAGCACCCGGAGTTCGACTCGTTCGAGTTGTCGTCGCTCAGGACGGGCATCATGGCCGGCGCCCCGTGCCCCATCGAGGTGATGAAGAAGGTGACGACGCGGATGCACGCCAGCCAGATGACCATCTGCTACGGCGAGACCGAGGCGTCGCCGGTCGTAACTCAGACCCCGGTCGATGCGTCGCTCGAAGACCGGACGGGCACGGTCGGTCTGGCGATACCCCACGTCGAGCTGAAGGTGGTCGACCGCGAGACCGGCGCCATGGTGCCGTGCGGAGCGCAGGGGGAGATCTGCTACCGCGGCTACAACATCATGCGCGGCTACTACAACAACCAGAAGGGGACCGGCGAGGTCATCGACGAGTCGGGCTGGCTGCACAGCGGCGACCTTGCCACCATGGACGGCCGCGGCTACTGCAAGATAACCGGCAGGGCCAAGGAGATGATTATCCGCGGCGGGGAGAACATCTACCCGCGCGAGATAGAGGAGTTCCTTTTCACGCACCCGAAGGTGAAGAACGTGCAGGTCATCGGTGTGCCCGACGAGAAGTACGGCGAGGAGATCCAGGCCTGGATCGAGCTGCGCGAGGGCGAGACGGCAACGGTCGACGAGATACGCGACTTCTGCAAGGGCAAGATAGCGCACTACAAGATACCGCGCTACGTGAAGTTCGTCACCGAGTACCCGATGACGGTCACCGGCAAGATTCAGAAGTACAAGATGCGCGAGGCGGCCATCAAGGAGCTGGGACTCGAACAGGCAGCGCAGATCAAGATGGCGTAGGACAACAATCATGGAGAGGGGGGGGACGCCGGGCGTCCACCCCCTCACTTTGTCTCGAAGAACCCGGCTACGGCTTCCGGAGGGACGGCCGGTTGACCAGATTGGGCGGCGTGCGACCGTCGAGCGCCGCGATGATGTTCTTCACCGCTACGTGTCCCATGTTCGTCCGTGTCTCCCAACTGCCGCTGCCGATGTGCGGTGCAAGGACGACATTCGGCATCTTCAGAAGCTCCGGGTGAACCTCCGGCTCCTTCTCGAAGACGTCCAGCGCCGCGCCGGCTATCCTCTTCGACTTGAGTGCGTCGACGAGTGCCTGCTCGTCGACCACCGGGCCGCGCGCCGCGTTCACGAGGAAGGCGGAGGGTTTCATCAGCGAGAGAGCACGCGCGTCGATGAGATGACGCGTCTCCTCGACCAGCGGTACGTGCAGCGAGACGAAATCCGATTCCCGCAGCAGCGTGTCCAGGTCCACGTACTGAGCCTGCAGTTCCTGCTCCCGCTGGCGGTCGATGGGCTTCTGGTCGTAGTACAGCACCTTCATGCCGAAGCCGAGGGCGCGTCGTCCCACCGCCTGCCCTATCCGGCCGAACCCGGCGATGCCGATGGTCTTGCCCCAGACGTCGGAGCCGAGCATGGCGAACGGTTTGAAACCCTTGAACTGCCCGTCCCTCACGTACTTGTCGGCCTCCGCCACTCGCCGCGCCACGGCCATGAGGATGGCCCAGGAGAAATCAGCCGTCGTTTCCGTGAGGACATCCGGCGTGTTCGTGACCATGATGCCCTTCTGTGCGGCATAGTCGGCATCGATGTTGTTGTAGCCCACTCCCCAGTTGGCGATGATCTTCAGCCGGGGATTGAGCCGGTCGATGACGGCCCGGTCCACTCTGCTGCCGACGCAAAGAAACGCATCCGCGTCGGCCAGATGAGCCACGAGCTCGTCCGGCGAAGGGAGTTGCTCCTTGGGGTTCACAACAACGGTGTGCTTCTCTCGCAGCACGTTCAATGGAGCTTCAGGGAGCCAGAACGAAACGTATACCTTCACCTCTGCTGCCTCCTCATGTTGATGCGGCTGCCATTATACGCCACACACTGCTCAATCGAGCGGCACGGCTGACTCGATATGCTCGGCCCGTGTCTGGTGACCGTCCTCGTCCATCTCGATGGCGACCACGTCGATGCGCCAGGCGGCTTCGCGCAGCTCGTCATGCCGGGCGACGTAGTCAAGCGCGCAGGTGACCATCCTGTCCCGCTTGTGCTTCGTGATGGACTCCTCCGGCGTGCCGAAACCGTCTCCGGTTCGCGTTCTCACCTCGACGAACGCGGTGCAGTCCTTCCGTCGCGCAACGATGTCGATCTCGCCGTAGCGTCCGCGGACGTTCCGCTCCAGGATGCGGTAGCCGCGTTTCTTCAGCAGGGCGCAGGCGAGCTCTTCGCCGCGCTTGCCCACGTCCTGCGGTTTCAGAGCAGACCTCCGACGACCAGGCGAACCGGCCTGAAGGTCACGCGATGCGCCGGCGACGCGCCTTGTGTCGCGAGCTGCTGGAGATGCTGCTCCGTCCCATAGCCCTTGTGGGCGCCGAAGCCGTAGCCGGGGTAGCGTCCGTCGAGTTCGTCCATCAGCCGGTCCCGCGTCACCTTCGCGACGATGGAGGCGCAGGCGATGGAGAGGCAGAGGGCGTCACCTTTGGGAATGCCCTCCTGCCTGAGCCGCAGCCGCGGCAGCGTCAACCAGTCGATGAGCACGTATCCGGGCTGCACGGCGAGAGACTGTAGCGCCTCCTGCATCGCGCGACGGGTGGCGGCGGCGATGCCGATGCGGTCGATGACGCTGCTGCTCACGACGCCGGCGGCGACCGCCATCGATTCCGACGAGATTCGCTCGAATAGACGCTCCCGCTGTGAGGCGGAGAGCTGTTTGCTGTCGCGCACCTCGTCGTGCCAGGGCAGTCGCGTGCACCAGTCGGCGACCACGGCGCCGGCAACCACCGGTCCGGCGAGGGCTCCGCGTCCGGCCTCGTCGACGCCGGCGACGGGCCCGAGGCCGCCGTCGCGCAGACGCTGCTCCTGCTCGGTGGTCGGCCTACAACGCAGCATCCGCGTCCTCCACCCTGGCAAGGGCCCGTACGATGACACCGCCGCCCAGCACCACGTCACCCTCGTAGAACACCACGGACTGCCCCGGGGCAAGAGCCCTCTGGGGCTCCTCGAAGCGCACGTGTGCCTCTGCTCCCCTCGGGGAGACGATGGCGCGGCTGCCCCGGGACCGGTATCGCGCCTGCGCCTGTACGACGAGGTCGGTGGACGGCGCGCCGCCATCGGTCCACGAGAGCGAGCCGAGCAGCGCGGCTTCGCTCATGAGGTCAGACTCGGGGCCGACGACGACGGCGTTGCGCCCGGCGTCGAGTCGCACCACGTACAGCGGCTCGGTCGCCGGAAGGCGCAGCCCGTGTCGTTGACCGATAGTGTAGAACGGCAGGCCGCGATGCCGACCCAGAATGCGGTCATCGTGGGTGACGATGTCGCCCGGTTCCGCACCCGTCCGCTGGGCGATGAACAGCCCCCGGTCCCGGCCGGCGATGAAACAGATGTCCTGGCTGGACGCAGTGTTCCCGTGTCCGAGAGCCGCCGCGAGGCGATGCACCTCAGCCTTCGACAGGTCTCCCAGCGGCGTCAGTATGCGCTCAAGAGCTGTCTTCTCGACAGCGTAGAGGAAGTACGACTGGTCGGCCGACCGGTCGGCAGCCCGCATCAGGCGGTGCCTGCCGCCCTCGTGCGTCACGCGCGCGTAGTGCCCCGTGGCCAGCTTCTCCGCTCCGTGGTCGAGTGCGTGTTGGAGCAGGCGGCCGAACTTGACTCCTCTGTTGCAGACGACGCAGGGGTTGGGTGTCCGGCCCGCGGCATACTCGGCGCAGAACGGGCCAACGACGTAGTCTGAGAACTCGGCCGAGAGGTCGACCACTTCGAACGGCAGCCCGAGGTCCCGGGCGACTTCACGGGCGCGGTCGCACTGCTGCAGTGCCGCCGGAGAATCGGTCATCAGACCGTGAATAGTCACCACGTCGAATGAGGCGGATGCGAGGATGGAGGCGGCGACCAAGGAGTCACGGCCTCCGCTGATTGCGACTGCGATCCTCTCTGCCATTGTTGACCGCCGGGTCGCCCACCGTCGAGGCTTCAGCCCTGAAGGGCGGGCCGGAATCGCGGTTCGGCCAGCATAGCCGACACGCGCGACCAGACTGCCCGGTGGAGCGCCGCCTCCGGCTGGTTGGCATCCAGCACCAGCCAGCGGGCCGGCTCCAGGCTCGCGAGGTGCAGGTAGCCGCTCCTGACCCGGTCGTGGAACTCGAGTCCCTCGAACTCGAACCGGTCGGGCGGCTGCTTCTTGCGCTGGAGCGCGATGGAAGGGGCCATGTCGAGCAGCACGACGAGGTCGGGCCTGAGTCCCTGCGTGGCGATCTCGTTCACTGTGGCGACGAGGTCGAGCGGCAGCATCCGGCCGTATCCCTGGTATGCCGTGGTGGAGTCGGAGAACCGGTCGCAGACAACGACGCCTTCCAGCGCGAGAGCGGGCAGGATGACCTCCCGCGTCAGTTGTGCTCGCGCGGCCGCGAACAGGAACAGCTCCGCCTCAGGCTCGAGGTCGGTCTCGCGCGTCTTCTTGAGCGACCGGCGCAGCTCCTCGCCCAGTGGCGTGCCCCCGGGCTCGTAGGTGAGAGTGACGCTGCAGCCCGAGCGCTGCAGCCTGGCGGCCAGACGCTTCGCCTGTGTGCTCTTGCCGGAACCCTCGCCGCCCTCGAACGATACGAAGAGACCCATCGCCTAGCGCAGTCCGCGGGAGGCTCCCTCGCGGAAATGCTGCCCTCCGTCGTTCCCATTTCCACCGTCTTCAAGGAGCTGCTGCAACTGATGCACGTAGTGCGAGCGCGATGCTCCCGGGGAGATGGTGTGCAGGCACTGCCGCAGTTGCGACATGTCGTTACTTCTCAGCACGTACACCGGGACGCGCATCGTCTCGGCGTCGCGGATGCGCTGGGGCTTGCGGCGGTAGTGCGTTCGCGTCGTCAGGAAGAGATCGGCCCCCTCAAGGACGTCGACGATCTCGATATTCATGCGCTCCCTCTTCGCGGTTGCCTCCAGCCTGGAACGATTCACGCCGAAGGGGTAGACGCGGACGGCCTTCTCCCGTGGTTGCAGCGGGCGCTCGTCCACCGCCTCGGCGGCCTGCGAGGAGCCCTCCTTGGACGTGAGCAGTATCTGCTTCTGCACCTGGTCGTTGCTGTCCACCCAGCGAAGCTCCGTGCGCACCGGTCGCTGTGTCAGCAGGTTGTCCACCGCCTCCTGCACGTCCGTATGCACGGAGACGCGGTAGAAATCGAGTATCTCGACAACGACGTCGAACGTCGGCGGGGCCTTGCGTTCGAGCACGGATTTCTGCGAGCGGCGCCGGCGGGCTTCCTCGTCGCCGAGCGTAACCGTCTGCGTGCCGCCGATGAGGTCGGACAGGGTCGGGTTAAGCACGAGGTTCTCGAGGCTGTTGCCGTGCGCGGTACCGATGAGTTGCACGCCTCGCTCGGCGATGGTGCGCGCGGCCTGCGCCTCGAGCTCGGTCCCGATCTCGTCGATGATGATGACCTGCGGCATGTGGTTCTCCACGGCCTCGATCATCACGGCATGTTGTCTCTCGGGAGCGGCAACCTGCATGCGCCTTGCGTGGCCGATGGCGGGGTGGGGGATATCGCCGTCGCCGGCAATCTCGTTCGAGGTGTCGATGATGACGACACGCTTCCTCGTGCTGTCGGCCAGCACCCGGGCTGCCTCGCGCAGCATGGTCGTCTTGCCGACGCCGGGCCGACCAAGCAGCAGGATGTTCTGCCCGGATTCGATGAGGTCGGCAATCATGTCCACCATGCCGAAGACCGCGCGGCCCACCCTGCAGGTGAGGCCGACGATGTCCCCGTGGCGATTGCGCATCGCCGAGATGCGGTGGAGGGTCCGTTCGATGCCCGCCCTGTTGTCAGTTGTAAATTCGCCTATGCGGGCGACAACGAAGGCGATGTCGTTCTGGTCGACTTCCTTGCAGCTGACGACAATCTCGCTTTGGGGAAAGCGGGCCTCGGGAGGAGAGCCGAGGTCGAGCACGATCTCAAGGAGTTCGTTCAGCCCGGACTGCTCCCGGAGGGGTTCCCGGATGTGCGGAGGGAGTACGTCCAGGAGAGCGTCCAGATCGTCGGCTACAACCTGTCGCACTACGTCTTACCAGCCTCTGGTGGCGAGGAGCCCCTGTTGCGGTATCGTGCCTATCTCCAGGCCGGGCATCGCCTCGCCCAGGCCCCGGGAGACCTTCGCGATGATCTCGGGTTCGCGGTAGTGAGTCACCGCCTCGACGATGGCCTTGGCTCGTGCGGCGGGGTTGCTCGACTTGAAGATGCCGGAGCCAACGAACACTCCCTCGGCGCCAAGCTGCATCATGAGGGCGGCATCGGCGGGTGTGGCGACGCCGCCTGCGGCGAAGTTGACGACGGGCAGCTTGCCGGTCTCGTGCAGGTCGAGGACGAGCTGAAGCGGGGCGCCGAGCGTCTTGGCCTCGGTGACCAGCTCCTCTTTGGGCAGCGACTTGACGCGGCTGATGCCGTCCATGACGGCGCGCATGTGGCGCACCGCCTCAACGATGTTGCCGGTGCCGGCCTCGCCCTTGGTGCGAATCATGGCCGCGCCCTCGGCGATGCGGCGCAGGGCCTCGCCGAGCTCTCGACAACCGCAGACGAAGGGGACCCGGAAGTCATGCTTCCAGACGTGGAAGTGCTCGTCCGCGGGGGTGAGGACCTCGGACTCGTCGATGAAGTCGACTCCCAGCGACTCGAGAACCTGAGCTTCGACGAAGTGGCCGATGCGGCACTTCGCCATGACCGGGATGCTCACGGCATCCATGATGGCGAGTATCACGGTGGGGTCGGCCATGCGGGCCACGCCGCCGGCGGCACGAATGTCCGCGGGCACGCGCTCGAGGGCCATCACCGCACAGGCGCCGGCGTCCTCCGCTATCTTGGCATGCTCGGGCGTGACCACGTCCATGATGACGCCGCCCTTGAGCGATTGAGCCAGTCCGCTCTTCGTCCTGAAGGTGCTCTTCTCCATGGCAGTATTATAAGTCAGCCATCTGTATGGCGCAAAGGTGGGAGGGGACTCACGCTCGATCCCGGTATGGTGAGAACGGCGGCGCTGTTCACAGAGGAGGGCTCGACGGGTCTCGTCGAGCCCTCCGAATCGCTCGAATCCGTGTCCCGGCGCTCTAGCCCAGCTCGTTGCCGGCGATGATGACGCTGACGCTGCAGGTGGCGGGCGTGCCGCCGAGGTTGTGGGTGAGGCCGAGTCGCGGGTTCTTTATCTGCCGCTTGTCAGCCTTCTGCTGCATCTGTTTGTAGACCTCGTACATCATGCGCAGGCCGCTGGCGCCGATGGGGTGGCCGAAGCACTTGAGGCCGCCATCGGTGTTGACGGGCAGTCCGCCGGTCAACTCGAAGAAGCCGCTGCGGACATCGTCAGGGGCCTTGCCGCGCTCGCTGAACTTCAGGTCTTCCATGATGACCAGCTCGGTGATGGTGAAGCAGTCGTGCACCTCGGCCATGCTGATCTCTTTGCGAGGCTCCTTGACGCCGGCCTCGGCGTACGCGCGTTCACCAGCCCTGACCGTCTCCTCCACGTGGCTCCAGTCGTACTTCGGGCTCATGTAGCCCTCGTAGGGACCGACGGCAATCTGGAGCGCCTTGATGTAGACGGGATCGGGGCGGAACTTCTTGGCAAGCTCGGCCCGCGTCACGATTGCGGCGGCCGCTCCGTCGCTGACGCCGCAGCAGTCGAACAGGCCGAGCGGCCAGGCGACCATGGGCGCCGCGAGAACCTTCTCGAGAGTCGTCTCGGACTGGAAGTGCGCCTTGGGAGAAAGCGCGCCGTTGTGGTGGTTCTTCACCGCGATCTGGCCGATCACCTTCTTGCCCTCTTCGGGGCTGAGACCGTAGCGGTCGAAGTACTTGGTGGCCATCATGGCGAAGTGTCCGGGCGGGCTGTAGGTCCGCGTGCGGTAGGTGTTGCTCTGGCGCCGCAGCAGTTCGAAGTCCGGCAGACCGGTGTAGCCCGAGTCCTTCAGCTTCTCGACGCCGACGGCGAGAGCGATATCGCAGGCGCCCGAGGCGACCGCGTAGCACGCGTTTCGCAGCGCGTCCGAGCCGGTAGCGCAGGCATTCTCGACCCTCGTCACCGGGATGTAGTCGAGCTTGAGCGCCCGTGAGAGCATCTGCCCCGTCTGCTCGGTAACGTAGGTTCCGAGCCACGCGGCGCCGATGTCCTTGGGCTCAATGCCGGCGTCCTGGTAGGCCTCGTAGGCGGCATCGATAATCATGTCATCCGCGGACTTGTCCCAGTTCTCACCGAACTTGGAGCAGCCCATGCCGATGATGGCGACTTTGTCTTTGATTCCGTCCATGTATCACCTCGCTCCTGTCTAGCGTTCCTAGTCCCTCTTCGGCCGGGCCTTCCACCAGTAGGTGTAGAAGCCGCCGACGTACCGCAACACCCGGAACACCATCTCGATGGGCATGCCGATCTTGATCTCGGCGGGGTCGCGGTCGGTCATATCGCAGGTTATCCGCCCGCCACCCTGGAAATCGACGGCCGCCACCGTGGTGGGTGGGTCCATGCTGATGCCCAGGCTGTCATGGCTAAATGTAGCAAGAACTGCGGGTTTGTCCGAAAACGAGTAGTCGTCGAAGTCGTCCTTGGAGCCGCACTCCATGCAGACGCGCTGGGCCGGGTACTGTGGCGTGCCGCACTTGCGGCACTTGACGCCGTGCAGGTCGAGGCCGCTCTTATTGTCGCGCCAGAGGGCCACGGGGGACGGCTGCTCCATCGGAGCGGTCGCCGGCGGCTC
>CAZVCS010000033.1:0-6043 GCA_964625765.1 uncultured Dehalococcoidales bacterium | reverse complement strand
ACCCTGGCGGGGTCGAGCTTGAGTGACTTGGCGACAGCCTGGAGCTGGCGCTGGTCGGGTGCGTACATGACGTACTTGGCGACATCGGCCGCCGCGAGCTTGCACTTCTGCAGAGCGGCCGTCACCGCCATGGGGACGATGCGCCCCTGGCCGTAATCGCGCACAAACCTGGTTTCCCAGGCGTGCACGAAGCGGTCCCTGTCGGAGCGGAAGACGTCGATGATCTCATCGGCCATCGTGTACATGGAGTCAATCGATGCGAGCACGCCGTCCGAGCCGATGAGCAGCGCCGCGGCGCCGTCACCGAAGGCGACCTCGTTGGCGCCGTTCGGCATGCCGAGCCTGCAGTCGGCAACAAGGACGAGCACCTTCTTCAGCGAGCCGCTCTTGACTGCGTCGACCGCCGCGCGGAGCGCGTTGGTGCCGCTCCGGAGCGAGCCGGCGAAGTCGGCCGTGTACGTCTCGGGGCTCAAGGCCAGCACCGCGGCGATGGTCGCTGCCGCCTGCTTCTCCCTGTAGGGAGAGGTGGTCGACGCGAAGAAGACGCCGTCGACCGGGCTCTTGTCGATGCCCTTGAGGCACTCGCGCGCCGCCGCGACGGCCATGGCGATGGTGTCCTCGTCGTGGCTGGCGACGGCCTTCTCCCCCTTGCCACCGCCGCCCCAGGCGCGGCCTATCTCCGCTCGGCTGAGCCGGTACAGTGGCAGGTACGCTGCGTACGATACGATTCCTGTCATGTTCTTCACTGACTCCTTCCTTGCACCGGGGCACGACATGCTGCCCGCCGGCAAGTTACTTGCCTGAGTAGTCGTAGAAGCCCCTGCCGGTCTTCCTGCCGAGATGGCCTGCCTGGATCATCTTCTTCAGCACGGGCGGCGGAAAGTAGGCCGGGTCCTTCGTCTCTTCGTAGATGGCCATACACGCGTTGTAGTGGATGTCGAGGCCGACGAAGTCCATGAGCGTGAACGGTCCCATCGGGTAGTTCAGACCGAGGGACATCGCCTTGTCGATATCCTCCTTCGTTGCGAGGCCGCGTTCCCACTGCCGGATGGCAACGAGCGTGTAGGGGAGGTAGAGCTGGTTGACGATGAAGCCCGGGGCGTCCTTGCATACCACGGTCTCCTTGCCCACGGCCTTGCCGTAGGCCACGCCCGCCTCCACTACCTCATCCTTGACCATGATGGTCCGCACCACTTCAAGCAGCCTCATCACGGGCACAGGGCTGAAGAAGTGCAATCCGAGCACCATATCGGGCCGCTTCGTCGAGCCGGCGATCTCGGTGATGGACAGCGAGGACGTGTTGCTGGCCAGGATGGCATCGGGCGGACACACGCTGTCGAGGATGCCGAAGACGCGCTTCTTCTCCTCCATCTTCTCGATCACGGCTTCAACGACAAGCTGACAGGAACTCACGTCCTCGAGCTTCGTCGAGCCCTTGATGCGGGCGAGCGTCGCGGCCCTGTCCTCCGCAGAGGCCTTGCCTTTGTCGACGGCCTTCTGCGTCGAAGCCTCTATCCGCGCGATGCCCTTCTTGAGGAGTTCGTCGCTCACCTCAGTGACGAGGACGTCGTAGCCCGCACGAGCGGTTATCTCTGCGATGCCGGACCCCATCAAGCCGCAGCCGATGATGCCCACTTTCCTGATGACCATGCTCCGCGTACCTCCTTGCTCTCTGATGTGCTCTCGACGCGACCGGCCGGGCGGCCGTGCGCGCACCGTGTCTCTATCCGATGAACACGCCGCCGTTGACGCTCAGCGTCTGGCCGGTGACGTACGCCGCCTCGTCGGAGGCCAGGAAGTGGATTGCGGCCGCGATCTCCCCGGGTTCACCGAGCCGCTTCCACGGGATGGTGTTCTCGTAGGCCTGCGTCAACTTGGGGTTCTCCCGGCGATTGGCGTTCCACATATCGGTGTCGATGAGGCCCGGCGAGACGCAGTTGACGTTTATCCTGTAGCGGGCCATCTCGACCGCGAGGTTGCGGGTGAAGGCGATGACGCCCCCCTTGGATGCTCCGTACGCCGCCTGCCCCAGGCTGCCGACCCTGCCGGCATCGGAGGCGATCGTCACTATCTTGCCGTACTGCCGCTCCATCATGCCGCGGAGCACGGCCTGGCAGCAGATCATGGTGCCCAGCAGGTTGACGCGGAACAGCCTCTCCCACTCGTCGGGAGCACCCTCGACAAACCGCTGGACGAGGTGTATGCCGGCGCTGTTGACGAGGATATCTACTTTGCCCAGCGCGGCGACGGCCTTCTCGACAGCATCGTGGACCTCAGCGGCATCCGTCACGTCGATGTGCAGGCCCAATGCTTTGCGACCGAGAGCACGCACTTCGGAAGCGACGTTGTCGACGGCGGGGATGATGTCTCCGACGACGACATCGGCGCCGGCCCTCGCGAACCTGAGGGCCGTTTCGCGGCCGATGCCGCGGCTGCCTCCTGTGACGAGAGCCACCCTCCCTTCCAGCGAGTAGGCCGTTGCACCCATGCGAATGACTCCTTTCGAGGCTGTGGCGGTTATCGTACCACATCTCCGGGTGTGTCCTGTAGCTGGCGCACACCCGTTGTGCGAGCGCCCGGTACCCGGCGTCAACCGCCCAGAAGAGGGTGCTTCGCCGGCATTCCCGGCCGGCGAGGGTAGCGCGCGGGAGTCGGCTGAGACTTGTCTGACACGACCAGACAACGGTTGTCAGCGAGGAGAGGAAGCGTCACCCTGATGATGCGCGCCGGTGCTCCCCCCAGTCGCGCGATTGCAGCGGCGGATGCGGCAAACTCGACCGCGATGTCGCCCTTCTTCATTGCGACGAATCTGCCCCCGATGGCGACGAGGGGCAGGCAAAGCTCGGCGAGAGCGGCGAGGGGGGCGACGCCTCGGGCGACGACGAGGTCGTACGATTCCCGGTGCGAATGAGTCTGGCCGAGGTCCTCTGCCCTGCCGAGCAGAACGCTCGTGTTGCCCAGTAAGAGCCGTTCCACGAGGTGCATGAGGAAGGCGACCTTCTTACCGGTTGCTTCGAGCAGCGTCACCCTGGCATCCGGCAAGACGATGGCGAGCGGCACACCGGGGAGACCCGCGCCGGAGCCGACATCGAGGATGCGCAGACCCTCGCCCGGTTTGGGTTGGCCTATGGCGGCGAGTGTTGTGAGGGAGTCGAGGAAGTGGCGCAACTCGACCTCGTCGGGGTCGGTTATGGACGTAAGGTTGACGCGCTGGTTCCAGTCGAGGATCTCGGCGCGGAAACGGTCGAACAGCTCGAGCTGAGCCTCGGAGAGTCCACACCCCAGCATCGCGGCGCCGGCCTGCAACCGTTCAAGCATCGCCCGCTCCATCCGTGACGGCCACGGGCGGATGATAGCACTGCGCGCAGTCGCGGTCGCGCCGGTCTCTGTTTGCGCGTGAGTGAGTGCTGCGTTATTATGCCAGCTATGGACGGAGAGTCCCTGCTGAGGGATGCAGCCGCATATCTTCCGCCGGACAAAGTGGCGTTCGTGCGGTCGGCGTACGAGTTCGCGGCGAAGGCGCACGAGGGCCAGGTCCGCGCCTCCGGCGAGCCGTACCTCGAGCATCCGCTCAATGTTGCCATGACGATGGTCGAGTATCAGATGGACGCCGCCACCATCGCCGCCTCGCTGCTGCATGACGTGGTGGAGGACACCGACATCACGCTGGAGACCATCGAGAAGACGTTCGGCAAGGATGTTGCGAAGCTGGTTGATGGCGTCACGAAGCTGAAGCGCCTCGCCAGCCGGAGCGAGGAACAGGATATTGAAACGAGGACGCAGGCAGAGAACCTGCGGAAGCTGCTGATGGCGACCGCCGAGGACCTGCGTGTCGTCCTCATCAAACTGGCTGACCGGATGCACAACATGCGGACGCTGGGGGCACTGCCGCTGGGGCGGCGCCGCGCCATCGCCCAGCAGACGCTCGACGTCTATGCGCCGCTGGCGCACCGGCTGGGACTGCGCCGCACGAAGTGGCAACTGGAGGACCTTGCGTTCCGCTATCTTGAACCGAAGGAGTACAGGCGCTTCTCCAGGTTGATTGCCACGAAGCGGGCGGAGAGGGAGGACTTCGTCGAGGAGGCCATCCACTCCCTCGAGGAGGAGCTCAAGCGCGCCGGCATCGAAGCCCGAGTGCTTGGCCGTCCGAAGCACATCTACAGCACGTACCTGAAGGCGAAACGCTACGCCGAGCAGGGCAAGAGCGTGGGGGACATCCACGACCTGTTTGCGCTGCGGGTGCTCGTGAACACGGTTGCCGACTGCTACAAGGCGCTCGGCGTGGTGCACAACTTCTGGCACCCCATCATCGAGGAGTTCAACGACTACATCGCCAATCCGAAGGACAATGGCTACCAGTCGCTCCACACCACCGTGCTGTGCAGAGGAACCACGCCCATCGAGGTCCAGATACGAACGTATGAGATGAACCAGGTGGCTACCTTCGGCGTGGCCGCGCACTGGCACTACAAAGAGGGCGGGAAGTACGACCCGTCGATGGATGCCCGGATGGCCTGGCTGCAGGAGCTGACCGAGCACCGCGATGAGCTGGACAGCGAGGAGTTCGTCCAGTCGCTCAAGACCGACGTGCTGACCGACCAGGTGTTCGTGTACACGCCGAAAGGAGAGATAATCGACCTGCCGAAGGGGGCGACGCCGCTCGACTTCGCCTTCCGCATCCACACGGACCTCGGCTATCGCTGCATCGGCGCGAAGGTGAACGGGAAGCTCGTTCAGCTCAACCAGGCGCTGAACAACGGCGACGTCGTGGAGATCGTCGCCTCCAAGACCGAACGCGGCCCCAGCCTCGACTGGCTCAATCCCGAGCTCGGCTTCGTCAGGACGTCACACGGCCAGAGCAAAGTCCGGCAGTGGTTCAATAAGCAGGAGCGCAGTCAGAGCATCGAGACGGGGCGGCAGATACTGGAGAGCGGGCTGAAGCGGCTGGGAACGGCGGTTCCGGCGGCGGAGAAGATGGCGGCCACCCTCGGGTTCGCCTCCACGGATGACTTCTATCTTGCCCTGGGGAGAGGCAGCCTCACTGTGTCGCAGGTCGCCGTCAAGCTCGGCTCGGAGCTGGAAGCTCCGGAGAAGAGCATCGAGATTTCGGCGCCCAAGAAGGTGAGTTCCGGGAGCATCCGGGTGCTGGGCGTCGGCAACCTCTACACGCGTATCGCCAACTGCTGCACGCCCTTGCCGGGTGAGGAGATAATCGGGTATATTACACAGGGTCGCGGCGTCACCGTCCACCGCAAGGACTGTCCCAACGTCGTCAACGAGTCCGAGCGCGAGCGTCTCGTTGCCGTGGACTGGGGTGATGTTGCGCAGGTCTATCCCGTCAAGCTGCAGGTTGATGCCTGGGACCGGACGGGGCTGCTTCGCGATATCAGTGCGGTCATAGCCGAAGCAGGGGTCAACATAACGGATGTGGATTTCGGCCGCGATGACGGCGGCATGGCGAACTTGAGTCTCGACGTCGAAGTCAGCGGTACGGCGCAGTTGAGCAAGCTGATGGCCAAGATTCAGTCGCTCTGGAGCGTCGTCAACGTGGTGAGAAAAGGAGAAACCATTGTCAGGTAGCAAGTCGGAGAACAGGGCGTCGAAGGCGCAGGAGCGGAAGCGCGTGTACAACCGCATCGTGCGTGGGCGGACGCGCACCGCGGTACGTGTCGCACGCGAAGCCATCGCGTCAGGGGATGTCGACAGGACCTCGGCGACTGCCGCCGATGCCATATCGAACCTGGACCGGGCCGTCACCAAGGGCGTCTTCCACAAGAACAAGGCCGCGCGGCTGAAGTCGCGCTTGACCAGGCAGGCCAACAAGCTGTCCTCGGCCAAGTCCGCCTCCTGAACAGACTACGGCGGATGGCCTTCGTCCGCCGTCTCCGCCCGCGAAGAAGAGGAGGAGCCTCCTCTTGGGCCGCCGGTGACACCCGCTGAACTACCTCACTACAGTTGAGCCAGGGGCGACCTGTGTTGCCGCCCTGCGGGCGTCATCGCTGTCGCACGACAGCATCCGGTGAACGGAGGATGAGCGCACCCG
>CAZVCS010000032.1:0-20192 GCA_964625765.1 uncultured Dehalococcoidales bacterium | reverse complement strand
TATCCCCGCTTTGCGCGCACCGTGGCGCCGGCGCTGCCGCGCAGTATAGCAGGAAGGCAGCACGAACAGCAGTCATGAGCACCGAGAGCCTGGCTCTGGTACCATGTACGGCGCAGCAATTCTGCTGGCGCAAAGGAGAGAGACGAATGCGATACGGAACCGGCGACCTCCAGTACGAACTCGTTGCCGACTGGGCGAAGGTGCCCGCGGGCTGGTCGTTCGTGGACGTCTGCGGCATCGCGATTGACGCGGAAGACAACGTCTACGTGCTCAACCGCAGCGAGCATCCGGTCATCGTATTCGACCGCGACGGCAACATCCTCCGGCGCTGGGGCCACGGACTCTTCCACCGGGCACACGGCGCCCGGCTTTCGCCGGACGGTTCGATATTCTGCACCGACGACTACGACCACTTCGTCGCCAAGTTCACTACCGACGGCCAGATGCTGATGACGCTCGGGCAGAAGGGGGCGGCCTCGGATACCGGCTACCGGCACACGTGGGACGTGTTCCAGAGCACGTCGACCATCCAGAGGGCGGGACCTCCCTTTAACCGGCCGACCGGCGTGGCCATAGCACCCTCGGGCGACATATTCGTCTCGGACGGCTATGGCAACGCGCGCATCCACCGGTTCAGCCCCAAGGGCACGCTGCTGCACTCATGGGGCGAGCCCGGAGGCGAGCCGGGCAACTTCCGCCTGCCGCACGACATCGCCATCGACGCCAAAGGCCGGCTGCTGGTTGCCGACCGGGAGAACAGCCGCATCCAGCTCTTCGACCAGGAAGGCCATCTGCTGGAGGTCCGCTACAGCGTCATCCGCCCGACCGGCATCTACGTGGCGGCGGACGGCCTGGTGTATGTCTCCCAACTGTGCATGCGCGTGAGCGTCTTCGACGAGGACGGTCGAGTCGTCACTCAGTGGGGCAATGCGAGCACGGTGAAGGAAGAGGCCCTGTTCGTGGCGCCGCACACGGTGGCGGTTGACTCGCACGGCGATGTGTACGTCGGAGAGGTGGCGACCACGCACGCCAAGGTCGACCGGGGCGCGAGGACGATCCAGAAGTTCGCTCGCGTGAAGTAACCGTCCGGCACTACCACAACCCTGGCAGGACGGCCCTGCGGCCCCGGGGGTACCCCTCGATGTGCCGCCGCGACCATTCCAGGTGTGTGCGGCCCCGAGGCAGGAGGTTCGCGGCAGTCCACACCGCGAAGCTGAGTCCCGCCAGGGACCACGTTGCCATCGCCCAGCCGCACCAGAGGACGATCTCCCCGAGGTAGTTGGGACAACAGACGTAGCGGAAGATGCCGCTGTCGACCCGGCAGTAGCGCTGCCCGCTGCTGATTCGCTCTTGCCGCAGCCTGTGGTCGGCCCATCTGTTCACGACGTACCCCGTGGCAAACAGCGCCGCACCTGCCATGAAGCGCGGGTCGCTCAGCCAGGCGGCTTCGTAGCCCGATGAGAAGGCGAACAGATGCCGTCCGTTCAGATAGGTATTGACGCTGTTGAAGAGGACGCCCATCACTACAACGACGAGCGGCATGCGGCGGCTCGCGTCCAGGGTGAACGGGTAGATGAATGCCCTGTGGACATAGTGTGTCTGCCACATGATGAACAGCGCCACGAGCGCCGCCGATGGAGCACGCGTCCCGGTCAGGAACCAGAAGGTGAACAGGACGGAGGCGGGCGCCTCCATGAGGAGCCACCCCGTGCGAGCCCCCAACGTGGCGCCCCACCCTTCCCTGCGGTGACGTCCATACGGCGCGGGAACGCGCAGGAGCACCACAAAGAGCGCGGCGGCCAGCACGAACCAGAAGCGAAGCAGGATGTCGAAGAAGTCGCGTTCGTTCACTGCGGCGCTCCTCCCGTCCGTGCAGACAGATAGCCGTTCGCTCGGAACCATTCAAGGGTGTCCGTCAGGGTCTGCTCAAACGGCCGTGGCTGGTACCCTAGCTCACGTGTCGCCCTGGCGTGGCTGACGAAGCGATGCTGCGCCAGCGCCGAGACAGCGTAGCCAGTGAAGAGAGGCTCGCGTCGCAGCAAGCGTGCAAGCGCCTCTCCAGCCGGAGCACAGGCACGCGCGAGCGACAGCGGCGCAGCCGCGAGCGGTCGCCGCGCCCCCCAGGCCGCACACGCCAGGTCGGCCACCTGCGTCAGGGTCAGCCAGTGGCCTGAGAGCAGGTACTTGGCGCCGGTCTCGGCCCGCTCCGCTGCAGCTATCGCGCCGCCGGCAACGTCGCGGGCATCGACCCAATCAAAACCGCCGCTGACGAGTATGGGCAGGCGGCCCGTGGCGAGGCGGAGCAGCACGCGACCGAAGTACGACGGCCGGAAATCGTACGGCCCCACAACGGCGGTCGGCGCCACGATGACAGCATCCAGGCCCGACCGGAGCGCACTCAGCACGCATCGTTCGCCCTCGGCTTTGGAGCCGTCGTACGAGGAACACGAGTCAGTCTGAACCAGGGGCCCTGCCTCATCGCCGGGGTAGCCCGCCGGCGCCTCAGCGAGGGCGTGAATCGAGCTGAAATGAACCAACCGGTGTGCGCGACGATCCAGGCAGGCTTCGACGACATTCCGCGTGCCGAGGACATTCACGCGGTCGAGGGTGGCGGCGCGTGCGGGCGAGATTGCGATGTGCGCGGCAAGGTGGTAGACCAGGTCGGCGCCGTCGAACGCAGCCTTCAAGGAGGACACGTCAGAGACGTCTCCGTGGGCGAGCTCCACATCGAGGCCGCGGAGGGGAGCCATGTCGACGTGCACGAGCGCGCGGACGCGGTCCCCTCGCGCCAGTAGCGCGCGGACGAGATTGGCCCCAACGTGACCGGAAGCACCGGTCACGACGCACTTCATCTCTCAGTCCTGGCTGGCCCGGCTATGCCATCCGCTCGAGCTTGAAGAACACCGGCCGGAGGCCGTCTGTGCAACACTGGACGGCGGTGCCGGGTTCCCGCACAAACGGGTAGTCTCCGCCGAACCTCAAATGCATGATGTCGCGATGCAGGTCAGCGTATGCCCAGGGACAGAATCCCGCCGGGCAGGAGCCGTCCTCCGGCACGACGTACACGTCTCCCACGTTGCAGCGAGGACAGGCGTCCTCGAACGTGGCGTGTGCGGGTGCGTTGTCTCCGAACAGCTCCTTCGTACCGAGTTTCTTCACGACAGTGATCTTCACCTTTGCTCGCATGCAGCCTCCCTCAGCCGGTCCACGACCACCGTTTCCGGCGCCGGTGACAGCCCAGTATAGGGACTGCATCGAGGGACAGCAACGCGGCTGCATGGCAGCGTGCAGTCTCACCCCGGTGCAGCAACAGCGAAGCTCGGCGGCAGGTCGGCAGACGAACTCAGGACACGTCCCGCGTGGCAACCACATCCACGCCGAGCCCCAGGAGGTTCGGCAACACAACATCCCCAACCTTGACGGGGGCGAAGATGCGGACCTTGCGTATCTCGCTCATGACATCCACCCTCGCGTCCTTCGGAATCGGCCGGCTTGTCCGGACGGGCACCATGCGCAGCGTCAGTCCGCGGGCCGGCACCGTCGTGGTCAGCAGTCGCTCCGGGTGCTCGACCTCCGCCACCGCGTAGTCACGGCCCCGGCGGCAACCATTTCCCTCGACGCGGACAGCTTTGTCATCCACCACGGTAACGAGGATGGCGCAGCCGGTGGGACACTCGATGCACGTCAACTCTCTAGCCACGATGCTCACCTCCGTTGCACGCGGCCAGATACTCGACGGCCTGCCGCCCCGCGACGATGCTGTCGCGGGTCACTGAGTCCACGATGTCGTACACCTTGAAGGCATTGCCGCAGACGAACAACCCCGGGATGGAAGTGTAATTGAGATCGCTCGAGACCGGCGTATTCGTGCGCCTGTCCAGCTCGACGCCGGCCATCTCGATGAGCTCGTTCTCCGGGATGAGGCCGACCGACACGAGCACCGTGTCGCAGGGCAGCGTGAAGCGCGTCCCAGGGACCTCTCGACCGAGCTCGTCGACAGGCGCCACGTCGACCGCCTCGACCCGGTTCCTGCCGTGAATCCACATGACACGATGCCCCAGGTAGAGAGGGATGCCGAAATCGTCGAGGCACTGGACGATATTGCGCTTCAGGCCGGTCGGCTGACGCTGGATCTCGATGACAGCGCTGACCGTGGCTCCTTCGAGCGAGAAGCGCCTCGCCATGATGAGGCCGATATCGCCGGAGCCGATGACCACTACCCGTCTTCCGGGCAGCAGGCCCTCGATGTTTATCATTTTCTGCGCCAGGCCGGCGGAGTAGACGCCTGCGGGCCGAGTGCCGGGTATCTGAATCATCTCCCGTGTGCGCTCGCGGCAGCCGGTCGCCATGATGAGCGCTCTGGCGCGGACGGTGCGGACGGCGCCTGGCCGCAGGTAGGTGAGCACCTTGCCCGGCTTGAGCTCCGCCACGAAGGAACTCGTACTGACTTCGATGCCCGGCGCCTCGTACACACGGTGGATGAACCGGTCGGCATACTCCGGGCCTGTCAGCACCTCCCTGAAGTAGGCGAGCCCGAACCCGGCGTGGACACACTGGTTCAGGATGCCGCCGAGATGGGCATCTCTCTCAAGCAGCAGGATATCCCGCACGCCGCAGTCGCGCGCCTCGACGGCTGCCGCCATCCCCGCCGGACCTCCACCGACGACAACGAGCTCGCGCTCATCCACCGGACCGGTCCTCCATAACAAGCTCAGAACCAGCCCCTCGCTTGGACACGGCCGTCACCGGCCTGTCCGTCTCCTCAGCCAGCAGGCGCATGATGCGGCAGGTGCAGAAGCCGCCGTGGCAGCGACCCGCCCCGGCGCGCGTCCTGTACTTGACGCCATCGAGCGTGGTCGCGCCGGCCGCAATCGCGTCCTTCACCTCTCGAAGGGAGACCGTCTCACAGCGGCAGACGATGTCGCCTCGCTCCGGGTCCTCCTCGACCAGCCGTTTCGCATCCCCCAGCGGCATCGCGAACAGGTGGAAGGAGCGACGGTTGGGCTGGCGCGGACCGGTCTTTCGCTCAAGTTCCATGCCGCACTCACGCAGTAGTCCGGCGACGTAGCGAGCGATGGCCGGAGCGGCAGTGAGGCCCGGCGACTGGATACCAGCAACGTTGATGAAGCCCGGAGCCGTTGCCTCGGCCCTGACGACGAAATCATCGCCCGCCGCGGGTCTGAGACCCGCGAAGTAGGCGATGATGTCCCGCGGGTCGATGGCGGGCACCAGCTTCTGCGCGACGGCGAGTACAAGTCGCAGCCCGGCATCGGTCGTGGAGAGGTCCTCACGGTCCTCGACCTCGTAGGCCGTCGGCCCCACCATGGGATTGCCGTCGGACGTCCGGGTCACCAGTATGCCCTTGGACTCAGGAGTCGGCACGGGGAAGAGCAGATGCCGGGTCAGGTAGCGACGTTTCTTGTCGAGGATGTACTCCTCTCCCTTGCGCGGCCGGATGCGGAAGGTACGCGCGCCGACCATCTCCGCTATGTCGTCCGCAAACAGTCCGCCGCAGTTCACCACGTATCGCGCGGCAACGTCGCCGGCGGGACTCGACAGCAGGAACCCTGCGCCGCCATGCCGGTCGCCGGAAGAGATGCGCTCGAGCCACTCAACACGGGCCCGGGTCAGGATCTCGACCCCATTCAGCGTGGCGCTCTCCGACAGGGCGTACACGAAACGGTAGGGACTGATGATGCCGGCGGTCGGCGCGTGCAGGGCAGCTACTGCGTCGAGATTCAGGTTCGGCTCGTTCTCTCTGAGCCACTCGCGGGAGACGACCTCCAGGCCGGGGACACCCAGCAGCTCGCCTTCCTGCTTGAGCTGCCAGAGCCGGCCGACTTCTTCGTCGTCGAAGGCGACGACCAGCTCCCCCACTTCCTTGAAGTCGAGGTCGAGAGAGGCCGACATCTCCCGCACAAGGCGGTTGCCCTCGACGCAGAGGCGTCCCTTGAGGGAATCGGGCGGGTTCTGCGTTCCGGGATGGATGATGCCGCTGTTGGCCTTGGAGACACCGAAGGAAAGCTCCTCTTCCTTCTCAAGCAGGACCGCCGTCAGCCGGTAGTGCGACAGCTCGTGCGCGACCGCCGCCCCCACCACGCCACCGCCAACGACAGCTACGTCGCACTCACGCATGCTCTATGTCCTGTTCCCGCCCAGCCATCGCGCAGCGCAGAGCCCGGCTCCATTCCTGATACAGACGGCAGGCGTGCTCGCGAGGCATCATCGGGTGGAAGACCCTGTCCACCGTGCGAGCCGCCTCGAGTTCTCGCACATCCCTCCAGAAGCCGCTGCCGAGTCCGGCCAGAGCAGCGGCGCCGCGGGCCGTGGACTCCACGTCGCCGGGTCGCACCACGTCAACGCCGAGGATATCCGCCTGGAACTGGCAGAGGAAGCCGTTTGCCGCCGCCCCGCCGTCCACCTTCAACTCGCTGAGTTCGAGGCCCGTGTCTTCGAGCATCGCGTCGACGACATCTCTCGTCCGGTAGCACATGGCCTCGAGGGCGGCGCGGACGAGATGATTCTTTGTGGTGCCCCGGGTGATGCCGGTGATGGTCCCGCGCACATCCGGTTCCCAGTAGGGCGCCCCCAGCCCTGCAAGAGCGGGAACGAAGTAGACGCCGGCGTTGTCAGCCACCGATTCGGCCATCCGCTCGGAATCGGCGGCCGACTCAAGCAGATGGAGCTCGTCCCGCAGCCACTGAACTACCGCACCCGCCGAGAACACCGCGCCTTCAAGCACGTAGACAGGCCGCCCGCTCGCGCCGCATCCGAGCGTCGTAATGAGGCGACCATCACCGCCGGGACGGGCAGAGCCCGCGTTCAGCAGCACAAATGCGCCGGTTCCGTAGGTGTTCTTGGCGCTCCCGGCATCGAGACACCCCTGGCCGAACAGGGCCGCCTGCTGGTCCCCCGCGATGCCGGTGATGGGAATCCCGCACGGCAGGCCGCAACCATCGGCGGTCACGCCGAACGGCCCCATGGAGCCGCGGGCCTGCGGCAGCGCCGCAAGGGGCACACCAAACTCGCTCACGAGCTCCTCGCTCCAGCAAAGGCGATCGATGTCGAATAGCATGGTGCGCGCGGCGTTGGTGTAGTCGGTGGCGTGGACAGCTCCGCCCGTCATCTTCCACAGCAGCCACGAATCGACAGTTCCGACGCGCAGCGATCCGTCGCGTGCCGCCCGGGCGACGGCGGGAACGTGGGTCAGCAGCCACTCGACTTTCGAGGCCGAGAAGTAGGCGTCGATGGGCAGCCCGGTGATGCGGCGAACGGTCCGCCGCCGGTTCGCGTCACGATTGAGTGCGGTGCACCGGTCAGCCGTTCGCCTGCACTGCCACACGATGGCCCGGTGAAGCGGTTCACCGGTCCGAGCGTCCCAGAGGACGGCGGTTTCCCTCTGATTCGTGATGCCGATGCAGGCGACGAGCACTGAAGGCACGCTCGCGACCAGCTCCGTGATGCAGTCCACGACACTGCGCCATATCTCGAGAGGATCGTGCTCGACCCATCCCGGCCGGGGGAAGTGCTGCGTGAACTCGCGGTAGACCGAGGCGACTCGTCTGCCATCGGCCGCATACAGCGCCGCGCGACTCCCCGTGGTGCCCTGATCTACGGCAAGGATGCATTCCATGTGAACTACTCCCCAGGCGAGCGCGTATCTGCGCGCAACAGTGGCGGCAATTCTAGCATCACGCGACGGGGTAAGGCGCACACCCAGGCTCGCCGGAAGCGCCGAGCGTCGGAGAGAGAGAGAGAGAGAGAGACGCCTCCGGGCGCCAATCCGGTCGAAGTTGACAGTCAGGTGGAAGGCAAGCCGCGTTTGCGTTAGAATCATGACATGATTGGCCGGAGCCGGCGGGAGCGGCCGCTTGTCGCCGTTCTATCGATAGCCCTGGTGCTATCCATCCTGCTCCCCGTAGCTGCAGGAGCCACGGAGGAGCCACGGCACGCCGGCGCGCTCCAATTGAGTGCGCCCGCCGACCTCCTCGTCGCCGGACCTCCTTTCCCGATCAGCTTCGACCTTGCACTGAACTCCTTCCGGACGCTTTCCGGCAGACACCACAATACGACCCGGCAACAGCAGGTCGTCATCGTACCGCGTCTTGACCCGCTGCCGGCAGCCTCGCTCGAATCGGCTTCGACGCAGCACTTCCCCAGGTTCATCTGGTGTAAGAATCGGCGCTACGTGTGCCAGTTGCTCGACATTCCACCTCCTTTCTGTGCGCCATCGTGCGTCCTCTAGAGACACGCCGCCGCGGACAGGTCTTCTCTCGCAGTCCTGAAACCTCTGGTCTCCGCTCGGGACGATTGCCCATCCGCCAGCGAACTCGATGAGGCCGCTTCACCGAACGACAGCGGGTGATTCGCCCCGCCGGAAGTCAGCACGAAACAGAACGAACCAGCGTGAGCTGGCACATGGAGGAGATGAGAATGTTCGGACACAAAGGTGCAAGCGCGGTACAGGAAAAGAAGCTGTCACCCAAGGACGCCATGGCTCAGCAGATAGACGCCATCCCCGCGGGCGGCGAGATGGTCTTCAAGCTCGGGCAGATCTACGTCAAGCCGTTCATCACCGTCACCATCAACCCCGAGTTCCCGAAGAGCAAGAAGTACGTCGTCTTCCAGGAGGCTGCAGGAACGGATGGCAAGCCCAGCGGCAAGCGTGGCAAGTTCTGGGACACCAGCAACGCCAAGGAGATTGCAGGCTGGCTGCTCGAAAGGGAGGGGCAGGCCTACAAGGGATAGGTTGCCCTGCTGTCCCGGCGGATTTCGCCAGGGCCGGTCAACAGGAGCCGCGACAGACTCAACTGTCGCGGCTCTGTCTTTTGCGGGGTCTCCCGCCTGCGTCCGGAGGGACAAGGGACTGCGGGGCCGGTTGCGGCCATGGCGCACCGAGCACGTACGAGGCCGGAACACACGCGCAGACACACGCTTCCACGCAGGCGCAGACGGCGGACGGGGCTACAGGGTAACCGGTGGCTCGACTGTGCAGAGGGGGCTCAGTTGGTGGTAACGACGCGCTCAGTAGCGACGGAGAACCGCTCCCATTCGGAGAGTTGCGTCTTGAGCAACTGCTTCCCCTTGTCGGTCAACTCGTAGCGGCGCCGCCTCTGGCTCTTCGCCACAGACTGCCACGTACTCAGGACGAGCCCTTCCGCCTCGAGGCGGCGGAGTGCGGAGTAGACCGTGCTGGCGGTGAGCTTGAGGTAGCCGCTGCTGCGCCGTTCGATCTCCTTGGCGATACTGTAGCCGTGACTCGGGAGCTCGTCGATGACGAACAGCATCAGCGGCTCCACGACCCCGCGGAGCAACAGGTTGACATACTGCCCAACCGTAGAATCGGCCATCCGCGCCCATTATACACCAGACACCGGCACGCCAGCGCCCGGCGACAGGCGCCAGCGGCCGCGATGCTATAATGACCTGTCATGAAGAGCAGATACGTTGAGGTGAAGGCATTCTGTGCGGCTGCGGCATGCAGTCTGCTGCTGCTTAGCGGCTGTGTGGTGATCGACCCGTCGGCCACAACGCCAACGTCAACCTCTCCTCGTCCCCAGAGTGAGTACATCGACCCGTCTTGGACCCTTCCATCGTCCGCCGCGGGCACACCCGACAACCTCCCCTCCATCGCGGATGTCGTGAGAGAGGTCAGGCCGGCGGTCGTATCCGTCATGACTGAGATGGTCGGCTACGACCTGTTCAATCAGGCGTACACGCAGGAGGCGGCCGGTTCCGGCATCATCCTCGATTCCGCGGGATACATCGTGACGAACAATCACGTCGTCGAAGGAGCGAATGAGATACAGGTGGAGCTTCACGATGGAACCAGCTACCGTGCGACCGTCGTGGGCACCGACCCCCTGACGGACCTGGCGGTGATCCGGGCCGAGGCGAGCGGACTGCCCTATGCCAGGCTTGGGAAGTCCATGGACCTGGAGGTCGGCGAATGGGTCGTCGCCATCGGCAACGCACTCGGTGAGGGCATCTCGGCGAGCGAGGGGATCGTGAGCCGGCTCGATGTCTCCCTCGCGGTGAGCGGCTCCACACTGCGCGACCTGATACAGACGACGGCCGCCATCAATCCGGGCAACAGCGGCGGACCACTGGTGAATCTGGCCGGAGAAGTGATAGGCATCAACAGCGTCAAGGTGGCGACCATCGGTGTCGAGGGCATGGGCTATGCCATAGCTATCGATGGTGCGCAGCCCGTCATCCAGTCGCTGGTCAACCAGGGCTACGTCACCCGGCCGTGGCTTGGCGTCTCGCTCTACACGGTGGACCGCTTCACCGCAGCCATCAACGACCTGACGGTTGACACGGGCGCACTTGTCGTCGAGGTCAGCCCGGGAGGACCTGCCGACAAGGCAGGCATCAAGAAGGGCGACGTCATCGTCGAGTTCAACGGTGACGAGGTCTCCACCAGCGACGACCTGCTTCAGGGCATCATCAAGAGCACAGTTGGAGACTCAGTCACCATCGTGTACGTGCGGGGCAAGGACCGCGTCACGACGAGCGCTCAGCTGCGTGAGAGCCCTCCACCCTGGGACTAGGCTCGCACACTACAGGCGAGGCGGAAGCAGACACAGCACCAGGCGGCGGCACTACGCCGCGCGCCTGATGCCAAGCACAATCTCGTTGCCGGAGAGCTTCAGTGACTGCGTCGACGCATCCTCAGGCGCAGCGGCGCAGAAGAGCCCTACCGACAGGGTCTCCTGCTTGACGTAGTCCGCGTAGCGCACGAAGACGTCCTGCAGCACCTCGCCCGTCTGGTAGTAGACCTCGATGTGGTCCGAGATCTCGAAGTTCGCGGCGCGGCGCATCGTCTGCAGTCGTCGCACGAGTTCCCTGGCATGGCCTTCGGCCATCAGGTCTCCGGAGAGACCGGTAACAACGCCGACGCTGTAGCGGTCGTCTCCAGCGGTAACGCACTCGGACGGCAGGCCGCCAGTCGCTGCAATGAACTCGACTTCCTTGACGTTGAGCTCTTCCTTGATGTGCTCGCTCAGAGCGGCCACCGAGGCCCGCTCCTGCTCATCCGGGACAACGACGACGGCCTTCGTAAGTGGCTGTCTGACCTTGATGCCGGCCTTGGCCCGCGCCGCCCGGCCGAGGCTCGACAGGCTCATCACAAGCTCCATGCTCCGGTTCAGCGGCGCGTCAATGCTGCCGGCATCCGCAACGGGGTAGTCGGTCAGGTGCACGCTCATCGGTGCGTCAGCGTCGACGCTTCGCACGAGGTTCTGATACATCTCCTCAGGAACGAACGGCGCAATCGGCGCGAGCAGCTTCATGAGGGTAGTGAGGCAGGTGTACAGCGTGCTGTGAGCCGCCAGCTTGTCGTCGTCGCTCTCGCTCTTCCAGAAGCGTCTGCGGCTCCGCCTTACGTACCAGTTGGACAGGAGGTCGATGAACTCCTCGATGCGCCGGATGCTCTGCGTGAAGCTGTACGCCTCCATGGTCTTTGTCACGTCGAGCACGAGCTGGTTCAGCTCGGAGATGATCCAGCGGTCAAGTTGCGACAGGGTCGAGGCCTTCTCTCTCCCGGGAACGAAGCCATCGATGTTGGCGTAGAGGACGAAGAAGGAGTACGTGTTCCACAGCGTCAACAGGTGTCGACGCATCGTCTCGGACAGCGCCTGCAGGGAGAAGCGATGCTGGTTCTCACCCGGGACGGAAGAGAGCATGTACCAGCGAAGGGCATCGGCGCCGTACTCATTCAGGACTGACCACGGGTCGATGATGTTGCCCTTCGACTTGCTCATCTTCTCGCCGTTCGCGTCGACCACATGGCCAAGGCAGGCGCAGTTCATGAAGCACGGGCCGTCGAACACCATTGTGGAGAGCGCGTGGAGGCTGTAGAACCACCCCCGGGTCTGGTCGATAGCCTCGGTGATGTAGTCCACGGGGAACATCCGAGGAAAGAGGTCCTGGTTCTCGAATGGGTAGTGCCACTGTGCCCAGGTCATGGCGCCGGAGTCGAACCAGCAGTCGATGACCTCCGGAGCGCGCCGCATCGTGGCGCCGCAGTCGGGACAGGCGAAGGTGACATCGTCAACGTACGGCCGGTGAAGCTCAAGGTCCGGCTTGTAGCCCTGGACCGACGGCCTGGAAGCCAGGTCAGCCCGACCTCCGACGCACTCGTGTCGCCCGCACTGAGGGCACTCCCACACGGGGAGCGGCGTACCCCAGTAGCGCTCGCGGGAGAAGGCCCAATCGACGTTGTTCTCCAGCCAGTCGCCGAAACGCCCGTACTTGATGTGCTCCGGATACCAGTTGATCTCGAGATTGCCGGATACGAGGCGATCGCGTTTCGCGGTGGTCCGCACGTACCAGGAGCGCTTCACGTAGTAGAGCAGCGGGGTGCCGCAGCGCCAGCAGAAGGGGTACGTGTGCCGTATCGTGCCGCTCCTGAACAGGAGTCCGCGGGACCTCAACTCCTCGGTGACGTCGGGATCAGCCGTCTTGACGAACTTGCCGGCAAACGGATACGACCCGGTCACCTTGCCGTCGAGGTCAACCTGCTGCACGAAATCCAGACCCTCGCGCATGCCCGCTTCGAAGTCGACTTCGCCGAAGGAAGGGGCGACGTGGACGATGCCGGTGCCGTCTTCCATAGACACGAAGTCCGCGGCAATGACGCGATACGAGAGCTTGTCAGGACGGCTCTGAGCCTCGAACGAAGGCATGCCGAGACGCGGGACGCCATAATCGTGCGGGTTGTAGAGCGGCTCGTAGCGCAGCCCGGCCAGGCTGCTGCCGGGAACGGTGCCGGCAGTCTCGTATCCCGGGAGTCCCACGCTCTCAACCAGCGCCGAAGCCATGATGAGGACATCATCAGGTCCGCGAAGGACCGCGTACGGCGCATCCGCGGCGACAGCCAGGGCCGTATTGCCGGGCAACGTCCAGGGCGTGGTCGTCCAGGCGAGAAGGTACGCAGGCGTGCCTGACGGGACGAGCGCCCGCAGGTCTGCGGGGGCCGCCGCCAGCGCCTCGCCGGTGACGCGGAACTTGATGTGGACCGACGGGTCCACCGTGTCGTCCTGGTAGCCGAGCGCCACCTCGTGAGAGCTCAGGGAAGTGCCGCATCGGGGACAGTGAGGAGTCGTACGGTATCCGCGGTAGATGAACCCCTTGTCCCACAGTTGCTTGATGGCCCACCACTCGGATTCGATGTAGTCATCCTTGAGCGTGACGTACGGATCTTCCATGTCGATCCAGTGGCCGATGCGCTCAACCATCGCCTCCCAGAGGCGGATGTACTTGAAGACGCTCTCCCGGCAGCGCTGGTTGAACTCGGCGACGCCGTACTCCTCGATCTGCCTCTTGCTCTTCAGGCCGAGGGTATGCTCGACCTCGAGCTCGACAGGAAGACCGTGCGTGTCCCACCCAGCCTTGCGCGGGGCGTAGAAGCCACGCATCGTCTTGTAGCGACACGGGATGTCCTTGAAGATACGGGACAGCACATGATGGATACCCGGGCTCCCGTTCGTGGTCGGAGGTCCGTCGTTGAACGTGTAGTATGGCTGACCTCGTCTCGCCTCGATGCTCTTCTGGAAGACAGCGTTCTCCTTCCAGAAGCGGAGCGTCTCGAGCTCCATATCGGGGAAGCGGGCCTTGGGGTCAACGCTCTTGAACATGCCTACGCCCTCTTCGGATGAATAACGACCTTGCGCTCGCTCTCCTCCCCCTCGCTCTCGGTGTACACATCAGGGTTGTGTGCCAGGGCGAGGTGGACGACGCGACGCTCGTCAGGTGGCATGGGTTCCAGCGCGATAGGTCTGCGCCGGTACTTCGCCTGGTCGGCCAGCCTCCGGGCAAGCTCCTCGAGCGCAATACGGCGGCGCTGCTTGTAGCCGCACACGTCGACACTCAACAGCGGCCACTCAGACAGCCTTGCGGCGACCATGAGGCGCGCCACGTGCTGCAGGGAGGACAGCGTCACTCCACGACGGCCGATGAGAACCCCGAGGTCGTCGCCCTCGATGTCGAGCACCGTCGTATCCTCGGTCTCTCGACAGACGACATCGCCCTCGAGGCCCATGAGTTCGAGCAAACGCGCGAGAACCTCGACAGCCGCACGGCCGGCTTCGGTTGAGGGACGGTCGATGCGGTTGCCGGAGAGCGCCTCATCCTCTTCGTCCTCGTCCGCGTACCGGTACTCATCGTCCTCGTTCCCGAGAGACTGCTTCACGGAGTCGAGCTGCTCATCCGGGGCATCGCCGGAGTTGTGCGACGGTTCACCAGTGGTGCGTCCCGTCAGGTCCACATCGCCATCTTTCATCGGCTCTCCTAACCCGGCCCGCACTGAATCGAGGAGGGTGCTTACTTCGCTCTGGCGGCGGCAGCGGCGGGAGCCGGTCCCCCGCGCTTCAGGTAGCCCCAACCACCGCCTACCACATACTGGGTCGCAATACCGATGATGTTCGAGACCAACCAGAAGAGCGGCAACCCGCTCGGGAACATGATAGTGAAGAGGCCGAACATCAACGGCATCATCATGAGCATCATTTGATTCGTCGACTGCTGGCGCGGGTCCACCGACGGGGCCGTCGTCATCTTCTGCTGGACCCACATCGTGCCGCCGACGAGGATAGCCATGACCATCGTAGTATCAGGCTGGCCCAGGTCCAGCCAGAGGAAGTTGCTGTTGACCGGCACGGCACGCGCGATGGTGTCAGAGGCATAGAGGTGCTGCGCGAGATCAAGCAGATTCTCCGGGGTGGTGGCCAGCGCCTTCATGATGGACTGGTAGAGCGCAATCCACACAGGGAACTGAATCAGCATGGGCCACATGCAGCCGGCAGGATTGATGCCCTCTTCTTTGTAGAGCTTCATCGTCTCCTGCTGGAGCTTCTCCTTGTTCTTCGCGTACTTCTTCTGCAGCTCCTTCATCTTGGGCTGCAGCTCCTGCATGGCCTTCGTCGACTTGGTCTGACGGATGACCACCGGCGTGAGCGCGAGGCGCACGATCAGCGTGAATATGATGATTGCCAGTCCGAACTCAACGGCCTCCGGCAGGGCGCCGGAAAGGGCGATGAGCCCGTTCAGCATGGGCCGCAGGATTACCACATTCCAAAGGTTGGCCATCTAAGGCATCACTCCATCTTCAGTGAGAAGGTCGAGACAACACTGGCTGCAATGGGGTCGATTCCGAAGAGCGTGTTGTTCTGGGCCCGGATGTAGACGACGCCCTCATGGGCGGCGGGTGCAGCGACCACTGCCGCATCACATGTGGGCGCTTTCTCGTTGGAGGGATTCGGAACGCGCGCACCGAGCCCGGTGGCAAGACTGACTACGTGGACATCGCCCGACTTCGTGACCACGACGATGCGGTCGCCGATCACGACCGGCGGCGCAGCGATGGCGCCGCCCGCGTCATAGGGAGCGCCCCACACCTGAGCGCCGGTGGCGGCGTTGAGCGCATACAGCTTGCCGTCGAGACACGAAGCGTACAGCGTGTCGCCGACAGCGATGGGAGTGGACCAGAACCAGTTGCCAGCCTCAAATCGCCAGCTTGGAGTCTGCGCCCCGACAGGGATGGCATAGAGCGACCGGTCGAATGAGCCCACGTACACCGTGCCATTGAGGACAAGCGGCGAAGACACGAAGCCGACACCGGCATCGTACGTCCACGGCTGGACAGCGCCCGATGAAGCGTCGAGCTGGAAGATGAGACCGCTGAGCGTGCTCACGATGAGGGAGCCGCCGTCCACGGCGGGAGTCACCCATAGCTTGCCATCGAGCGGCTCAGAGACCCAGAGCTCGTCGCCGTAGACGCGGTCAAGTGCGTACACCAACCCGGACGTCTGCCCGTTCTCCCTCTTGGAGCTGCAGACATAGACGACATTGCCGACGACGGCGGGGCTGCCAACGATGGGTCCGATGGAGTCATCGCTGCGGGGATACTGCCACTCGCCGGAGCGCACCTGCGGGAAGACCAATCCGGCCTGGCGGGACGCTGCATCCAGCATCAGCACCTTGCCATCATAGGTGGCAACACAGAGGCGGCCGTCACTCAGGGCCGGGTTGCCGTAGATGATGGACGGGGATTGCGTCGTGCTGCATCCGAATCCCCCCTTGGAGGGCTTCGTAATGGCGTACTCCCACTCGCCCGCGGAAGGAAACCCGGCTCCACCGGCGCGCGCGTTCGTGTCGATGCTCAGTATCCTGCCATCAGTGGACCCGACGAAGAGGACGTCACCATCGGACACAACGCCCACGGACCCCTGCGCGACCGGCTGCGACATGCATCCCGTACCGGCAAGGGCGAACAGGGCAAGGAGAACCAGTGTGGCTACTCGAACTGCCTTCATCAATTCCTGCTCTCGCACAAAGATCAAGGATCACGGAACGGGGTCGTACCGGGAGGTTGCGAAGGGGTGACAGCGCAGCAGCCGCCGAACGCCCAGACCGATGCCCCGGAGCAGGCCGTAGCGCATGATTGCCTCGGCGGCATACTCGGAACAGGTCGGCTGGAACCGGCAACTGTGGGGCGTCACTTCAGAGATCGTCTTCTGATAGGCGCGTATCAGCGCAACCGCCGCCGACACGCCCTCCCCGGGCGATCCCTGCCTTGAGGAGGAGCTCCCGCAGCTCCTGTTCGACAACACGGTACTTCGCACTCTGTAAGCCCGGTCGGGCGATGACGACGACGTCCCAGCCTGTCGCCAGCGTCCGGATACTCACTGCCTCGCGAATCAATCGTTTCGCGCGGTTGCGCTGCACTGCGCCCCCCACCTTCTTCCCCACCACAAGGCCGAGTCGGCTGGTTTCACGGCCAGTCGACAGCACCCGCACGACTACCAGTCTACCAGAGTACGGACGTCCCTGACGGAACACAGCCGTGAACTGTTCCCGTTTGGCCAGGGACCACGGCTTCCTCATCCGGAGCTAGACTTGCGTCAGCTTAACGCGACCCTTAGCGCGCCTCGATTTGAGCACGCGAATGCCCGCTTTGGTCGATGTCCTGGCCATGAAACCGAGGTTCCGCTTGCGCGGAATTCTCTTGGGCTGATACGTTCGTTTAGGCATGTCCAGCTCCTATGACCCGGACGCAGCGGACGGACTCGCCGAGGCGGTCCATCCCGTCTTCCAGATGTGACTCGTTCCGTACGGCAGCAGCGCGAGATAGCGCGCACGCTTGATCGACTCAGCGAGGCGCCGCTGGTGCTTCGAGCACGCTCGCGACTTGTGGCGCGACGCTATCTTGCCGCCGCCCTGAATGAACCGGGCCAGCAGGCCCGAGTCCTTGTAGTCGATCTCAATCTTGTCGGCGCAGAATGGACATACCCTCGGCTTGCCGCCGCGGTACTTCGTGCGTCTCCTGGAATACCGGAAGTTTGGCATCAACTCACTCCTCAATTCTGGTCGAACGGAATATCGCCGGGGGTTATGTCCCCCTCATCCGGCAGCGCCGCAGTCCCGGACGCTTTGCCGAGGAACATGACGCGATTAGCGGTGACCTCGAGGCTCGTGCGCATCTGCCCGTCCTGCCCCTGCCACGGGCGCGCATGCAGACGCCCTTCGACATAGACCTGCTGCCCCTTGGTCAGGTACTGGTTGCACTGCTCAGCCTGCTTGCCCCAGACGGTGACGCGGAACCAATCAGTCTCCTCATGCGTCTCGCCCGAAGCGCTGGTGTACCGGTAGTTCGTGGCCATGCGAAACGAGGTGACGGACTTCCCGTCGGGCGTGTAGCGCATCTCGGGGTCAGACCCGAGATTCCCGATGAGGATGACCTTGTTGAGCGTCGCCACTATGCCACTAGCCCTTCTTGATAACGAGGTACCGAAGGATCGACTCGTCCGCCTCCAGCTTCTGACGCAACTCGAGCACATACGAAGGCTCGAGCTTGAACCGCAGGAGAGCATAGTTGCCCTCAACGAACTTCTTGATGGGATAGGCCAATCTCTTCTTGCCCCAGCGCTGGGTTTCCTCAACGACTCCCTGGCGTCCGACAATAAGCTGGCTCACACCATCGATCTTTCCCGCAACAGTCTCCTCGTTGGCTTCGGGGCTCACGATAGCTACCAGTTCGTAATCGCACATGGCGGACATTATACCATGACGCTACTCAGAAGCCAACGAGCAATCGCGCGGCGAGGCTGCGGGGGAGGCCTGCGTTTGCCACGGATGCCGCGGCCCCCGCCGTGTCATACTCAACCCGCCGGAAGCCGACGGTCATCTCGTCCGGGTCAAGCTCAGCGAAGGCTGCGCGGGGGTCACCGTCACGGGGCTGGCCGACCGAGCCAGGATTCAGCAGGAACCTCCCGGCGGACAGAGAGAGGTCGCTGTCGACGATAGAGGCTCCGTCGTGATGCAGCATCCCTGCGTCCATGCGAAACAGCGCCGGAACGTGCGTGTGGCCGACGAGACAGTGCGGCTGCGGGCAGAAGCGCGACAGCGCTCGCGCGCCGGTCGCGGATGTCACGTATTCCCAGGCCGGATTGCGCGGTGACCCATGCACCAGGAGGAAGGGCGGTTCTTCGACCCCGCACGACAGAGCGGCAAGGAAGTCCGCCGAGGCGGTGGAGAGCCGGGAGCCCGTCCAGAGACACGCCGCGGCGGCGTCCGGGTTGAACGAGGTGATGTCGGCGCGGCCGATGGCGCCAAGGTCGTGGTTGCCCGCAATGCAGATGCAGACACGATCGTGCAGGCGCTCGATACACTCGTTCGGCTCGGCGCCGTAACCCACGACATCTCCAAGAACCCAGAGCGTGTCGGCAGCGCCCCACCGGGCGGCATCGCGCAACACCGCGTCAAGCGCACGTACGTTCGCGTGGATGTCCGCAAGCACGAGGCATTTCGCCATGGCCAACCACTATACCACCGGCCCCTCGCCTTTGTGGGCTACGAGGCCGATGGTATAATCGCGGCGATGAAGCTCTCGGCCCTCGGCGAGTTCGGACTCATCGAACTCATCCGGGATGTCGTACAGTCGTCCCACGACCCGTCAACAGAAGCCCATCGCCGCATCCTCATAGACATAGGCGACGACGCGGCGGCGTGGACCGGCACGGAACTGGTTCAACTCGCCACGACCGACGCGCTGGTGGAGAACGTGCACTTCCGCTTTGAGTGGTCAAGTTGGGCGGACCTCGGCCACAAGTCGCTCGCCGTCAACCTGAGCGACATCGCGGCGATGGGGGGCGCCGCCCGGTACGCCCTGGTGTCTCTCTCCTGTCCGAGCGACGTCGAGTCGGACGACGTAATCAGTTACTACCGCGCCATGTGCGCACTCGCGATCGAACACGGGGTCGTCATCATCGGCGGCAATCTGACTGCGTCACCCTTCGTGACGTCGACCGTCTTCGTGACAGGTGAAGCACCCGCCGGCCGGCTGTTGCTGCGCTCCTCGGCTGCGCCGGGAGACCTCATCGCGGTGACAGGCGAGCTCGGGGCGGCCTCGGTTGCCCTTTCTCTGCTCGGCCAAGCCGCCTCGCAGGCAGCTCTGCCCGGTGCGCTTCTCAGCGCGCTGTTCAGACCGCTGCCGCGGCTGCGTGAAGCGCCGGTACTCGTCGAGGAAGGCGTGAGGTGCGCCATCGACATCAGTGACGGCCTGGTCGCAGACCTGGGGCACATCTGCGCGTGCAGCGGCGTCTCCGCCACCGTTGAGGCCGCGAGCGTGCCGGCAGCCGGCGCGTGCCGTGACGTCATTCCCGACGCTTTGCGGTTCGCCCTCACGGGCGGCGAGGACTACGAATTGCTGTTCACCTGCAACGCGGCGCAACTGGAGCGAATCAGAGCCCGTCTCTCGTGCCGCGTAACTGCCATCGGCAGGATCGGCGAACGGACTGCGGACCCTGGCGTCAGGGTCGTGAGGCAAGACGGCCGCCCGTTCGTCATCGGAGACGCCGGCTGGAACCACTTCGGACGATGAGCTCGACCACGGTTTACACCATCGGAGAGGAGCAGACGGTCGCGCTCGGTCGCACGCTGGGCGCCCTGGCTGCGCCCGGAGATGTCTTCCTGCTGTCCGGTGCCCTCGGCACCGGCAAGACCTGCCTGGTGCGTGGAATCGCGGCGGGTCTGGGTGCAGCTGACTGCCCTGCCAGTCCTTCGTTCGTCATCATCAGGGAGTACCGCGGCCGGCTCACCCTCTATCACATGGACTTCTACCGGCTTGAAAGGCCTGAGGAGATAGCGGACCTTGATGCCGAGTTCCTGCAGATAGCCGGTGAGATCCTCGG